>JBOGJI010000087.1:0-5558 GCA_050747865.1 Thermoanaerobaculia bacterium
ATTCCACGATATCGGTCACCGTGCCGGCGCCGACGGTGCGGCCGCCCTCACGGATGGCGAATCGCACCCCCTTCTCCATCGCGATCGGCGCGATCAGCTCCACCTCTAGGTTCACGTTGTCCCCCGGCATCACCATCTCCGTGCCCCCAGGCAGGCTCGCCACCCCCGTCACGTCCGTCGTCCGGAAGTAGAACTGCGGACGGTAGCCGTTGAAGAACGGCGTGTGGCGACCCCCCTCTTCCTTCGTCAGCACGTACACCTCGCCCTTGAACTTCGTGTGCGGCGTGATCGAGCCCGGCTTCGCCAGCACCTGGCCGCGCTCCACCTCGTCCCGCTTCGTCCCCCGCAAGAGCACCCCCACGTTGTCTCCCGCCTGACCCTCGTCCAGCAGCTTCCTGAACATCTCCACTCCCGTCACCACCGTCTTCGACGTCGGGTGGATCCCCACGATCTCCACTTCCTCGCCCACCTTCACCACACCCCGCTCGATCCGGCCCGTTACCACCGTGCCCCGCCCCGAGATCGAGAAGATGTCCTCGATCGGCATCAGGAAGTCCTTGTCCACCGCACGCTCAGGCATGGGAATGTGGTTGTCCACCGCCGCCATCAGCTCCATGAGCTGCTTGCCCGCCTCCGACTCCGGATCCCCCGACTCCAAGGCCTGCAGCGCCGAGCCCCGCACCACCGGAATCTCGTCGCCCGGAAACTCGTAGCTCGACAACAGCTCCCGGATCTCCAGCTCCACCAGGTCCAGAAGCTCCGCGTCGTCCACCATGTCGCACTTGTTCATGAACACCACGATCGCCGGAACCCCCACCTGACGCGCCAGCAGAATGTGCTCACGCGTCTGCGGCATCGGACCGTCCGCCGCCGACACCACCAGAATCGCCCCGTCCATCTGCGCCGCACCCGTGATCATGTTCTTCACGTAGTCCGCATGACCCGGGCAGTCCACGTGCGCGTAGTGGCGATTCTCCGTCTGGTACTCCACGTGCGCCGTCGCAATCGTGATCCCGCGCTCCTTCTCCTCCGGAGCCTTGTCGATCGCATCGAACGCCACGAAGTCCGCCAGACCCTTCGCCGCCAGCACACGCGTGATCGCCGCCGTCAACGTCGTCTTCCCGTGGTCCACGTGACCGATCGTCCCGATGTTCACGTGCGGCTTCGTACGCTCGAACTTCACCTTGGACATAGCTATGCTCGTGCCTCCTGAAGACTTGGATCTACGCGCCGTCCATGACGACGGTCACGTTGCCCTCTGGGCGCCTCGCGCCCGCCTTCTCCCCATGGAGCCCACGACCGGATTTGAACCGGTGACCCCTTCCTTACCAAGGAAGTGCTCTACCCCTGAGCCACGTGGGCGCGAAAAGCCCGCCACCCCTCCGTGGATCACGGTCACCGGGGCGTCAGACAAACCGCGTGAGTATATTGCGCCGCCCGCCTCGCTGTAAAGGCCCCACATCCAACTTCCGCCGGCTCGGCCCGCCGGCGGAAGTGCCATCTTGACACAACCCGTGCCGGCTGTCTACCCCCCCCCCCGGGCCTGGGACGAGGGCAGATGGAGCGGGAGACGGGAATCGAACCCGCGACCAACGGCTTGGAAGGCCGAGACTCTACCACTGAGTTACTCCCGCTTGGTGGAGGCGGATGGATTTGAACCACCGTAGGGCTTAGCCCGGCAGATTTACAGTCTGCTGCCATTGACCGCTCGGCCACGCCTCCGCTCTGAATGAACCGCGTGCCCCATGGCGCTGGAGCCGGCACTCGGATTCGAACCGAGGACCTGCTGCTTACAAGGCAGCCGCTCTACCCCTGAGCTACGCCGGCAGTGTCGACCCCGCCGGGGCGACGGCACAGTCTACCTGCCTGAGCGTCCGCCCAGCAAGGCCGGTCGCGGGGGCCGTTCAGGAGCTTGGGTGGCGTTGACGGACGGCTTCGTAGAGGAGGGCGGCGGCGGCGGTGGCGAGGTTGAGCGAGGCGACGCGGCCTCGCATGGGGAGTCCGACCAGGTGGTCGCACAGGTCGCGGGTGCGGCGGCGCATGCCGCGCTCTTCGCCGCCGACGACCAGGACCACCTTGCCGGTGAGGTCGTGCTGCCAAGGAGGGCGACCCGCCGGGTCGGCGCCGAACACCCAGAAGCCTTCGGCCTTGAGGCGCTCGAGCTCCTGGGCCGGGTTGGTGACGCGCTCGACGGCGAGCCACTGGGTGGCGCCGGCAGCCGTCTTGACCGCCGCGGCCGACAGCGGAGCGCTGCCGCGGTCGCGGATCAGCACGCGGCTGACTCCCGCTCCCTCGCAGACGCGCAGCAGGGCGCCGAGATTGCGCGGGTCCTGGACGTCCTCGGCCAGCACCAGCAGGTCGGGGTCGGCCGCCTGCGCGTCGGGGGCCGCGTCGCCGGGCCGCAGGGTAGCGACGAAGCCGTTGTGGACGCCCCGGCCGGTCAGCTCGTCGAGCCGGGCGTCGGGGACCGGCTCCACGGCCACACCGTGACGGCGACAAAGCTCCTCCAGCTCCTGCCGGCGACGGCCGCGGACCCCGGAGCCGATCCACAGCCGTTCGACCGCGTGCGGCTGGCGCTTCAGCGCCTCGCGCACCGGGTGGAAGCCATAGATCTGCGTCACTGGGGGCGCTTCTCGAGCAGCACCACGGCCCATGCCGCGATTCCTTCGCCGCGCCCGATGGCGCCGAGGCCCTCGTGGGTCGTGGCCTTGAAGCCGACGGCTTGCGCCTCGATGCCCAGGCAGGAGGCGATGCGCTGGCGGATGGCGTTGCGATGGGGCGACAGCTTCGGGGCTTCGGCGACGACGGTGGTGTCGCAGCTCACCACCTGCCAGCCGTCGGCGTTCACCTCCTCCATGACCTGCCGCAGCAGCTCGACGCTGTCGGCGTCGCGGAACCGCGGATCTCCGGGGGGAAAGTGGCTGCCGAGGTCGCCCGACCCCGCTGCCCCCAGAATCGCGTCGGTGACGGCGTGGAGGAGCACGTCGGCGTCGCTGAAACCTTCGAGCCCCTTGTCGTGGGGGATGTGCTCGCCGCCGAGCACGAGAGGGCGGCCGGCGACCAGCCGATGGACGTCGTAGCCGTGTCCGATGCGCAGCGTCATGAGGCCACCGGCTCCACCATCGACTGGCGCAGCAGGAACTCCAGGTAAGCGAGGTCGCCGACGCGCGTCAGCTTGGGATTCGGACGGGTGGCGGCGACCACGCGGACCCGGACGCCGGGCAAGCGCTCCACCGCCGACGCCTCGTCGCTGCCGACGAAACCGTCGTCGGCCGCCTGGCGCAGGGCCCGCTGCAGGAGGTCGCGCCGGAAGACCTGGGGTGTTTCGGCGCGGAACAGATCGTGGCGCGGCACTGTCTCCTCCACCAGCTCGCCGCGCAGGCGCTTCAGGGTGTCGGTCACCGGCCGCCCCAACAGGGCGGCGCCGGAGAGGTCGGCCGCCTCCACGGTGCGTCGGACGTCCGCCTGTGCCACCGCCGGCCGCGCACCGTCGTGGACGACGATCAGATCGTCCCCGGCGCCGGGAGCGGCCGCCAGGGCATTGGCGACCGACTGCTGGCGAGTCGCTCCCCCGGCCACACAGTGGATGCCGCGCCCCAACGAATCGAGCTCGTCTTGGAGACTTGGGAGCTGTCCCGGTGGCAGGGCCACGACGACGCGATCCAGCCCGGCCTCGTACAGGCGCTCGACGGTCCACAGCAGCACCGGCCTGCCGGCCACGCGGGTCCACAGCTTGGGCTCGTCGCCGGCGAATCGGCGCCCCTCGCCTGCTGCCGGAACCAGCGCGATCGACGCCACCATGGGTCAGACCGTCATCAGGTCTTTCTCTTTGGTCTCCAGGCTCTCGTTGATCTTCTGGATGTAGTGGTCGTGGAGCTTCTGGATCTCTTCCAGGCCGCGGTGCTCGTCGTCCTCGCCGATCTGCTTGTCGTGCTCCATTCGCTTGAGCTCTTCGTTGCCGTCGCGGCGCCCCTGCCGCACGGCGTTGCGCGCCGCCTCGGCGAAGTCGTGCGCCCGCTTGACGATCTCGCGGCGCCTCTCCTCGGTCAGGGGCGGCACCGGGATGCGGATGATCTTGCCGTCGTTGGAGGGGTTGAGACCGAGGTCCGATTGCAGGATCGCCCTCTCGATCGCCGCCGCTGCGGTCGCGTCCCAGGGCTGGGCGACGATGGTCTGCGCGTCGGCCACCGACAGGTTGGCGAGCTGGTTCAGGGGCGTCGGCGTGCCGTAGTAGTCGGCCTGGACCCCCTCGAGCAGGGTGAGCGAGGCGCGGCCGGTGCGCAGGTGCTTCAGCTCGTCGTGGAAATGGTCCACACCCTGCTTCATCTTCAGCTCGACGTTGCGGAACAGCTCTTTCATGTCCACCTCCTCGTCAAGCGGTGACCGTGGATCCTACCGCCTCGCCGCGCACCACCCGGCCGATGTTGCCGGGCGTCATCAGCCGGAACACCCTGATCGGGATGCCGTTGTCGCGGCACAGGCTGATCGCGGCGGCGTCCATGACCTTGAGGTCGAGGCTCAGGACCTGATGATAGGAAATCTCTGGCAGCAGCTCCGCGTCGGGATCGAGCTGCGGGTCGCTCGAGTAGATGCCGTCCACCGCCGTCGCCTTGAGCAGCACCTCGGCCCGCACCTCGTTGGCGCGCAGCGCCGCCGCTGTGTCGGTGGTGAAGAAGGGGTTCCCGGTGCCGGCGGCGAAGATGACGACCCGGCCCTTCTCCAGATGGCGGATCGCCCGCCGGCGGATGAAGGGCTCGGCGACGGCGCGGATCTCGATGGCGGTCTGCACGCGGGTCGGCACCTCGCGCTTCTCCAGCGCGTCCTGCAGCGCCAGCGCGTTGATCACGCCGCCGAGCATGCCCATGTAGTCGGCGGCGGTGCGGTTGATGCCCTCGGCCGACGCGGTGATGCCGCGGATGATGTTGCCGCCGCCGCAGACCACGCCGAGCTCGACGCCCAGCCCGACGATGTCGACGATCTCGCGCGCGGTGGCCTGGATGGTCTTGGAATCGATGCCGAAGCCGCGCTCGCCGGCCAGGCTCTGGCCGGAGATCTTGAGCAGCACGCGCTTGTAGACCGGCTTCATTCCTCGGTGGCTTCCCCGAGCTGGTAGCGGCGGAAGCCGACGACCCTTGCGCCGACCTCCTGCGCCGCCTTGCCCACGGTCTTGTCGGGATCCATGACCAGGCCCTGCTCCAGCAGCACGACCTCCTTGAAGAACTTCGTGAGTCGGCCCTCGATCATCTTCTCGATGATGTTCGCCGGCTTGCCCTCGGCGGCGGCCTGCTTCGACAGCACGCTGCGCTCGGCGTCGACCACGGCCTTGGGCAGGTCGTCGCGTGAGAGGCTGGCCGGGCTCGTCGCGGCCACGTGCATGCACACGTTGTGCGCGAGCGCGCGCACCTCCGGCTTGATCGGCTCCGCGGACTCGACCGCGACCAACGTGCCGATCTTGCCGCCGGCATGGACGTAGGCGGCGACCATGCCCGCACCCGCCGGCGCCAGCCGCTCGACGCGGCGCAGCGCGATGTCCTCGCCGATCTTCGACACCGCGGCCG
>JBOGJI010000088.1:0-5111 GCA_050747865.1 Thermoanaerobaculia bacterium
TGCGCGGCATCGCCCGCGAGCTGGTCGAGACGGTGCGCAACAACGTCACCATCGACTGGACCCTACGAGAGAACGTCCGCGCCCAGCTCCGCGTCCTCGTCAGGCGCATCCTCCGCAAACACGGCTATCCACCAGACAAGCAGGAGCAGGCCACCCAGACCGTCCTCGAGCAGGCTGAGGTGCTCTCCGCGGAGTGGGCCGCCGCGTGAAGTCACAGTCGGCGAAAAGTATGTGCGGTCCATCACCGAGTGCGCGGGAGCATGCCGTGCGTTGAGATCACAGTATGATGGCTGAAGCGAAAACTACCGACTCAGCAAGTTCGCGACGGTCATGACGGTCGGCTCCCTCACGGTCCTGACCATCGGGATCTTGTGGGGTGTGGTCAGCGAGCTGACGCGTGGCGCCGAGCTCGAAGATCTATTCGTCGTCCCGTGGACGGCACTCTTGTTGGGATTCTTCTGGCACTGGATCCTGTCGCTTCCGCAGGTGATCATCCTGCGCGCCGACGACACGCTGGAGTTCAAGGCGCCGCTACGTACGCGCATTGTCGCCATCGGCGAGCTGCGGTCGATTTCAGGCCGGTTTGGGATGCTCGAGTTCCGGCATCCTGGCGGCAAGATCGCGGTCATCGATCAGCTTCACGGCTGGGACGGCCTGATAACCGCAATCGAGTCGAGGAACCCCAACGTCAGAATCCAGGGGTGCTGACGAGCCTCGAATCAACGGCCGAGACGAGATGAGCAGCTACGAAGCGGTAAGGACGCGTTCCACGCGATCGAGGGCCCAGTCGAGGTCTTCGCCGGTGATGACCAGGGGTGGGGCGATGCGGATGACGTGCTCGTGGGTCTCTTTGCAGAGCATGCCTTCGGCCATCAGGGTTTCGCAGAAGCGGCGGGCGCCGCCGGCCTCGGGCTCGAGCTCGATGCCGATCCACAGGCCGCGGCCGCGGATCTCCTTGACGTGCGGCGAGTCGATCTGCGCGAGCCGCTCCAGGGCGTAGGCGCCGAGGCGGGCGGAGTTTTCCACCAGCCCTTCCTCGACCAGGACGCGCATGGCGGTGCGGGCGACGGCGGCGCCCAGGGGATTGCCGCCGTAGGTCGAGCCGTGGTCGCCGGGCTTGAAGACGCCCATGACCTCGTCGTCGGCGACGATGGCGGAGACCGGGTAGGCGCCGCCCGACAGGGCCTTGCCGAGGATCACGATGTCCGGGCGGATGCCCTCGTGCTCGTAGGCGAGCATGCGGCCGGTGCGGCCCAGCCCCGACTGGATCTCGTCGAGGATGAGCAGGGCCTTGTGCTCGTGGGTGATCTCGCGCAGACGCTTCAAGTACCCGTCGGACGGGATCAGGATGCCCCCCTCGCCCTGGATGGGCTCGACCAGCACGGCGGCGACGTTTGGGGTCATGGCCGCGGCCACCGCGTCGGCGTCGCCGTACGGCAGGCGCCGGAAGCCGGGGGTGAACGGCCCGAATCCGTCGCGGTACTGGGCCTCGGAGGAGAAGCCGACGATTGTGGTCGTGCGGCCGTGGAAGTTGTTGTCGAAGACCAGGATCTCCGCCTGGTCGGCCGCCACGCCTTTGACCGCGTAGGCCCACTTGCGGGCCGCCTTGATCGCGGTCTCGACCGCCTCGGCGCCGGTGTTCATGGGCAACACGCGGGCGAAGCCGGTCAGCTCCGCCAGCTCCTGGCAGAACGGTCCAAGCTGGTCGTTGCGGAAGGCGCGCGAGGTCAGGGTCACCTTCTCGGCCTGTTCCTTCAAGGTGGCGACGATCGCCGGGTGGCAGTGCCCCTGGTTGACCGCCGAGTAGGCGGCCAGGCAGTCGAGGTAGCGGCGGCCGTCCACGTCCCACACCCAGCAGCCTTCGGCGCGGGCAACGACGACGTCCAGGGGGTGATAGTTGTGGGCGCCGAAGCGCTCTTCCAGGGCGATCAGGTCAGTAGTGGTCGTGGTCATGCGATGTCCTTCCTCGCGCCGCGGTTTCTCGGCGGGAGCGGAGTTCTATCACGGTCCGGGCCGCAGGACCACGATGTCGACACGGCGGTTGCGGGCGCGGCCGGCTGGAGTCGCGTCGTCGGCGATCGGCGCGGTGTCTCCGAGGGAGATGACCCGCATGGCGTGCAGCGGGACGCCTGCCGTGGTGTGGAGATAGCGAAGCACGGCCTCGGCTCGCATGCGGCCGAGCTGGAGGTTTCGTTGGGCGTCGCCGCTGCCGTCGGTCTGGCCGCGAATCTCGAGGCGCACCGCGCGGTCTTCGAGCCGCAGCCGCGTCGCCAGCTGGTCGAGGACCGCCGTCGCCTCGCCTGAGAGGCGGGCGCTGCCGGGCGCGAACCCGATGCCCTCCACGGTGTAGGCGGGCGTGAGCGGGAGGGGCTCCCGCGCCAGTCGCTCGGCCTCCACACTGCGCTCGTGGGCCAGCGCGGCGAGGGCGGCCGCTTCGTCCAACCGCGTTCGCTGCGCGGCGAGGTCCGCGGTGCTCGCCGGGAGCTCGCCTTCCACGGTCGCTCGCAGGTCCCGGTCGACGCTCTGGATCTCCCTGCGGACGTACCCCTTGCTGGCACATCCGCTCGTGATGAGGCCGAGCGTAAGCGCGGCGATGACCATCGGACGGCCTGCCAGTGTCGTCATGTTGCACGAAACGTGGAGCAAGAGCAGTGCCGGAAGGGGGGAGAAACTCCCGGCCCCGCAACCGCCAGACCGCCGGCGCGCGAAATCTCCCGATCACCCGCGGAAAGCGGCCTGGCGACAGGGATTTCGGCCCCTACCGCGGGCGTCCGGAAGCCCGGCACACCCCTTGCACGATCCACCATCGGCGGGTGCATTCGAATGACGCCAGGAGTCGAAGCCAACACCATGACCAACCGCAACGAGGAGGTGTCGCAATGAGAGCCAAGATACTCACCATCCTGTTGGGGCTCGCCGTCCTCGCCTATGCGCCTTTGATGGCGCAGGTACCTGAGGAGCCGCTGCCCGAAGAGCAGCCGGTGACCCAGGAGCAGCCGCCTGCCGAGATTCCGCCGGTCGAAGAGACCGAGGAGCCGGTGGCCGCAGAGACGGACGAGCTCGAGATGCAGACCGAGGAGGAAGGAGTGGAGGAGGAGCTGCCGGCAACGGCCAGCCCGCTTCCGCTGATCGCCCTTCTCGGTGGTGCCGGCGTGGCCTCGGCCGCGTGGCTCCGCCTGCGTCGTAAGTAATCGCGCTATCGCAACCGGAGCGTGGGCTGGGGCCGGCAGCCCCGGCCCGCGCCCGGGTCTTCCTCGCCGCGCGAGGTTTTTGCAGCGGGAGCGACGCCGTGCGAAACGACGATTCTCAGCATCACGGCCGATCCGGGCGAGGTAGCCGGGCTCGCCGGCGCCTGGGTCGTTTGGAGGTGGCCCTGTGGGTTGTCGGCTTGAGCTGTCTGGCGTGGACCGGATGGGCGCTTGCCGATATCCATCTCTATCAGCGAGCCGCGGCGCAGCTCGTGGGTTCCACTGTCGCGGGCGACGCGTCGGGCACCGCCGCGGCAAGAGACGTTGCCGCCGGCACGCCGCTGGCGTCGCTGCGCATCCCGCGCCTGGACCTGGAGGTCGTGGTGGCGGAGGGGACCGATGGGCAGGTGCTGCGCCGGGCCGTCGGCCGGCTGACCGGCGGCGCGCGCCTCGGCGAGGCGGACAACATCGTGCTCGCCGGTCACCGGGACAGCTTCTTCCGCCGCCTCGGCGAGCTCGAGGTCGGCGACCGCATCGCTCTCGAGCGCGGCGGGATGACGGAGACCTATGCCGTCGAATGGGCCCGCGTCGTGAAGCCGGATCGGGTCGAGGTGGCGGGGCGCACCGGGTATTCTTCCCTGACGCTGGTAACCTGCTATCCGTTCTGGTACGTCGGCAACGCGCCGGAGCGCTACGTCGTCCGCGCCGTAAAGATCAGCTAGCCATCGTCGCGCCGCCGGCTCGACCGGCGGCTGGGAGACGCTGAGGGCTCCCATGGGCGGAGACGTCACGAGACGGACTCTGCTCCAAGGCGCTCTGTGCGCCGGTGCGCGATGGCTGGCGGCTCCGATGCTCGGCCTGGGCCGCGTCATGCTCTCTCCGGCGCACGGAATCAGCGTCTCCACGCGGGCGGTCGACCTCGTCGCCGAAGCGACCGTGATCGACATGTTGAGCCTGCTGACGCTCGATTGGAGCAGGCTGAGGCGGTGGCAGTACAGTCCGGAGAGCTTCGGCGAGGAGGATTTCCGCTACCTCGAGGCCAGCGGCATCCAGATCTTCCACCCCGCCGTCGAGCCGCGCGCCGCGGACCCGCGGGAGCGGGCCAAGCAGTGGCTGGCGCGCTGGCGGAACCTGCTCGGCAACCGGCCCTGCTTTCTCACCCCCGTCGGCTCCCTCACGGACCTGCTGCAGGCGAGCCGGGTCGGCAAGCTGGGGGTCCTGGTCGGCTTCCAGAGCTCCGACCACTTCCGTGACGTCGACGACGTGGAGCTCTTCTTCGGTTGGGGGCAGCGAGTCTCACAGCTCACCTACAACGACCGCAATCGCCTGGGCAGCGGGTGCTTTGCGGTGCCGGACACCGGTCTGACGCCGTTCGGAGCCGAGGTGGTGGCGGCGATGAACCGCCTCGGCATGGCGGTCGACATCTCGCACTGCGGGGAGCGCACCAGCGTGGAGGCGATCGCCACCTCGCGCAAGCCCGTACTCGTCACCCACTCCAACTGCCGCGCGCTGGTCCCGCACCAGCGGCGCAACAAGTCGGACCGCGTGATCGAGCTGATGGCGGCCGTCGCCGATCTACCGGCTGCGCGGCCTCGACCCGCGGTGGCGGGTCTTCCAGATCGCCGATGGGCTGTTGCGCCGCGGCTACGGCGCTGCCGACGTGGAGCTGATCCTGGGCGGCAACTTCCTGCGCGCCCTCGCCGATATCTGGGCGGATGCGCCCTTCACGGCCGTGCCCGAGCGTGAGCTGAGACGCGACCCCTTCTGCCCGGCGCCCGCGCCCCTGGAGGTCGGGTCCTAGACCCTGAACAAGCTTGAAACCAGCCGATGGAGGTAGCGAGAAACGCCGGAAAGGCTTATCCTGCTTGGAGCTCGGTGAGTTCCACGTCACGCCAGAGCTCCGAGGAAGGAGGCCTTTCCGGT
>JBOGJI010000089.1:0-4277 GCA_050747865.1 Thermoanaerobaculia bacterium
CCCCTGGTCGACCTCGAACGCCTCGCCTTCGAGCCCCCCACGTCCGCCGCGGCCGCGGATGCCGGCGTCCACACCACCTCCGCCGACAACCGCTGGACGCCCTTCGTCTACAGCCGCGAGGCGTGGCAGAACCTCCAGTTTGCCCTGGGCATCAATGCCATCGACACCGAGACCCCGCGCCGCCCAGGCTCTCCAACCCCGCCGGACCGCCCCGACCAGATCCGGCGCGAGCTCACTCCACAGCAGTCATCCCCAGGTCGCGCCAACGCCGTCCGCCCGCACTCCGCCCAACGCCGAACTCCCACAACCCAACCGGAGCGCCTGAGCCGCCAATCCCCCTGACCCCTCCAGGAACCACTGGGGCTACGCACCCGTAGCCCCGGTGCTAGAAGCCCTCCCGAGAACCTCGGGCGACACGCGGCCGCCTCCGGGAGGGGGCGCGATTCTGTCGACGAGGAATGTTGGAACCGGGAGCAGTGTTTCCTCCGAAACGGCACAGGCTGTTCGACAAGCCCGCAGTGCTTCCGATAACCTGACGGGTTCCGCCCGGATCGCCCCAACGACCGCGGCGGAAGAAGGCAGCGAGACATGGAGTCGATCGTCGTCCGCGGCGCCCGCGCCCACAACCTCAAGAACATCGACCTCGAGATCCCCCGCAACAAGCTCGTCGTCGTTACCGGCGTCTCTGGCTCGGGCAAGTCCTCGCTCGCCTTCGACACCCTCTTCGCCGAAGGCCAGCGCCGCTACGTAGAGTCCCTCTCGACCTACGCCCGCCAGTTCCTGCAGCAGCTCGAGAAGCCCGACGTCGACTCCATCGAGGGCCTCTCCCCGGCCATCTCCATCGAGCAGAAGTCCGTCTCCAAGAACCCGCGCTCCACCGTCGGCACCATCACCGAGATCCACGACTACCTGCGCCTCCTCTACGCCTCCATCGGCCAGCCCCACTGCCCGACCTGCGGCAAGCCCATTCTCTCCCAGACCGTCGGCCAGATGGTCGACCGCATCCTGGAGCTGCCCGAAGGCACCCGCCTGGTCCTCTACGCCCCCTACGTCCGCGGCCGCAAGGGCGAGTTCAAGCAGCAGCTCAAGCAGATGGTCCGCGAGGGCTTCCTGCGGGCGCGCATCGACGGCGAGACGCAGGAGCTCTCCGACGACCTGCCGGCGCTCGACAAGCAGAAGCGCCACGACATCGACATCGTCGTCGACCGCCTGGTCGTCAAGGCGGGGCTAGAGCAGCGCCTCACCGCGTCGCTCGAGACCGCGCTGCGCGTCGCCCAGGGCCTGGTGGTCGTGGCGCCCCAGGGAGGCGAAGAGGAGCTCCTGTCCCAGCATGCCGCCTGCGCCGACTGCGGCACCAGCGTCGCCGAGATCTCCCCCCGGCTGTTCTCCTTCAACAGCCCCTACGGCGCCTGCCCCGAGTGCTCGGGGCTGGGCACGCTGCGCGGCGTCGATCCGGACAAGGTGGTGGTCGATCCCGAGCGCTCGCTCGCGGCAGGCGCCGTCGGGCCCTGGTCCTCGGGTGGCCAGTCCTGGCGCATGCGCATGCTCGAGACGCTGGCCGAGGAGCTGAAGTTCTCCCTCGACACACCGTGGAACGAGCTGCCACCGAAGGTGCAGAAGGCGATCCTCTACGGCGCGGGCGACCGCGAGATGGCCTTCCGCATCGAGGGCAAGAGGTCGGCCTACGAATGGAGGGGGACCTTCGAGGGGGTGGTGCCGCTGCTCGATCGCCGCTATCGCGACACCGAGTCGGCGCGCGTGCGGACCGAAATCGAGCAGTACATGTCGATCCACACCTGCCCCTTATGCAACGGGCGCCGCCTCAAGCCCGAGGCCCTGGCGGTCACCGTGTTGGGAGAGGCCATCGACACCCTCTCCGCCCTGCCGGTCGCCGAGCTGCTCGAGCGCATGGCCGGATGGGAGCTGTCGCAGCGCGAGCACAAGATCGCCGACAAGGTCCTGCACGAGATCGCCGATCGTCTGCGTTTCCTGGTCGACGTGGGCGTCGGCTACCTCACCCTGGAGCGCTCCGGGGCGACCCTGTCCGGCGGCGAGAGCCAGCGCATCCGGCTCGCCACCCAGATCGGCTCCAAGCTCATGGGCGTCCTTTACGTGCTCGACGAGCCCTCCATTGGACTGCACCAGCGCGACAACGCCCGCCTGCTCGACACCTTGAAGGGCATGCGCGACCTCGGCAACTCGGTGCTGGTGGTCGAGCACGACGAGGAGACCATCCGCGCCGCCGACTGGGTCGTCGACCTGGGCCCGGGGGCCGGCCGCCACGGCGGCGAGGTCGTGGCCGAGGGGCCGCCCGAAGACGTCACGGCCCACCGCACGTCGCTGACCGGCCGCTACCTGCGCGGCGAGCTGGAGGTGCCGACGCCGGCCGAGCGCCGCCACGGCAACGGCCACGCCGTGGTCGTCGAGGGGGCGCGCCACAACAACTTGAAGGACCTCGATGTGGCCTTCCCGCTCGGCCGTTTCCTCGTCGTCACCGGCGTCTCGGGCTCCGGCAAGTCCAGCCTCGTCAGCGACACCCTGCATCCGGCGCTGGCGCGCTATTTCTACAAGGCTCAAGGCCGGCCCGGCGAGCACCGGCGGGTCACCGGCCTCGAGCACCTCGACAAGGTGATCGCCATCGACCAGAGCCCGATCGGCCGCACGCCGCGCTCCAACCCTGCCACCTACTCCGGGCTCTTCACGCCCATCCGCGAGCTGATGGCGGGAACGCCGGAGGCGCGCATGCGCGGCTACCAGCCGGGCCGTTTCAGCTTCAACGTCAAGGGGGGGCGCTGCGAGGCCTGCCAGGGGGACGGGCAGATCAAGATCGAGATGCACTTCCTGCCCGACATCTACGTCACCTGCGAGGTCTGCGGCGGCCGCCGCTACGAGCGTGAGACCCTGGCGGTGCGCTACAGGGGCCTCAACATCGCCGAGATCCTCGACCTGACGGTGGAGGAGGCACGCGAGGTCTTCGGCGCCGTGCCCAAGCTCGAGCGGGTGCTGGCGACGCTCGACGACGTGGGCCTGGGCTACATCCATCTCGGCCAGCCGGCGACCACGCTGTCGGGCGGCGAGGCGCAGCGGGTCAAGCTCGCCAAGGAGCTGTGCAAGCGCTCCACCGGCCGCACCCTCTACCTGCTCGACGAGCCGACCACCGGCCTGCACTTCGACGACGTGAAGAAACTCGTCGCCCTGCTCCAGCGCCTGGTCGACCTGGGCAACACGGTCATCGTCATCGAGCACAACCTGGACGTGATCAAGAACGCCGACTGGGTGATCGACCTGGGCCCCGAAGGCGGCGCCGCCGGCGGCCGCCTGGTCGCCGCCGGCACCCCGGAGCAGGTGACCGAGAACCCCGAGAGCCACACCGGCCGCTTCTTGGCTCGTACGCTCGGCCGCCCGGTCGGGGTCGCCGCCGGCTGAGCGCGTCTCTCATCTGAAGCGGCTGGCACTCGTCTCCTGATCCGCACCCGCCGCCGATGGTGTCGCGCGGCACTGCCATCCGTCCACTCCGCGCCCCTGCCCGAGGCTTTCTCTCCAGGGCTTCAGGATCCCTGCGCGCAAAGAGCGGAGAAGGGGTCTCGCGATAGCCGCCGGGCACGTTCACACGGCAACTTCGCCGCCTACTGGCCCTACCAACCCGCTCCATCCCACCCTCTGCTGTCCGTTCGAGGAGCCGCCCACCCGGCTTGCGCAGGTGTCCGACCTGGCCCGGAGATCGAACTCACTGATATGGAACGACCGTTGTCAAGTCTCGACTTCGGTCAAGGGTTCTTGGGACGGGTGGGGGGCAGCGGTGTCGTGTCTCGAGCCCACAGGTGGCGGATGAGGAAGGGGATCGCTTCGACGACGAGTCACTCTGATATTCGCGGGTTGCGCCGGCAGGCCGGCACAGAGCCGCATGACCGTGCTTCGTCGGGAGGGACCGCTGTCTATCATCGCGAGTCCAGGAGCTTGCTCCCTGTCGCCTAGTGAATCCGCGGATCCTCCGATTCGTGCCCTCTGTCCTCATCCGCCACCTCTGAGCTCGAGACTGAGATCCATCCTCCACATCCGCGCCGTCTCTTGAAGACTCCGAGGATGGGTGGCTTCTCAGCCCTCGCTGCCTCAGTTGCTCGTCTCCATCGCCGCCGGGTAGAGCGTTGCCCACAGGAAGCCCACGAGCTCCCGAGCCGTCGCGGTGACCGCCTTCTGCGGCGGCTTGCCCAGCGACAGCAGGCGCCAATGGCGCCGGTGGAGTCGACGCATCGCTCGATCGGCCAGCGCGATGACCT
>JBOGJI010000090.1:0-29585 GCA_050747865.1 Thermoanaerobaculia bacterium
GCCCTGCAGTCCGTGCTGCGCGTCCTGCGCGACCGCGCCGGCGAGCTGGAGCCCGGCAGGCGGCTGTCGCTGACCGACCTGGCGCTCGCCCTCGCCCACGGCGAGCACGGCGTCTCGGTCCCGGAGCGACAGGCGCTCGCGGCCCTGGAGGGCAGCCTGGGCATCGTCGGGCCGGAGGCCACCAGCGCCCTGCTCGCCGCAGGGCGCCCGGCGGCGGAGCCGCGCCGGCCGCAGCCTTCGTTCGATGCCGCGGAGCTCGCCGACCTGCTCGACGGTCCGCAGCGGGCCGTGCGCTGGCGGCTGCGTGAGCTGCTGTCCACCGACGAGTTCGCCTACGTGCGCGACCTGCCACGCGCCGAATATCGCGAGCAGGTCCTGGCCTGGTGCCGGCGGCTCGCCGACGAGGGGCTGGGCGCTTTGGGCAATCCGGTCGAGCACGGCGGAGGCGGCGACACGCCCGCCTTCCTCGCCGCCTTCGAGACCCTCGCCCATCACGACCTCTCCCTGCTGGTGAAGTTCGGGGTCCAGTTCGGGCTCTTCGGCGGCAGCATCCTGCAGCTCGGCACCGAGCGCCACCACCGCGAGCTGCTGCCCCGCGCCGCGCGCCTCGAGCTTCCCGGCGGCTTCGCCATGACCGAGAGCGGCCACGGCTCCAACGTGCAGGACCTCGAGACCGTGGCCCGCTACGACGCGGAGACGCAGGAGTTCATCGTCCACACCCCGCACCCCGCGGCGCGCAAGGAGTTCATCGGCAACGCCGCCTGCCACGGCCGCATGGTCACCGTGTTCGCGCGGCTCCACGCCGACGGCGGCGAGCACGGCGTACACGCCCTGCTGGTGCCGATCCGCGACGACGAGGGCAACCCGCTGCCGGGAGTCACGATCGAGGACTGCGGCGGCAAGATGGGCTTGGAGGGGGTCGACAACGGCATCTTGGCCTTCGACCGGGTCCGGGTCCCGCGCCAGAACCTCCTCGATCGATTCGCCTCGGTGGGCGCCGACGGGACCTATTCGAGCCCGATCCAGTCCCAGGGCAAGCGCTTCTTCACCATGCTCGGGACCCTGGTGGGCGGCCGGGTCAGCGTGGCGCTGGCGTCGCTGTCGGCGGCCAAATCGGCACTGACCATCGCCGTCCGCTACGGGGAGCGCCGCCGGCAGTTCGGCGCCAGCGGCGAACCGGAAGCCCCGGTGCTCGACTATCTCGCCCACCAGCGCCGGCTGCTGCCGCGGCTGGCCAGGACCTACGCCCTGCACTTCTCCCTGCGCTCCCTGGCCGACCGCTATGTCGAGGCCCTCGACGACGACGAGAAGCGTCGCGAGGTCGAGACCCTGGCCGCGGGCTTGAAGGCCTACGCCACCTGGCACTGCAGCGACACGGTCCAGATCTGCCGCGAGTGCTGCGGCGGCGCCGGCTATCTGAGCGCCAACCGCCTGGGCACGCTCAAGGCGGACACCGACGTCTTCACCACCTTCGAAGGCGACAACGTGGTGCTGCTGCAGCTCGTCGCCAGGAACCTGCTCTCCGGCCTGCGCCGGCAGTTCGGCGACATGGGCCTGCTCTCCCTCGCCCGCTACCTGGGGGACCTGGCGGCGTTGTCCCTGGCCGAGCGCAACCCCGTGGTCACCCACGACAGCCGATCCGAGCACCTGCGCGACCGCGACTTCCACCTCGGTACCCTGCGCTACCGGGCCGAGCGCCAGCTCCGCTCCCTGGCGCGCCGCCTCAAGGAACGGCTCGATGCCGGCGTCGACCCGCAGGCGGCGGTGAGCGACATCCAGGACCACATGCTCGCGGCGGCGTACGCGCATGTGGAATCGTTCGTGCTTCAGCGTTTTGACGATGCGGTCACCGGGCTCGACGAGGGGCCGATCCGTGCGGTTCTGGAGCGCCTGCGCCAGTTCTACGCTCTGGCGGCGATCGAGGCCGATCGCGGCTGGTTCCTGGAGGCCGACGTCCTCTCCGACGGCAAGTCGCGCGCGATCCGCGCCGAGATCAACCGGCTCTGCGGCGAGATCCGCCACGACGCCCGCGCCCTCGTCGACGCCTTCCGCATCCCGGATCCGCTGCTGGCGGCGCCCATCGCCGTCGAGACCTGAACCGGAAGGAGACACCCAACATGCCCGAATACGACCCGCCCCGGTCTGAGCCCGACATCGACCTCGAGCTCGAGCCCTCCGCCGAGCTGCCCCCCTGGCTGGAGCGCCGGCAGCGCCCGCGCTGGCCCTGGGGCGTCGCCCTCCTGGTCCTCATCGCGGCCGGCGTCCTCGCCTTCCTCTACTGGCGGGCCCGCACCGCCGCCCCGTCGGCCGGCGACATCGCCGAGCGCCCGACCGAGGAACCGGCCACCGTCCCCGCCCCCACGCTCGAAGAAGCCCCCGCCGCGCCGGTTCCCCCGCTGGACGCCAGCGACGACTGGGCCCGCCGCCAGGCCCGGGCCCTGTCCGACGATCCCCTGATGGCGCGCGCCGTGAGCGGCGAAGACCTGATCCGCCGTGCGGTCGTCTCGGTCATCAACGCCGCCGAAGGCGTCTCGCCGCGCCGTCAGTTCCCCGGTCTGGCACCGGATCAGCCGTTCGCCCCGGACACCCAGGGCGGCCGGGCCTTCCTGGGCGTCACTTCCTACGGCCGCTACGACCGCCTGGCCTCGCTGGTCGACTCCCTCGACCCCGAGGCCTGTGCCGGCGCCTACCGCCTGGCCCGCCCGCTGCTCGACGCCGCGTTCCGCGAGCAGGGCTATCCCGAGCAGAGCTTCAACGGCATGCTCCGCCGCGCCCTCTCCCAGGTCCAGGCCACCCCCACGCCCACCGAGCCTTTGGCCCTCGAGCGCGCCGTCCGCAGCTGGCGTTTCGTCGACCCCGAGCTCGAGGCCCTGAGCCCCCTGCAGAAACAGCTCCTGCGCATGGGCCCGCGCAACCGCGACCTCATCCAGTCCAAGCTGGAAGCGATCGTCGCCCGCCTGAACCCCGAGTGAGCAACGCGCCTTTCCATCGCGCGGCCGGCGTTCTGGCCGTCGGCCTCGCCTTGTGTTTGGCGGCCTGCGCCGGGCGGCCCAGACCCGCGACCGTCCCTGCCCCTCCGACCGTCGATCTCGAGTTCCTCGGCATGGCCGTCCTGCCGGGAGACCTGGAGATCAGTGGCGTCCCCGTCGGCGGCCTCTCCGGCCTCGCCTGGGACGCCACCACCGGAACCTGGCTCACGGTCTCCGACGACGCCGCCGTCCGCGGCCCGGCACGCGTCTACCACCTCGCCATCGACCTCGACAACGGGCGCCTCACCGACCAAGGCCTCGCGGTCCTCGAAACGATCGAGCTCCGAGACAAGGGCGGCCGCCCCTACGCCCCCCACACCGTGGACCCCGAGGGGATCACCCTCCTGCCGGACGGCACCTTCTACGTGAGCTCCGAAGGCAACGCCGGGCAGGCCATCCCCCCCTTCGTCCGCCACTTCGCGCCAGACGGCGACCTCCTCGACGAGATCCCGCTCCCTCCCCACGTCCACCCAAACGGCGACGGCACCCGGGGCGTGCGCCAGAACACCGGACTCGAGGCCCTGGGCCTCACCGCCGACACCCGCTGGCTGTTCACCGCCACCGAGAGCGCCCTCGCCCAGGACGGCCCGGCCAACGACCCCGACGCCGACAGCCCCGCACGCCTCCTCCGCTACAACCGACGCAACGGCAAGCTCGCGAGCGAGCACATCTACATGCTGGGACCGCTACCCGCCCTCCCCGACCCCCCGGACGGAATCGCGGTCAAGGGCGTGACCGAGCTCCTACCCCTCACCGAAAACGACCTCCTGGTCCTGGAACGCGCCTACGTCCAGGGCCGCGGCAACACCGTCGAGCTCTACCTCGCGACCCTCCACGGCGCCTCCGACATCTCGAACATCCCATCCCTGACCGCAGCCAATCTGACGCCCCAACGCCCCCTCCCCAAGCATCTCGTCCTCGATTTCGCCACCCTGGGCGTCCCCGTCGACAACCTGGAAGGCATGGCCCTGGGCCCCCATTTCCCCGACGGCCGACGCCTATTCATCGTCGTCAGCGACAACAACTTCAACCAAGAGACCCAACTCACCCAGTTCCTCGCCTTCGCGATGACCCCAAGCTCATAACCCCCGGGTGGGAAGGCGTCCGAGGGGCGGGGGGCAGCTACCAGATTCGGTAGGATCCACGACATGCAGGAAATAGAGCGCGAACGGCTCGACGTCGATGTGCTCTTCGTCGGCGCCGGCCCGGCAAGCCTGGCGGGCGCCTGGCGTCTCGGGCAGTTGCTCGCCGAGCACAACGCAACGGCCAGCGAGCCCATGGAGCTGTCGATCGCGGTGCTGGAGAAGGGCCAGGAGATCGGCAGCCACGCCTTGTCGGGGGCGGTGGTCGACCCGCGGGCGCTCAAAGAGCTCGATCCCGACGGCTGGACGGAGGCGCCGTTCGAGGGCCCGGTGGAGCGGGAGCGGCTGCTCTGGCTGACCCGCCGCCGCGCCCTCCCCTTCCCGGTCATCCCCCCACCCCTGCGCAACCACGGCAAATACGTAGCCTCCCTGGGCAAGCTGCTGAGATGGATGGCCGCCAAGACCGAAGAGGCCGGCGCCGACATCTTCTGCGAGTTCCCCGCCCGCGAGCTCCTGCTCGAAGGCGACCGGGTCGTGGGCGTGCGCACCGGCGACCGCGGCGTCGACCGCGAAGGCAACCGCAAGGCCAACTTCGAGCCCGGCGTGGACATCCACGCCCGAGTCGTGGTCCTCGGCGAAGGCCCGCGCGGCACCCTGGCCAAGCAGCTCCACCAGAGCCAGGGACTCTCTGACAGCCGCAATCCCCAGACCTATTCGATCGGCATCAAAGAACTGTGGAAACTCCCACCTGGCCGCATCGGCGCCGGCGACGTCGTCCACACCATGGGCCGGCCCCTGGACCTCGACACCTTCGGCGGCGGCTTCCTCTACGGCATGCGCGACAACCACCTGATCGTCGGCCTGGTCGTCGGCCTCGACTACGAAGATCCGCTGCTCGACCCCCACGCCCTGTTCCAGGACTTCAAGATCCACCCGGAGATCGCCGGCCTGCTCGCCGGCGGCGAGCTGGTCGGCTACGGCGCCAAGGCCATCCCCGAGGGAGGCTGGTGGGCCATGCCCCGCGGCCACGGCGACGGGTTCCTCCTCGTCGGCGACTCCGGCGGCTTCCTCAACTCCCAGCGCTTGAAGGGCATCCACCTGGCGATGAAGTCCGGCATGCTGGCGGCCGAGACCGCCTTCGAGGCGCTGCGCGGCGGCGAAGCCACGGCGGACCGCCTCGCTCGCTATGAGGAGAAGGTCGCCGCGAGCTGGATCCGCGACGAGCTGTGGCCGGTGCGCAACTTCCACCAGGCCTTCGAGCACGGAACCCTGGCCGGCATGTTCCAGGCCGCCGCGGGCATGCTCACCGGCGGGCGCGGCTGGGGCATCTTCGACCGCCTGGACAACCGGCCGGGCCACGAGCGCATGCGCAAGCTCGACGGGAAGCCCGCGGCGCCGCCCGCACCCTCCTACGATGGCAAGCTCACCTTCGACCGCCTGGCGGATGTCTACCACTCGCGGACGGCGCACGACGAGGACCAGCCCGTCCACCTGCTGGTCGCCGACACCGACATCTGCCACCAGCGCTGCGTCGTCGAATACGGCAACCCCTGCCAGCGCTTCTGCCCCGCCGCCGTCTACGAAATGGTCGACGACCCCTCGCAGCCGCGCGGCAAGCGCCTGCAGATCAACGCCAGCAACTGCGTCCACTGCAAGACCTGCGACATCGCCGATCCGTACGAGATCATCACCTGGGTGCCGCCCGAAGGGGGCGGCGGGCCCAACTACAGCCGCATGTGAAGGGGCCGTCGGCCCCGGGAGGACGTCCGATGGTTCGATCCACCGCCACCGCCGCCTGCCTGGTCGCCGCCCTCGCCGCGCCGCTCCTGGGCACGGCCCGGCAAGAAGAGCCCGCCGAGGCGCCGGCCTTCGATCTCGACGCCATCTTCGACGGCGCCGCCGGCGGCAAGGCGGCGTCGCGCCGCGTCTGGTCTCCCGACGGCAGGCGCCTGGCCTACGTCTGGGACGAAGGCGACGGCTCGGCGATCCGGGTCCTCGACGTCGCCTCGGGCGAGACCCGGTCGGTCTTCGCGCTCGGCGACCTCGGCTGGGCCAGCCGCGACGCCGACCCGACGCAGATCAGTGGCTCCGGCTACCAGTGGGCGCCGGACGGCGCGTCGCTGCTGGCCCAGCTCGGCACCGACCTCCACCTGATCGACGTCGCGACGGGCGAAGCCCGCCGGCTCACCGACACCGGGGAGCGCGAGAGCGGCCCCCGCTTCTCCCCCAACGGCAAGCGGATCTCCTTCGTGCGCGACTTCGACCTGCATCTGCTCGACCTAGCGACGGGC
The DNA here is from genome assembly GCA_050747865.1 of Thermoanaerobaculia bacterium. Classification (GTDB taxonomy): domain Bacteria; phylum Acidobacteriota; class Thermoanaerobaculia; order Multivoradales; family JAHEKO01; genus JBOGJI01. The sequence continues at coordinate 6,403 of JBOGJI010000090.1, forward strand.
GAGGAGCGCGCGCTGACCGGCGACGGGGACGGCGACCGCATCCGCAACGGCATCCCGGACTGGGTCTACTGGGAGGAGATCTGGGGACGCGAGGCCGACGGCTACTGGTGGAGCCCCGAGGGCGACGCCATCGCCTACTACCGCTTCGACGACTCGGCGGTGGGGCGTTACGCGCTGACCGATCTCGTGGCGCCATATCCGGAGGTCACCTGGCAGCGCTACCCGACCGCCGGCACCGACAACCCGACCGTGCGGGTCGGCGTGTTGCGGCCGGCCGACGGGGCCACCACCTGGCTCGACACCGGCTCCGGGCCCGACGTCTACCTCGCCCGCGTCGACTGGGCGGCCGACGGCTCCGCCGTGTACGTGCAGCGCCTGAACCGCGAGCAGACGCGCCTCGAGCTGCTGCGCTGCGACACCGCGGACGGCGACTGCGCCACTCTCCTCACGGAGGAGTGGCCGACCTGGGTGAACCTCACGAACGACTACCGCATCCTCGCCGACGGCCGCATCGTCTGGCCCTCCGAGCGCAGCGGCTGGAAGCAGCTCTACCTCTATGCCGCCGACGGCAAGCTGGTACGCCAGCTCACCCATGCCGCCGGCGCCGTGGCCTCCCTCGACGGCGTCGACGAGGAGGGCGGCACGCTGGTCTTCACGGCGTACGCCGAGCCGCCCCTGGGGGCGGCCCGCCGACAGGTCTTCCGCGTCCCGCTGGACGGCGGCGACGCCGCGCCGCTGACGCCGGCCTCGGGCTGGAGCTCGGCCCAGGTGGCCCCAAAAAGCGATTACTGGATCCACGACTGGAGCGACGCCAACCGCCCCACGGAGACCGTCATCCGCGATGCCGCCGGCGAGGCCGTCGCCGAGCTGCCGGCGACGCCCGCCGAGCTCGTCGCCAGCGAGCTGCCGCGGTGGGAGCTGTTGACCATCCCGGGGCCGGAGGGGAGCGAGCTGCCCGCCCGCATGCTGCGCCCCGCCGATGTCGAGCCGGGCAAGCGATACCCGGCGATCATGTACCACTACGGCGGCCCGGGATCCCAGGTGGTGCTGGACCGCTGGGAGGACTCGACCCGCGGCCTGTGGCTGAAGCTCATGGCCGAACGCGGCTACGCCGTCTTGAGCGTCGACAACCTGGGCTCGGCGTTTTTCGGCAAACGCGGCGAGGATCGCCAGCATCGTCGCTTCGGCGAGGTCAACCTGGCGGCGCAGCGCGCCGGCGTCGATTACCTGGCCTCGCTGCCCTTCGTCGACGCCGAACGGATCGGCATCTGGGGCTGGTCGGGCGGCGGTGCCAACACCCTCTACGTGTTGACCCGGGCACCCGGAGTGTGGGGGGCCGGCGTAGCGGGCGCCCCGGTGACCGACTGGACGTTCTACGACTCGATCTGGACCGAGCGCTATCTCGACCACCCGGAGGACAACGCAGACGGCTACCGGGACTCCTCACCCCTCACCGCCGCCGCCGAGCTGCGCGACCGCCTGCTGATCGTGCACGGCACCGCGGACGACAACGTCCACCCCAACAACACCGTCGCCTTCACCGCCAGGCTGACGGAGGCCGGGATCCCCTTCGAGTCGGCGATCTACCCGGGACAGAAGCACGGCTTCCGCGACCCCGCCGAGCGCCACTTCTACGAGAGGATGACCGAGTTCTTCGACCGGACGTTGGCTCCCCCCTCCCACCTTCCCGGGGACGAGGGATCAGGGAACAGGGTCAGGGCTGAGCATGTATCTACCCTGCGAACCCCTGACCCCTGACCCCTGACCCCTGGGCGGGAGGGCGGGAGGGCACCCCTGGGCGGGTCGGGGTCAGGGCGTGACCGTGACCGGGGCTTCGAGAGTCGCCGTCAGGACGGTCCCGGCCGGCAGCTGGATGGTCTCGCCTTTGGTCTTGGCCGCCACCACGGTGCCGACAGCGCCGCCGACGACCGCCCCGGCCGCCACGCGCTTGTCATCATCGCCGCCGCCGATCACCTTGCCGAGGATGGCGCCCGCGGCCGTGCTGCCGCCGATAGTGGCGGCGTCCTTCTTGGTCTCGCTCTTGCCCACCCAGGTCAGCGACGCCGCCAGCGGCGCCGAGGAACCATTGGGCAGGGTGACGCTCGCGAACGCCACGCCAAGGCGGGCGCGACCGCCGATCTTGCGCAGGCCCTTGGCCTCGGTCACCCGCCCGTACACGGTCGAGCCCGCGGGCACCGCGACCTGCCCCCCGGCCGACAGCGGCGAGGACAGCCGGGCCGTGAAGCTGTCGCCCACCTGGCTGGTCTCGCTCGACAGGCTGCTCTGAAGCTCGGCGCTGAAGCTGGTGCCGGCGGGCACGGTGATCGGTGTCGGTGCCGGGGCAGGCGCCGGGGCCGGCTGCGGCTGGCGCTCGCGCCACGATTCCTGCGGCGGCGGCGCGGTGTCCCGGCGGGCCAGCTCGGCCTCGCGCCTCGCCAGCTCGCGCTCCCGCGCCGCCAGCTCCGCCTCGCGCGACGCCAGGGTGTCGTCCGCGGGCTCCTCGATGTCTACCGCCTGGGCGCCGGTGTCCTCGGTGAAGTACTGCTCGTCGGTCGCCTCGTCCGTCGTCTCGAGCTCTTCCTCCAAACGGGCCTGCTCGTCGGCGGGGGTGTCCTCACGAGAGGCGCGGTTGCACGCCAGGGACCACGCCGCCAGGCCGGCAATCAACAGAGCCAGAACGAGCTTTGCACGTGTCCAATGCATGATGTCGACCTCCTCGCCCATCTCATTCGAGGACGGGCGCGGAGGGGACCACGCAACATCCCTGCCAATCTCTCCCGCCCACCCGGTGATCAGGGATCAGGGTTCAGGGTCGGGGGCGGCAGCTCGAGCCCTGATGTCTCGCTGACCCCTGACCCCTCGCCCCTGACCCCTGGGCGGGCGGGGGACTACGCGCGGCTGAGGATGAGGGCGCCGTTGGTGCCGCCGAAACCGAAGGAGTTGGTGAGGGCGTGCTCGAGCTCCACCGCGCGAGCGGTGTGGGGCACGAAGTCGAGATCGCAGCCCTCCCCCGGCTGGTCCAGGTTCAGCGTCGGCGGCAGCGTCTGGTGGTGCAGCGCCAGCGCCAGGATCCCGGTCTCGAGACCTCCCGCAGCGCCCAGCAGGTGCCCGGTCGCCGACTTGGTGGACGACACCGCCAGCCGGCGGGCGTGATCGCCGAAGACGTCGTGGATCGCCTTGACCTCGGCCACGTCGCCGAGCGGCGTCGAGGTGCCGTGCGCGTTGATGTAGCCGATGCTCTCGCGCGCGACGCCGGCGTCCTCGAGCGCCGCGCGCATCACCTGGGCCGCGCCTCTGCCCTCCGGCTCGGGGGCCGAGATGTGGTAGGCGTCGCCGCCCATGCCGTAGCCCACGATCTCGGCATAGACCGTGGCGCCGCGCTCCCGCGCCCGTTCCAGCTCCTCGAGGATCACGATCCCCGAGCCTTCGCCCATGACGAAGCCGTCGCGATCTTGATCCCACGGTCGCGACGCCCGCTCCGGCTCGTCGTTGCGGGTCGACAGCGCCCGCATGGCGCAGAAGCCGCCGACGGCGAGCGGCGTGATCACGGCCTCGGCTCCGCCGGCGATCATGGCATCGGCGTAGCCGTGCTGGATGAGCCGGAAGGCGTCGCCGACCGCGTGCAGGCCGGTGGTGCAGGCCGTGCACGGCGCCGAGTTCGGGCCGCGGGCGCCGACACGGATCGACACCTGGCCGGCGGCCATGTTGACGATGAGGCCGGGGATGAAGAACGGAGAGATTCGCCCCGGCCCGCGCTCGAGCAGGACGCGGTGCATGTCCTCGATCAGCGGCAGGCCGCCGATCCCCGAGCCGATGATGACGCCGACCCGCTCGGCGTTCGCGGCGTCGATAGTCAGCCCGGAGTCGTCCAGCGCGATCTGGCTCGCCGCCAGCGCGAACTGGATGAAGCGGTCGGTCTTGCGGGCCTCCTTGCGATCGAGGAAGGCCTCCGGCTCGAAGTCGCGCACCTCTCCCGCGATGCGCGAGGTGTATTCGCTGGCATCGAAGCGGGTGATCGGCCCGATCCCGCTGATGCCGGCCATCAGGCCGTCCCAGGTGGCCTGGGTGCCGGTACCGAGCGGGGAGACGAGACCGATCCCGGTGATGGCGACGCGTCGCCGGGCTACCATGTTCATCCCCGAGTCCGACAGAGGCGGGGACCTCTGTCCCCCGGTCGCCGGTTGGTTGGCCTCAGTTGCTGCTCTCGGAGGAGTTCTGCTCGATGTAGGAGATCGCTTCGCCGACGCGGGCGATCTTCTCCGAGTCCTCGTCCGGGATCTCGATGCCGAACTCCTCTTCGAAGGCCATCACCAGCTCCACCACGTCCAGGGAATCCGCGCCCAGGTCTTCCGTGAAGCTCGCCTCCAGCGTCACCTCGTCCGCGTCCACGCCCAGCTGATCGACGATGATTCCCTTGACTCGTTCCGCTACTGACATGATCTCAGTCTCCTCCTGAGGTTCGCCTTTCAGAACCGTTGCGGTTTCTAGCACAGCTCGCGGGGAGCGTCCAATCTCAGAGCCTGTGACCCCATCTCCCGTGGGTCACAGGCTCTCAGATGTAGAGGCCGCCCGAGACGTTGAGCACCTGGCCGGTGATGTAGCCGGCGCCGCCGCCGGCGAGGAAGCCGACGGCGGCGGCGATCTCCTCCGGCCGGCCGATGCGACCCATCGGGATGGCCTCGAGCAGCGGCCCGCGCGCCGCCTCCGGCAGCGCCTCCGTCATCGCCGTGTCCACGTACCCGGGCGCCACCACGTTGGCGGTGACGCCGCGGCCGGCCAGCTCGCGCGCCAGCGACTTGGTGAAGCCCACCAGCCCTGCCTTGGCGGCGGCGTAGTTGGCCTGTCCGGCGTTGCCCATCAGGCCGACCACCGAGGAGATCGAGATGATCCGCCCCCAGCGGCGGCGCATCATGCCCCTGGCCAGCAGCCGGGTCACGGCGAAGGCGCCGGTCAGGTTGGTGTCCAGCACGCGCCGCCACTGCTCCAGGCTCATGCGCACCAGCAGTGCGTCGTCGGTGATGCCGGCGTTGTTGACCAGGATGTCGACGGCCGCCCACTCTTCGGGTAGCTCCGCCAGCCGACCCTCGATCGCCTCCGGCGCCGCCAGGTCGAGCGCCAGGGGATGCGCCTCGCGGCCGGCCTCCCCCAGCTCGGCCGCCAGCGCGGCCAGCTTGTCGGCGCTGCGGGCGGCGAGGATCACCCGCGCCCCCTGCGCCGCCAGCTGCCGCGCGATCGCCTCGCCGATGCCCTGCGAGGCCCCGGTCACCAACGCGGTCCTGCCGTCGAGCTCCCACATCGTTCTCACGCCTCCGCCTTGCTTCCTGGGGCGGCTCCGGCCACCGTCGCACGCACCTTCTCCAGGTCCTCCGGCTCGGCGCAGGAGACGGCGGTGACCTCGGGCGCGATGCGCCGGATGAGACCGCTGAGCACGTTGCCCGGGCCAACCTCGATGAAGATGCCCAGCTCCAGGTCGTCGACCAGAGCGCGCACCGACTCCACCCAGCGCACCGGCCCGTCGATCTGGCGCATCAGGGCGTCGAGGGCGGACTCCGCGTCTTCGACCGGCGCGGCGTCGATGTTGGTCACCACCGGGATCTTCGGATCCGCCCAGCTCGTCTCCCGCAACAGCGGCTCCATCCCCCGGCGCGCCGGCTTCATGAGCGGCGAATGGAACGGCGCCGACACGGGCAGCAGCACCGCCTTGCCGCCGCCGCGCAGCTTGGCCAGCCGCGCCGCCTCCTTCACCGCCTCGGTGTGACCGGCGATCACCGTCTGCTGCGGCGAGTTGAAGTTGGCCACGGTGCAGACCAGGTCCTCGTCTGCGGCCTCCTCCACCAGCTCGTTGACCGTCATGATGTCCAGGCCGAGGATGGCCGCCATGGCGCCCTGGCCCACCGGCACCGCCTGCTGCATGAGCTCGCCGCGGCGACGCACCAGGCGCAGGGCGTCGGCGAACGGCAGGGCGCCGGCGGCCACCAGGGCCGAATATTCGCCCAGGCTGTGGCCCGCGGCCGCAGTCGCCGCCAGGCCTTCCTGCTCCAGCACGCGCAGGATCGCCACCGAGGCGGCGAGGATGGCAGGCTGGGTGTTGGCGGTGAGCTGCAGCTCCTCCTCCGGCCCCTCGAAGCAGAGCCGGCTCAGGGGCAGCCCCAGGGCCTCGTCGGCCTGCTCGAAGACCTCGGCGGCTACGGGGAAGCTCTCGGCCCAGGCTCGGCCCATGCCCACCCGCTGGGACCCCTGGCCGGGGAAGACGAAGCCGTATGCCATCGGTTGCTTACCAGCGCACCGCGCCGGCGCCCCAGGTGAGGCCGGCTCCGAAGGCGGCGAACAGCACCAGATCTCCGGGGTCGAGCTTGCCGTTGCGATTCAGCTCGTCGAGGGCGATGGGGATGGAAGCCGCCGAGGTGTTCCCGTAGTCCTTGACATTGACGTAGACGCGCTCCTCGGGGACGTCCAGCCGCTCGCGCACCGCGTCGATGATGCGCAGGTTCGCCTGATGGGGGATGAACCAGCGGACGTCCTCGGCCGCCAGCCCCGCCTTCTCCAGCATCTCCCGGCTCACCTCGGCCATGGAGCGGACGGCGACCCGGAAGGTCTCGTTGCCGCGCATCTTGATGAAATTCAGGTTGCCGGCGTCGAGCTCCTTGGACGGCGGATGCTTGCTGCCGCCGCCGGGCCGGTAGATGAGGTCGCCCAGGCAGCCGTCGGAGTGCAGCACGGTTCCCAGGACGCCGCTCTCGCCGTCCTCCTCGGCGCGCAGCACCGCCGCCCCGGCGCCGTCGCCGAACAGCACGCAGGTCGAGCGGTCGGTCCAGTCGATGAACTTGGACAGGACCTCGCCGCCGATGATCAGCGCCGTCCGCGCGCCGCCGTTCTCCAGGAACTGCTGCGCGATCGACAGCGCGTAGATGAAGCCGGTGCAGGCGGCGGAGACGTCGAACGCCGCCGCGCCCTTGGCGCCGATGCGGTCCTGGATCTGGGTCGCGGCGGCGGGGAAGGTCATGTCGGGCGTCACCGTGGCGCAGATCACCAGATCCACCTCCGACCCGTCCACGCCCGCCATCTCCAGGGCCTGCTGGGAGGCCGGCACCGCCAGGTCGGTGAGCGCCTCCTCCGGCGCCGCGATGTAGCGCCGCTTGATCCCGGTGCGGGTGGTGATCCACTCGTCCGTGGTGTCGACGATGTGCTCCAGGTCCTGGTTGGTCAGCACCCGGGCGGGCACGGCCCGTCCGGTGCCGAGGATCTTCGCCTTCATCCCGCAGATACCTCCGGCGCCTCCGCCGCCCCCAGCAGCCGCGCCTCCTCGGCGTGCAGGTCGGCCACCTTGCGGCGGATCTGGTTGTGCAGATCCGCTTCGCAGAACTCGGCGGCGCGGCGGATCATGCTGTGCACGGCGCGCGGATTCGAGCGGCCGTGCCCGATGAAGCAGCCCCCGTTGATGCCCAGCAGAGCCGCCCCCCCGTATTCGCTGTAATCGGTGCGGCGGCGCAGCCGCTTGAGCGCCGGCGCCGCCAGCACGGCGCCGAGGCGCGCCCGCAGGCTGTGCTCCAGCTCGGTGCGCAGCATCGATCCCACCAGCTCGGCGATCGACTCCGCGCTCTTCAGCACGGCGTTGCCGACGAAGCCGTCGCACACCACCACGTCGGCCTTGCCGTTGAAGATGTCGCCGCCTTCCACGTTGCCGATGAAATGCAGGCCCGTGGTCTCCATCACCTGGTAGACCTGGCGCGTCAGATCGCTGCCCTTGACCTCTTCCTCGCCGATCGAGAGCAGGCCGACCCGCGGGTGGCTCATGCCCAGCACCTCCTGGGCGTAGAAGTGTCCCATGACGGCGAACTCCCGCAGGTGGCGCGGCCGGCTGTCGACGTTGGCGCCTACGTCCAGCAGCACGGTGTGCCCGCCAGCATTCGGCAGCACCGCGGCCAGCGCCGGGCGATCCACGCCCTCGATGGTGCCGGCGACCACCTTCGCCGCCACCATCGCCGCCCCGGTGTTGCCGGCGGTGACCATGGCCTCCGCCTGGCCGTCGCGCACCAGCTCGGCGCAGATCCGCACCGAAGATCGGCGCTTGCGGCGGATGGGCGCGGTCGCCGGATCGTCCATGCCCACGACCTCGTCGGCGTGCACGACCTCCAGGCGCGGCGGCATAGGGTTGACGCCGGCCAGCTCGCGCTCGACCGCCTCCCGATCCCCGACCAGCAGCAGGTGCGCACCCAGCTCACGCGCCGCGTCGACGGCTCCCGCCACCACCGCGGCCGGCGCGAAATCTCCACCCATGGCGTCGACGGCGATGCGCATCGTGCTGGAGGGTTGTGCGCGTTCTGTCTCGATTCCCGGGTCCTGGAGCCCCGGCTTCCCGATCCCGGACCCGTGGCCCAGGACCGGACGGGCGGCGTCAGGACGTTTCCTCGACCTCGATCACCTGGCGGCCGCGGTAGGTGCCGCAGTGCGGACAGACGCGATGCGGCCGCTTGGCCTCGCCGCACTTGGGGCAGACCGAGGCCATCGGCTGCGGCAGCGCGTCGTGGGCGCGCCGGCGATCGCGCCGGGCCTTCGAATGGCGTCGTTTCGGATTCGGCATGGCTTCAGTTTCCTCGTAGTTCGGCCAGCGCCCGCCAACGCGAGTCCATCTCCCGCGGCGGGCAGTCACAGGCTCCGGCGTTCAGGTCGGCGCCGCAGCGGGGACAGAGCCCCGCGCAGTCCGGCCGGCAGAGCACCCGCATCGGGATCTCGAGCTGCAGATGATCGCGGATCACCGGCGCCGTGTCCAGCACCTCGGAATCGATCTCCAGGACGCCGAGATCCTCCTCCGCCAGCTCCACATCTCCCGGCAGCGGTTCCGTGCGACGGACCACCACATAGAGCTGCACTTCGGAGTCCACAGTCTGGGGGCGTGGCGTCAGGCAGCGGGTACAGGCCAGCGTCTGCTCGCAGGTCAGGCGGCCGGTGAGGAGGTATTCACCCTCGCCGCCGCCCGCGGGAGCCTCGATCCGCCCCCGCCACCGCACCGGTCCCATCGCCAGCAGCTCCTCGCGACCCAGCTCCTCGGCGCCAACCGGCACCTCGATATCCCAGGTGATGGGCTCGTCACGAACCCGATCGAGTCGAATCTGCACGTGAGGAACCCTTACGTGCCCGGCGCCTGATACCGGACCCCAGAGAGGCCTTAGGCTACGGGATGCACGCCGCTCCTGTCAATCGAGAACGGTGCGCGGCTCGCGCCGCAGCAGGAGGATGCGGGCCGAGTCGGGGGAGTCGTGGATCTCGGCCCACAGGGTGGTGTCCGGGCCGGCCGCCCGGGCCAGGGCGGCGAGAGCGAGCCAGCGCCGCGCCGGCTCCGGGTCGATGAACGGCACCACCCGTAGAGCCCCGCCCAGCGTCTCCGCCCACGCGGCCACCTCCTCGAGGTCGGCCCACACCGCCAGGCGCGGCAGCGCCTCCTCGGGGCCCGCCGGCCGCAGCACGTCCGTCAGCTCGCCGCCCAGGGTCAGGGAGCCTCGGTCCCAGGCCAGGATCTGAAAATCGCCCTCGGCCCGCTCGTGGGGCTCCAGCCCGATGGCGTCCAGGAGCCGGGCGCCCGGAAGCTCCAGGCCACTGTCGCCCCGCTGCACCAGCAAGGCCCCGGGAAGCGCCAGATCGCCGCCCGAGCCCCGCGGCCGCAACAACGCCATGGCACCGGCGCCGCCCGGCGGGGCGGCGATGGCGAGCAGCACCGATCGTTGCTGCAGCGGCCGCGCGGCCTCTCGCGTCCGCGACGAGGGAGGCGCTCCGCTCACCAGCTCGACGCCGCGGGGGATCGCTTGTGCTCGATAGAGACCCTGCGGCCACGGGTCATGGCCCGGCCCCAGACGCACCCAGGCGAGGGCCCGGTCCACGCCGGACTCCTCACCGGCTCCAGACTCGCGTGAGCCGAGCGCCTGGGTGAGGCTGCCGCGCTCGAGGATCCAGGTACCCTCGCGCCAGAGCACGCGAGCCGCGCGGTCGCCTTCCCCGACGGTGCCGCCGGCGAGCCAGGGGTTGTCCGCCAGCCGGCCGGCGGCGCGCACCAGCCAGCGCACCACGGGATAGGGCTCGAGCGCCACGATCTCGCCTGCCCCGTCCCGCGAGCGCGCCCACGCCAGGGAGCGCGCCGGCGGCACCGGCCAGAAGGCGAACCGCGGCCAGGCTGGCGGGTCGCTGTCGAGCAGGGTCGCCACCCGCGCCGCGAGGTCGGAGACGTCGCCGGTCCGCGATTCGAGACGCGCGAGGTTCTGGTGCGGATGGGCGATCCAGACGGTGTCCTCCAACCCCTCGGCGGTCAGCAGCGCCCCGGTCAGACCGCCCGGTGTCGCCCGGTGCAGACGCGGCCAGTACCACCAGCCGACATGGCCGGCGACGGCGAGCAGCAACGCGGCGACCGCGCTCCAACGAATCGGCCTAGACATCGTGATCGCTCGCACGCGGGTCCAATCCCAGCTCCACGGCGTGGGCCGCCGCGACGCGCAGCAGCTCGCGGTCGCCCTCGTGGACTCCGAGGCCCGCCGCGTGACGGCCCACCTCGGTGAGCAATCGCCCGCGCAAGCTAGGCGGACGCTCCACGGTGAGGGGCGGCGCCGGGCGGAAGGGCTCGGGAGGCGCGGCCGCGATCGCCTGGAGAAAGGCGACGTAACCACACGCCGAGCCCTCCAGCGTGTGGTGCGTCGACATGTGCCTCCGGGCGTTGCGGCCCATGGCCTGGCGCAGCTCGCCGTCGACGCAGAGCCGCTCGAGATAGGCCGTCAGCAGCTCCTCCTCCCGGCCGTCGAGCGGCACGCGGGCGCAGCAGCCCTCGGGCAGCTCGGCGAACGCCCCGGTGTGGGTGACCAGCACCGGCCTGCCGAGGCCGAGCAGGCGCATCAACGTGCCCGAGGTCTCGCCGCCGCTGGGATGGCGCAGGTTGACCGCCAGGTCGCAGGCGACCATGGCCTGCAGCAGCCCGGCCAGCGGCAGCCGGCCGGTATGTCGCACCGCCCCCTCGGGCAGACCGGCGAGCAGCTCGCCGAGGTCGTAGATCGGCGACACTTCCCCCGCCAGCAGCAGCACCGCGTCGGGGTGCCGCCGGCGCAGCTGCAGGAAGGCCCGCAGCACCACCTCGATTCGCTTGTGGGGCGTGAGCAGCCCGAAGCAGCCGACGACGAAGGCGTCCGCCGGCAGGTCGAGGGCGCGGCGGCAGGCGGCCCGCGACGCCGCGTCGCCGTCCGGCAGGCCGGCGAGGGACAGGTGGTGCGGCACCACCGCCACCCGGGCTGCCGGCCGGCTGGCCAGCACCCGGTCCCGCGTCGTCCGGTTGTGCACCAGGACGCCGAGCGAGGCGTCCACCGCGCGCTCGAACAGCGGATAGCCCCAGATGTCGAAAGGACCCCCGGACGTCGCCGCCAGCTCGGCCGACACCGCCGCGGTCTCGCCGTAGGCGTAGCGAACCTCGTCCAGATACCCCACGAGGTCGCCGCGCGCCAGCGTCAGACCCTGGATCAGATGGTGCAGCATGTACTCGTGGAGGACGACGACACCGGGCCGGCGCAGCAGCGCGCGATAGACGAAGCCGTGGAACTGCGCGTTGTTGCCGAGCTGGTAGAGGCAGAGGTCGAAGTCCCCGGCGCGGCGGGAGAAGTCACGCTCGTGCCACACCGGAAAGCGCTCGGCGAGCGACGCCGGAACCGCGGCGTCGTCGTCGTCGACGAACAGCTCGACGTCCACCGCGTCGGCCACCACCGGCAGCAGCTCGGCGCTGTAGTCCGCGATGCCGGTGGCGGCCGGCGGCAGGGGGCTGAACCAGGCGATGCGCATGACCGATGTCGTCCCTACAGCGTGCCGGTGAGCCGCTCGATGACCCGCTGCCAGTCGATACCCGCCACCCGCCGGCGCCCGGCGGCGCCGAGCCGCCGCCCCAGGTCGCGATCCCGGTACAGCCGGTCGAGCTGCCGCGCCAGCGCGCCCGCCGTCGCCTTGTCGGCCACCAGGCCGGTCTCCCCGTCTTCGACGAACTCGAGCACGCCGCCGGAGTCGGGGGTCGTGACCACCGGCCGCGAGGCGGCGAAAGCCTCCACCGTCACGTACCCGTAGTCCTCGTCGAACGGCGCGTAGAAGACCCCCAGAGCCTGGCGGTAGAGCGCCGCCAGCCGCTCGTCGCTGACCCGCCCGGCCCACTCGATGCGCTCCCCGACTCCGCGGCTCTCGGCCAGCGCGGCGAGAGCGGCGCGCTCCGGCCCGTCCCCGGCGACCACCGCCTTGAGCGGCGACTGCGCCGCGGCCAGGGCCTCGACCAGCAGATCGAAACGTTTCATGGCGTCGAGCCGCCCCACCGCCAGCACATAGTCGCCGGGCTCGCCGTCCATCTCCTGGGCGCGCAGGCGCTCGGTGAGCGGCGAGGGGTGGTAAAGCGGCTCGCCCTCGATGCCCAGGAAGCGCCGCAGGCGGTCGGCGGTGTTGCGCGAGTTGGTGAAGATCCGGCGCGCCTCCCCCAGCGCCCGCGCGTCCATGCCGCGCACCATCTCGACGGCCTCGCGGTCCTCGGGGTCGGGCCCGAAGTCGCTGTACGGCGTGCCCAGCAGCTCGTAGACCTGGCGGAACTGATGAATGAGCCACACCACCTTGTTGGGATGCCGCACGAGATAAGAAGGGAACCGCGTGGCGATGACCAGGTCCACGGGCTCCCCGCCGACCTGCGACACGTCGATCAGGCGCCAGGCCAGGGCGCTCTGGAAGATCTGCAGGCGGGGATTCCAGGCGAACGGCAGGTTGACGGTGTCGACGGTGAAGCCGCGGCGATCGAGCTCGCGGACCAGGGCCGCCACGTGGGTCTCGGCGCCGCCACGGGCGAACGGGACCTGCGAGTTGCAGACCAGGATCCGCGGCGGCCTCATGGCGTGCGGGACACGCTCTCAGACGCGTCGCGCCCGGCCGGCTCCCGCTCCTCCTCCACCCGCGCCCGCAGCCGCTCCAGCTCCTCCGCCATCCGTTCCTGCGCCTCCAGGCTGTCCTCCAGGAGGCGGGCCGCCGCCTGATTGAACCGGCTCTGCTGTTGCAGCAGCGGCCGCATCTGCCACTTCACGAACAGGTGGTAGACCGCCTTGCGGGCCCACACCAGCAGCGGGCCGATGACCGGGCGCGGCGAGCTGGTCGTCGCCTCGCGCAGCAGCTCGGCCTCCCGCAGCTCGAGCAGCTGCGCCTGCACCGCCTCCCGCTCCACCGATCGCGTCGCGAGCTGGGCATGGCGCTGGCGGACCGCCGATTCCACCCGCCGTAGCGCCTCCTCCACTCGCTGTCGATCCTCCTCGGGTGACGTTTCGATCTGCTGCTCGATCATGGGGCGCTGTCCGGCCGGCCGCGGGGCGCTTTGGAGAATACCAGCAGCGCAGAGGGAGGAGGGAGGTGCCGGGCATGCAAGATGCAAGTTGCGACTCGTGTAAGCTGCGTGCGCGATCATCAACGTGTCGCTCAACTTGCATCTTGCATGCCCGGCACCTTCCCAGCATCGCGGGCGACGACGCCGACCATCGGGGTGGATCTGCGGGGGCTGGTGGGGCCGCCCACCGGGATCGGTCGGTATTCGCTGGAGCTCTTGGCGCGGCTGGCCCGGCGGGGAAACGCGCGCTTCCTGGGGCTGGCGCACCGGGAGCTGCACGAGGACGCGCGGGCGCTGGACGGCGCCGGGGTGCGGGTGGAGGTGCAGGCGGCGCCGCTGGGCGTGGTTTGGCAGCAGTGGCGGTTGCCGGCGCGGCTGGCGCGGGGGGACGTGGACCTGTTGTGGTCGCCGATCAACGTGCTGCCGTGGAGGCTGCCGGTGCCGGGGGTGGTCTCGCTGCACGACCTGACGCCGCTGCTTTTTCCCGAGACGCACCGGCTGAAGGTGCGGCTGTCGGTGCTGCCGTTCCTCGAGCGCACGCTGGCCTCGGCGAGGCGGGTCGTCACCGGGTCCCAGGCGATCGCCGAGGAGCTGCGATTCCACTTCCCCGAGTGCGCCGGGCGGCTGCGCGTGGTCCATCACGCGGCCGGGGAGGAGTTCCGCCCGGCGAGCGAGGAGGAGGTGGCGGCGGTGCGCGTGCGGCTGGGCGCGCCGCGCGGCTACGTGCTGTACGTGGGGTCGATCGAGCCGCGCAAGAACCTGGGGGTCTTGCTGGACGCCTGGGAGGGCATGCGCGCGGACGATCCGGAGGCGCCGCCGCTGGTGCTCGCCGGGGGATACGGCTGGCGCAGCCGCGGGCTGGCGCGGCGCATCGAGCGGCTGGAGGGGCGGGGGCTGATCGCCGCCGGCAGGCTGCCGGCCGACGAGCTGCTGCGGCTCTTCCAGGGCGCCAGCCTGTTCGTTTACCCGTCGCTGGCCGAGGGCTTCGGCCTGCCGCCGCTCGAGGCCATGGCCTGCGGCGTGCCGACCCTGGTCTCCGACCGGTCGAGCCTGCCGGAGGTGGTCGGCGACGGAGGGCTGACGGTGGACGCGCTCGATCCGCGGGCCTGGGCGCAGGCCATGCGGGGGGTGCTGCGCGACGCCTCCCTGGCCTCCGAGCTGGGCGAGCGGGCGCGGCGGCGGGCCGCCGCGTTCTCCTGGGATCGGGCGGCGGGCGAGATGGAGGCCGTGTTCACGGAAGCGTTAGAGTGACAGCGGCATGGCGCACTGCATCGGCATCGACGCCCGCAAGGCCCACGACTTCGGCATCGGCACCTACGTTCGCAACCTCGTCGACTTCATCGGCCGCCTGGACGGCGAGAACAACTACATCCTGTTCACCGGCCGCGACGCCAGCGGCTCCTTCGCCGAGCTGCCCGAGAACTTCCGCCTGGTCGAGGAGTCGGCGCCGGTCTACTCCGGCCGCGAGCTGTTCGCCCTCGCCTGGCGGCTGTGGCGACGGCGGGTGGATCTCTACCACGCCACGCACTACGTGCTGCCGGCGTTCGTGCCCGGCAAGGCGGTGGTGACCATCCACGACATCATCCACCTGCTCTACCCGCAGTTCCTGCCCAGCGCGCTGGCCTACCTGTACGCCCAGCGCATGATCCGGCGGAGCCTCACCCGCGGCGACGCCATCATCGCCGTCTCCTCGAGCACCAAGACCGACCTCATGGAGTACTTCGACGTCGGCGGCGACAAGATCCAGGTCGTCTACCAGGGCGTCTCCGACGTCTTCCGCCAGTCCCTCGGCGAAGAGCGCATCGCCGAGGTCGCCGCCCGCCTCGAGCTCAAGCGCCCCTATCTGCTCTTCGTCGGCAACCCCAAGCCGCACAAGAACCTGGACAACGTCGTGCGGGCCTACGCCCGGGCGCTCAAGCTGCGGCCGTTCGACGGCGACCTGGTGTGCATAGGCAATCGCGGCCAGGGAGACTTCAAGCTCGAGCAGCGCGCCGAGCAGCTCGGCATCCGCGACCGCGTGCGCCTGGTCGGGCACGTGGCCGACGAGCTGCTGCCGGCGATCTACCAGGGAGCGACCCTGTTCCTCTTCCCCACCCTCTACGAGGGGTTCGGCCTGCCGGTAGTCGAGGCCATGGCCTCCGGCGTCCCGGTCATCACCTCCAACACCTCGGCCCTGCACGAGATCGCCGAGGGTTACGCCCACCTGGTCGACCCGCTGGACGTGGACGCGATCGCCGGCGCCATCGCCAAGTGCATGCACGACCCGGAGCACCGCGAGTCCCTGGCGCAGCTCGGGCGGCGGCGGGCAGAGGACTTCCGCTGGAAACGCACCGCCGAGCAGACCCTCGAGATCTACCGGCGCACGCTGCGGCGGTCGCGCGGCGGCGAGCGACGGCAGGGAGGCGACGCCTGATGAGAGCCTGTGACTAGCCCCCCCCGGGTCGCCTTGGTCCACGACTGGCTGACCGGGATGCGAGGCGGCGAGAAGGTGCTGGAGGAGATCGCCGATCTCTTCCCCGCGGCGCCCATCTATTCGCTCTTCCACCTGCCCGGCCGCATCAGCCCGGCGCTCGAAGCGCATCCGATCCGCACCAGCTTCCTGCAGCGGGCGCCCCTCCTGGCCCGCCGCTACCGGCAGTACCTGCCGCTCTTCCCGATCGCCGTCGAGGACCTGGACGTGAGCGGGTTCGACCTCGTGATCAGCAGCAGCCACTGCGTGGCCAAGGGCGCGGTGCGGGGGAGCGGCGCCGTGCACGTCTGCTACTGCCACACTCCGATGCGCTACGTCTGGGATCAGCGGCCGGTCTATTTCCCGCGCCGGCGCACCCCCGTCGACTGGCTGCGCCAGAGACTCCTCGACGGGCTGCAGCGCTGGGACGTCGCCACCGCAGACCGCGTCGACCTCTACCTCGCCAACTCGCACTTCGTGGCCGACCGCATCCGGCGCTATTACGGCCGCGCGGCCGAGGTCGTGCCGCCGCCCGTCGACATCGAGTTCTTCACCTCAAACTACACGGCCGCGCGCGAGCCGTTCGCCCTGGCGGTGTCGGCGCTGGTGCCCTACAAGCGGCTCGACCTCGCCATCGAGGCCTGCGGCGAGCTAGGGATCGAGCTGCGCATCGTCGGCACCGGCCCGGAGCACGACCGCCTGCGCGCCCTGGGCGGCGACGGAGCCCGTCTGCTCGGGCAGGTCGGCCCCGAGGAGCTGCGCGACCTTTATCGGCGCGCCTTTTGCTTCGTGCAGCCGGGCGTGGAGGACTTCGGCATCGCCGCCGTGGAGGCCCTGGCCTGCGGTCTTCCCGTCGTGGCGCGGGGGGAAGGCGGAGTCCGGGACATCGTCCGGCCCGACCGGGACGGCGTCCTGTACGACGACGACGGGCCTGCCGCCCTGGCCGCCGCTCTTGACAAGGCGCGGCGAAGCGAGTTCAATACATTGGACTTACGGCGCCGGGCGGAGATGTTCTCCCGGGAACGATTCCGCCGGAGCCTGTCCGCCGCGCTGGTGGCGGCGTTCCCCGAACTGGAGGGAGCACTCTCTTGATCCAGAAGCGCCGGCGAACCCGGGCCCTGCTCTACCTGGCATGCGACGTGGCCGCCATCACGGCGGCCTTCTTCGTGGGCTGGTGGCTGCGCTTCTATTCGGGCATCCTGCCCGAGATCATCCCGCCGACCCCGGACCCGCCCCCCTTCTCGCGCTACCTGCTGCTGCTCGCTTTCGCCGTCGTCATCTGGCCGGTGGTCTTCTACTTCCACGGCCTGTACCAGATGTGGCGCAGCCGCAGCCACGTCGACGAGGTGGTGACCACGGCGCTGGCGGTGGTGCTCTCGGGCATCCTGCTCTCCGGTGTGACCACCTGGGTGCGCCTGCCCGGCGTGGAGCGCCCGGACGGCACCCGCGAGTGGTTCACTTACAGCCGCGGCTTCCTCGCCCTGTTCACGATCGCGGCGCTGCTGCTCGTCGCCAGCGGCCGGGTCGCCATGCGCCAGCGCCTGCGCCGGCTGCGGCGGCAGGGACGCAATCTCAAGCGCATCCTCATCGTCGGCGCCGGCTCCTTGGGCCGCGAGGTCTCCGGCAAGCTCCTCTCGCACCGCGAGCTGGGTCTGGACGTGGTCGGCTTCCTGGACGACGACCCGGCCAAGGAGAGCGCGACCTTCGACGGGGTGCCGGTCCTCGGCACCACCCTGCAGCTCCGCGACGTGGTGGAGCGCCACCGCATCGAGCAGGTCTTCATCACCCTGCCGCTGGAGGCGCACAAGCGCATCAACGAGCTGCTGCAGGCCGCCTCGCGGGAGGGCGTGGACGTCAAGCTGGTGCCCGACATCCTCCAATACGCGGTGCTCAAGGCCACGGTCGACGACTTCGACGGCACGCCGGTCATCAACCTCTGCGAGGTGCCGCTGCAGGGCTGGAGCAGCATGGCCAAGCGCGCCATCGACATCGGCCTGGCGCTGCCCGCCGTGGCCCTGCTCGCCGTCTTCGGGCTGCCGCTGGTCTGGCTCGCCATCCGGCTGGAGGACAGCGGACCGATCTTCTACCGCCAGGTGCGCATGGGCCTCGACGGCACGCCGTTCGCGATGCTCAAGCTACGCTCCATGCGCGCCAATGCCGAGGCGACCTCGGGGCCGGTGTGGGCGCTGCGCGACGATCCGCGACGCACCCGCGTCGGCTCGTTCCTGCGCCGCTGGTCCCTGGACGAGCTGCCACAGCTGTGGAACGTGGTCAAGGGCGACATGTCCCTGGTCGGCCCGCGGCCCGAGCGCCCGGCCTTCGTGCGCGAGTTCAAGGAGAAGATCCCGCAATACATGCTGCGCCACCGGGTCAAGGCGGGCATGACCGGCTGGGCGCAGATCCACGGCTGGCGCGGCAACACCTCGATCCGCAAGCGGATCCAATACGACCTCTACTACATCGAGAACTGGTCGCTGAAGCTCGACCTCAAGATCCTCTGGCTCACCGTGCGTCGGGTGCGCTGGAACGCGCACTGATCCCCCGCCCACCCGGGGTTCAGGGGTAAGGGGTCAGATGAGTCGTGTTCCTTTCCCTGAACCCTGACCCCTGACCCCTCGTTGGGAGGACTCACTCGGGTGTGAACTCGCGGTACTCGGCCCGCTCCTCGGCGGGCACCGGGCTGCGCATCTCGACGTGGAAGGTGTCGCCTTCGGCGAGCTCAACGTCCTCCAGGTCATGGCTGAGTTGCACGCCCGGGCCGCGCGCGATCTCCGAGGTGTCGATCCAGACACGGCGGCGGTCCTTCTCGTTGCCCGCCGCGTCGACGAGAGCGATGTCCAGGGTGAGACCGGGCAGCCGGTCCGCGACGTTGTCGTTGCGCACCAGCAGGTCGAGCGTCACGTCCTGGAGCACCGGCGCCAGCGGCAGGTCCTCGACCACGATCCCGTCCTCCTGTTCCACCGCGCCCTCGGCCGCTTCGGGCCCGGCCGCCTCCTCCGCCGCCGCGCCCTCCGCCGTGACCGTGACCTCGGCGCCGGCCCCCTCGGGAGCGGCCGCCGGCTCGGGCGCCCGCTTGACCACGAAGCCGCTGGAGCTGATCGTGTAGCCGCGGCGCAGTCTCTCGACGCGCTGCTCGAACGTCTCGCTCCGGCAACCCAGGAGCAGCAACAGACCGAAGACGGCGAGGCTCAATCTCTTCACTCCATGTCCCCTTTCTTCTCCAACGACCGCTCGTTCGCAGTATAGCCAAGCGTTTCCGTGCCCTCGCGCCAGAGGACGGCGAGCGACCCGGCGAGCACGACCTCGGGCTCCAGGCGCACGCCGAAGCGCTCTTCCACCTCCTGGTAGGCGCGCAGCATCAGGCTCAAGACGTCCGCGGCCCGGGCGCCGTCCTCGTTGACGATGACGTTGGCGTGGCGCGGGCTGATGCGTGCCCCGCCCTGGGCCGCGCCCTTGAGCCCCGCCGCCTCGATCAGCCGCCCCGCGTAGTCGCCAGGCGGGTTCTTGAACGTCGAGCCGGCGTTGGGCAGGCCTCCCGGCAGGCTCAGCCGCCGGCGCGCGTTGAGCTCGCGGATGCGCGCCTCCGCCGCCTCGGCGTCGCCGGCGGCGAGCTCCAACGTGGCGCGACTCACGATGTCGCCGCTGCCCTGCAGCCGCGTGCTGCGGTACCCGGGCTCGAGCTCGGCCACGCCGACACGGCGCCGGGCCCCCGCGCGATCGACCACCGTGGCCGCGACCAGCACGTCGGCGATCTCGGTGCCGTAGCAGCCGGCGTTCATGTTCACCGCCCCGCCCACGGTGGACGGAAACCCCGTGAGCGCCTCGATGCCCACCAGCCCCCGCACCGCCATGGCACGCGCCAGCCGCGGCAGTGGTATCCCGCCGCCCGCCGTGACTCGCCGCCCCCACACGCGATAGCGCAAGAACCCGCCCGCCAGCCGCAGCACCGCGCCGGGCAGCCCCTCGTCCGGGATCAAGACGTTCGAGCCCAGCCCCAGGAGGTGCGTTGGCACCTGCTCGGCATGCAACAGCGTCAGCAGGCGGCGCAGCGCCCGCTCGGTGTGGACCTCCACCAAGGCCTCCGCCGCGCCGCCGATGCGCCACGTGGTGTGGCGGGCGAGCGGCACATCACGCTCAATCCGCAGGCCCGGCGCGGCGCCCAGGGCATGGAACAGCTCTTCCGCCATGCGCGCGACTATACTTTCGACCCTATGTGCGGGATCGTCGCCTACCTGGGAGAGCGCCCAGCGCTCCCCATCCTCCTCGAAGGCCTGCACCGTCTCGAGTACCGCGGCTACGACTCCTCCGGAGTCGCGGTGATCAACAACGGCGCCGTGCAGACCGACAAGGCGGCCGGCAAGATCTCGGAGCTCGAGGCGCGCATCGACCCGGAGCGCTACAGTGGCACCGTCGGCATCGCCCATACCCGCTGGGCCACCCACGGCCAGCCTACGGAGCGGAACGCCCACCCCCACGGCGGCGGCGACGGCCGCGTCTACCTGATCCACAACGGCATCATCGAGAACTACCAGCTCCTCAAGCGCGAGCTGGCCGAGAAGGGCCACGCCTTCGAGTCCGAGACCGACACCGAGGTCCTGGCCCACCTGATCGCCGAGGAGCTCAAGGCCGCGCCCGACCTCACGGTCGCCGTCCAGCGCGCCCTGCGCCGCGTCACCGGCACCTTCGGCATCGCCGTGCTCGACCGCTCCCAACCGGACACCGTGGTGGTGGCCCGGCGCGGCTCCCCGATCGTGCTCGGCATCGGCGACGGCGAGAGCCTGGCGGCCTCCGACGTTGCGGCCCTGGTGCGCCATACCAACCGCGTCGTCTACCTCGACGACGACGACATCGCGACGCTCAAGGCCGACGGCGACTACTCGATCGTCAGCATCGAGAACAAGTCGATCGAGCGCTCCGTGCACACCGTCGACTTCGACTCCGAAGAGCTGGAGAAGGAAGGCTACACGCACTTCATGCTCAAGGAGATCCACCAGCAGCCGGAGGCGGTGGTCAACGCCCTGCGCGGGCGGCTGCTGCCCGAGGAGGGGGCGTCGCGGCTGGGCGGCATCGAGTCCGTGCTCGACCAGCTCAAGGCCGCCAAGAAGCTGACCATCGTCTCCTGCGGCACCAGCTACTACGCCGGCATCTACGGCCGCTACGCCTTCGAGGCCCTGACCGACCTGGACTGCGAGGTCGCGGTGGCCTCCGAATACCGCTACCGCCACATCCGCCACGGCGAAGACTCCGTGGTGCTAGCGGTCAGCCAGTCGGGCGAGACCATCGACACCCTGGCCGCCATCCGCGAGGCCCGGCGCAAGGGGGCGCTGACCCTCGGCATCGTCAACGTCGTCGGCAGCTCCATCGCCCGCGAGACCGGCGCCGGGGTCTACATGTACGCCGGCCCCGAGATCGGCGTCGCCTCGACCAAGTGCTTCCTGTCGCAGTCGGTGATCATGGTGCTCATGGCCCTGCTGATCGGCCGCTACCAGGACCTGAGCTACCACGAGGGACGGCGGATCCTGCGCGCCCTCGAACGCCTGCCCGACCAGATCCGCCGCATCCTCGAGCAAGGGGACGCGATCAAGGCGATCGCCGAGCGCTACCAAAACGCCACGAACATGTTGTACATCGGCCGCAAGTACAACTACCCGATGGCCCTCGAAGGTGCGCTCAAGCTCAAGGAGATCTCCTACCTCCATGCCGAGGGCTACGCGGCCGGCGAGATGAAGCACGGCCCGATCGCGTTGATCGACGAGCGCTTCCCCACCGTCGCCCTGGCGCCGCAGGACGAGGCCTACGAGAAGATGATCTCCAACATCCAGGAGGTCCGCGCCCGCAAGGGCCCGGTCATCGCCGTTGGCACCGAAGGCGACGACCACCTGCACGAGCTCGCCGACGACGTCTTCCTGGTGCCCAAGACCGAAGACCTGATCCAGCCCCTGCTCTGCGTCGTCCCCCTCCAGCTCTTCGCCTATTTCATCGCCGACGCCCTCGGCCGCGACATCGACAAGCCCCGCAACCTCGCCAAGTCCGTCACCGTCGAGTAGCCGCCGCCTGCTCACCGGAGGGCACGCGGCCGTATCGCGCTCGAGGTCGCACACGACACGGCGGTAAGATGGCCGCGGCCCGATGGACGACTCCCACCTGCGACAGCTCCTGGAGGCACTCGAAGCCGAGGGCGTGCGCTACGCCATCTTCGGGGCCACAGCTTTGAACTTGCTCGGGCTGCCGCGCGCCACACAGGACGTCGACGTCTTCCTCGCCCCGGAGGAGGACAACGTGGCGCGCCTGCGGCGGGCGCTCCACCGCGTCTTCGACGATCCGCACATCGACGAAATCACCGCCGAGGACCTGCTCGGCGCCTACCCTGCCGTCCAGTACGTACCGCCGGACAGCGGCTTTCACGTCGACATCCTGACCCGCCTGGGGGAGGCCTTCCGCTTCGCGGACCTCGAGACACAACGCATCCGCTTCGCCGACCTGGAGGTCACCGTCGTGACCCCCCGGCAGCTCTATGAGATGAAGCGCGACACCGTACGCTGGAAGGACCGCGGCGACGCCGAGCGCCTGCGCGAGCGTTTCGACCTGAAGGACGACTGATGCCCGTCCGCAAGTACCGCAGCATCGAGGAGATGAAGGCGGAGAGTCGCTGGTACGAGCCGGGCAGCGACGCCCTGTACAAGGCGATCGCCGAGCTCTGGCGGACGAGCGCCGCGATGTACCCCGTGCGGTTTCCCCCGGGCGTGTACAAGCACCGCACCTTCGAGGATGCCGAGCGGCTCGCCGAGAAGTGGGACGAGGAAAACTTCCGCCGCCACCAGGAGAATCAGCGCTCCTCGGCGGCCGGCGACTAGCGCGCTCGCGCTTCCCGTGCGAGCCAAGAAACGTGGACGAGCCCCGGACAGAGGTGGCGGGCACATTTGTAGGAGGGCTCAGGAACGCGATCCGCTCGCCGGCCCGGCTCGGGCCTGCCGGCCACCGTATCGCACGTCGAAACTACACCCCTTGCGAGGCCGTAGTGGTGCCTGAACGGCAAACGACCTCAGGAGGGGCGACATGACGCGAGGCATGGCCACGGCACCGGAGCGCCGGGACGAAGTGTCGACGTTCCGCTTGTATCTGATGCGAGCTCTGTACTTTCTGCTACTCGTAGCCCTCGGATCGGACGTCTGGCCCCGCCTGCTGCAGTCGGACAGACCGCTGGCTCCCCTGGATGGGGTCGCCTTCAGCTTCTGGGCGGCGCTCTCCGCGCTGGCGGCCCTCGGGCTGCGATACCCCCTCAAGATGCTGCCCTTGCTGATGCTGCAGCTGCTCTACAAGTCCGTGTGGTTGCTGGCGGTCGCCCTCCCGCTACGGTCCGCGGGCCAGCTC
>JBOGJI010000091.1:0-3125 GCA_050747865.1 Thermoanaerobaculia bacterium
CCTGGAGCGCGGGCGGCACCGGCCCCGCCACGTGCTCGAGTCGGTCGAACGGGCCGCCCGCGCGCGCCTGCGCGCGGTACGCGAGCGCGTCACGGGGCGGCAGGAGCTGATCGACCGGCTGTCGCCGGAACGCACGCTGGCGCGCGGTTTCAGCATCACGCGCGGAGAGGACGGCCGCGCCGTGCGCGATGCGGCCACCGTGGCCGTCGGCGCGCGCCTCGAGACCGAGCTGTACCGCGGCCGCCTCAAGAGCCGCGTGGAGGAGACATGACCGCGAAGAAGGAGCGAGAGCCGGAGACGATCGGCTTCAGCGACGCCCTCACGGAGCTCGAGTCCATCCTCGAGCGCATCGATTCCGAAGAGGTCGACATCGACCAGCTCGCCGCCGAGCTGCGGCGCGCCGCCGAGCTGCTCGAGCTGTGCCGCGAGAAGATCCGCGCCGCCGACCTGGAGGTCACCCAGATCGTCCAGCGGCTGGAGGAGGCGGGGGAGCCGGAGCCCGAGCCGGCGCAACCGGACGACGAGACCAACGATGACACCATCCCCTTCTGACCGCGGTATGGGTCGCATCGGGTCCGGGCACCGCACGCCGCAGGCGTGTGGTCGCCCGAGGTGGGGGGAGAGTGGCGATGGCGGGATCTAGCTCGCGGGCGGTCGTCTGCCCGGAGTGCGGCCGCCTGGTTGCGGCCTCGGAGCCGGTCTGCCCGTTCTGCGGCGCGTCCCGGCCGGCCGGGGGCGGCGTCGACGGCCTATTGCGCGCACTCTTCGGACTGCCGTTCGAATACGTGGTGATCGCGGTATGCGCGACCCTTTACCTGCTCTCGCTCGCGCTCGATCCTTCGGCGATTGCGGTCCGGGGCGGGCTCTTCGGGGTGCTCGCGCCCAGCCCGCGCAGCCTGCTGGCCCTCGGCGGCAGCGGCGCCCTGCCGGTGTTCGGTCTCGGGCGCTGGTGGACGGTGTTGTCGGCCACCTGGCTGCACGGCGGCCTGATCCACGTCCTGTTCAACATGTTGTGGGTACGCCAGCTCGCGCCGGCTGTGGCTGGCGCCTACGGTGCCGCGCGCACCGCGCTCATCTTTGTCGGCTCCGGCGTCTGCGGCTTCCTGCTGAGCAGCTTCATGGGCGCCTGGTTCGGTGGCTTGCCCTCGTTCTTGCGCGGCGCCACCCTGACCATCGGCGCGTCGGCGTCGATCTTCGGCCTGCTCGGCGCCGTCGTCTACTTCGGCCGCCGCCACGGCTTCGGCGCCGCGGCCCGTCAGGCGTGGACGTGGGCGCTGGTCCTCTTCGTGATGGGCCTGCTCATGCCGGGAGTCGACAACTACGCCCACCTCGGCGGCTTCCTCGGCGGCTATCTGGGCGCCCGGCTCCTCGCCCCCACCCGCCCCGAGAGCCGCACCGACCGCCTCGCCGCAGCCCTCGCCCTCTTCGCCTCCCTCGCCGCCGTACTCTGGTCCTTCTTCGACACCGCCACGCTCGCCGGCTTGTAGCGGCCGAGCGTGTCTCGGCCGGGGCTGGGTAACGCGCCGGCTCGGACGGCCAAGACAAGCTCGGCCGCTACCCGTTGGGGCGGAAGAACTGGTGGGTGCCGTGGGCGCGGATGGTCTCGCCGATGCGGCGCAGGGCGAGAACGTAGGCGGCGGTGCGCAGCGGCAGGTCGCGCTCCTCGGCGAGATTCCAGACGTCCTCGAAGGCGGTGGTCATGACCTCGGCGAGGCGCCGCCGCACCTCGTCGAGCGTCCAGGCGTAGCCGGCGCGGTTCTGTACCCACTCGAAGTAGGAGACCGTGACCCCGCCGGCGTTCGCCAGCACGTCGGGGATGACCAGCTTGCCGGCGGCGTGGAGCTTGTCGTCCACGTCGCCGACGATCGGCCCGTTGGCCACCTCGACGATGTAGGGGGCGCGGATACGGTCGACGTTCCACCGTCCGATGACCCCTTCCAGGGCCGACGGGAGGAGTAGTTCCACGTCCAGCGCCAGCAGCTCGTCGTCCCCGATCCGCTCGGCGGGTCCGGTTCGGAAGGCGGTGGCTCCGGAAGGTCGCTCCCAAAGCCGTCCGCCCGCCTGTTTGTGCCGGTGCAAGGCCTCCACGTCGAGGCCCTCGGGGGCGTAGACGCCGCCGCGGGAGTCGGCTATCGCGACGACCTTGTATCCGGCCTCCTCGAGCAGGCGCGCCACGTGGTAGCCGGCGTTGCCGAAACCCTGCACGGCCACCCGGGTGTCGGCGGGCACCAGGCCGCGCTTCTTCGCCAGCTCTTGGATGACCAGGAAGGCGCCGCGCCCGGTCGCCTCGTCGCGGCCCAGGCTGCCGCCGAGGCTGATCGGCTTGCCGGTGATCACCGCCGGCGCGCGGATGCGGCGGATCGCCTGGTACTCGTCGGCCATCCAGCCCATGATGCGGGCGTCGGTGTAGACGTCGGGCGCCGGGATGTCCACCTCGGGGCCGATGAAATCGGCGATGGCGCGAACATAGGCGCGGGAGAGCCGCTCGAGCTCCATGCGCGAGAGCCGCTTCGGATCGACGTTGACACCACCCTTGCCGCCGCCGAACGGAATGCCGACCACGGCGCACTTGATGGTCATCCACAGCGCCAGGGCCTGCACCTCCTCGGCGGTCACCCGCGGGTGGAAGCGGATGCCCCCTTTGGTCGGCCCCAGGGCATCGTTGTAGCGGCAGCGGTAACCGGTGAAGTAACGCACCGAGCCGTCGTCCATGCGCACCGGCAGGCTCACCGTGAGCGTCGCCTTGGGCCGCGCCAGCGCCTCGATGACCTCGGGTGCGACGTCGGCCTCCCGGGCGATGCGGCGCAGCCGCTCCAAGGCGTCGGTGAACACGTCCCGGGACGTGCCGGTTACGGTGCCGGCGGACACCGCTGGTGTTGGGGAGGGTTCTGCCATGGACTCGGGACCCCGATTCTGCCAGACCGGGCTTCGAATAGGCAATTCCGGTGCCGATCGCGGCCGGGCGCCTGCCGCCGGCGTCGCGACGGTATGATGATTGCCATGGTGCGTCCTGATCAGCCGTACCCGGCTAGCGGGTGTGAGTCCCGCCGCGGTAAGCATGCCGGTGCGCCGCGTAGCAGGCTCCGGGCGTGGGTCGAGAGGCCTCCGTCTGAGCGGAGCGTCCC
>JBOGJI010000092.1:0-10769 GCA_050747865.1 Thermoanaerobaculia bacterium
CACGCTCGTCCCCAACGCCTCCCGCGTCAGCCGATCCAGCTCCAGCCGCCCACCTTGTGCGTTTGCCGGGCGTGTCTCGATCACATCGTCCGTTGCGCCGAGAGCTGGTTTACGAAACGCGTCGAGCCTAAGCTCGGGCACGATCTGGACCGATGTAGGAGCTGTCGCCATGTCTCCCAGGACGGAAACCTCCACGATCGTCGCTCGCTCGCGGCACCGGGGTTTACCGTCATCAGTGAAGTTCGGGCGCCGGATACGGATCCCGGCGTCTATGCAGATTCTGTCGTCAGCCGGATCTGTCAGCTGCTGGCCTCGGGAGTGCCCCCGGACAACATCACGGTGATCGGGGCTTCCAAGGGCTCCGTGATCGCGATGCTCGTCTCCAGCCGGCTGACGGCCGCGATCCGTTATGTCTTGATGGCCAGCTGCAATGAATACATCTTCGATACCTTCGCCCTGCGCTTGCACGGGCACGTGCTGTCGATCTACGAGGCCAGCGACGAGCTCGGCCAGACGTGCCGTTCGCTGTTCGACCGATCGCCAGGGATCGGTGAACGGCGGGAGGTCCGACTCGAAACGGGGCTCCGACACGGCTTCATCTACCGTCCTCTCGAGGCGTGGGTGCGGCCGGCACTCGCCTGGGCTCGCGGCGACACAGACCAGTAGGTCCGGGTTACGCTCCGGGGATGAAGGCGATCGTCCAGACCAGGTACGGATCTCCTGGTGATCTGGAGCTCCGAGAGGTCGACGTGCCGGCGGTCGGCGATGGCGAGGTCCTGGTGCGGGTACGTTCGGCTTCGCTGCACCCGGATGTCTGGCACGTCGTGACCGGCCGGCCCTACGTTCTTCGACTGATGGGGGCGGGCCTGTTCAACCCCAGAAGCCCGATTCCCGGTACGGACATGGCGGGCGTCGTCGAGTCCGTCGGCAAGGGGGTGAGCCGGTTTCGGCCGGGCGATGCGGTATTCGGCGAGACCCGAGGCGCCCATCAGTGGACCCACGGCGGCGCCTTCGCAGAGTACGTCTCCGTGCGCCAGGACTGGCTGGCGCTCAAGCCCGACGACGTCGCGTTCGAACAGGCCGCCTCCGTCCCCACGTCGGGCTTCATCACCCTCCTGAACCTCCGGGGCGGGAGCGTGATACGGGCAGGGGCTCGGGTGTTGGTCAACGGCGCCGGTGGCGGCGTGGGCGCCCTCGCCCTGCAGATCGCGAAAGCCTTCGGCGCGCACGTGACCGCTGTGGACAGCGCGGGCAAGCTGGACATGCTCCGCTCACTCTGGGTGAAGCCGCTGCGACTGGGGAGCTCGTCGGCACCCACGCGGCAGGAGTCGATGGCGGCTCTCGCGGAGCTTCTCGCGGCCGGCAAGATCACGCCGATCATCGACAGTATCTATCCACTCGCCGAGATTCACGAGGCCTTCCGGCACATGATTGAGGACGAGCTCTCGGGGAAAGTGATCCTCACAGCAGGATGAGTTGGCGTGCATTGTCGCAGAAGCGAGCCGGGCTCCGGTGGATAGAACGATCGCCAGCGGTGGAAGCATCCCGCAGTCGGAGCTGGAAGCCTACGACGAGCTGCGGTTCTACACGCTTGCCCGGCGTCGAGCGTCGGCCGTCGTGGGGTCACGAACGTTCGAGCAGGCGTCTCAGGGTCGGAAGGGCGGCGCGGTCTTTCTCGCGTCCGGCGGCCTCCTTCGAGCGGATCACATCGGCAAGGCTGGCCACCAGGACGGTCAGGCCTTCGCCCAGGTCGACCCGCACCGCGTCGCGGCGCAGGTCGTCGAACCCGCCGGTGCCTGAGGGGCGAAACGACATGTCGAGCCAACCGTACCGAGTCGTGAGGTTCCAGGTCTCGACCTGGCCCAGGAAGGCGGGCTCGATGGGAAACGCCACTCCGGCCGGATCCGTCGCGGTGCGCAGTCGAGCCTCGAGCGCGGCGAGCGCTCGGGCGAGCCGTTCGAGGTTGGCCGGCTTGCGATCGGGGCAGACGTCGGCGTCACCCGTACGCAGGGGCGAGCCGTGGACGACGGCGGCGAACCCGCCGATGAGGATGTAATCGACCTGGTGCTCCTCCAGGACTGTGAGGGCCCGGAGGGGCTCGAACGAGGGCGCGCCTCGAGGCGCGTAGTCAGGCATCGAGGATCCGTGCCTTCGCGAGCCGTCGCTCCATCTCCAGCAGGTCCTCATGGTAGGCGACCCGCTGCGCCGGACTCAGGGACAGCGTGTAGGTGATCAGGCCGTCGTCGTGGTCGTCGGCTTCCACCAATCGGACCTGAGGGTCGAGCCCGCAAGCTCGGACTGCGCGGGCGACCGTGGCAAACGCCGGCTCGTGGGCGCCTCCCTCCCAGCGGGCGACGGCCGATTGGGTGGTCCCTAGGCGCGCCGCCAGTTCCGCCTGGGTCAACCCAGCGCGTCGCCGCGCTTCACGGATGAGCAATCCGCCTTGCACATTCACAGTATAGCAAAAACGCTGTTTCAGTCAGACCGGGCTGCAGAGTGGCGGTCGGGGCTCGTCAGCGCAACTCCTTGACGGTTGGGAGGCCCGGCGCTAGCGTGCTGCCGGATCTGGCGACATGGCGCGGCGACAACCGATGAGACGCACATTGGCCAGTGGGGTGGCGCTGCTAGTCGTGCTCGTATTGTCGAGCGCTGCGTGCATGCGATCCGATGGAGAGACGGCACGCGAGGACACTCAACCTATGGACCGCGACGAAGAGGCGTATGGCAGCGCGAACCCCGATGCTCCTGCCGAGCTGTCACAGTTCGCCTTCCTCATTGGGAGATGGCGCTGTGATGCCAGGCTGAAGCTGGAGGACGGGAGCTGGGAGCCCTTGGAGGCTTCCTGGGTGGGACGCTACATCCTCGACGGCTACGCGATCATGGACGAGTTCCGGATGAAGAGGCCGATGGGAGAGCTTCTCGTGCTCGGCGTGAATGTACGCGCCTACGACGTGAAGAAGAGGGCGTGGACGCTGAGATGGTTGAATGCCTTCGACGGGACCTGGGTGGACCTGGGGCCGGAGGAGCTCGGGGGCGTCGAGGTGGATGGTCAGTCCATCTCCTACACCTTCAAGGAGCCCATAGGCGGACACGCTCTCACGCGCGCCACATACCTGGACATCTCTCCGAGTCACTTCACCTGGCGGGGCGAAAAGTCCAGCGACGGCAAGGCGTGGGAAGAGTTTCTGGTTATCGAGGCTCACCGTATCGACGAGTGACCGCCGAGTGACGCTCCCCGCATGAAGATGCTGGGCGTGGGCTGCGACGCTGATACTTCTGCACCTCAAAGAAGAGTGAGAGCGCGCTCGACAATGGCCTCCGGGCGCACTTCGAAGAGGCATGCCTTGGTCTCGTCGAAGCGCTTGTAGCAGAAGCTGCAGGGGAGACGGTGGAAGATTGCGCGCTCCGGGCTGCCGTAGGGGCCGTGGCGGGCCGGGTCGGTGGGGCCCATGACTGCGAGCACGGGGGTGCCGAGGGCGTGGGCCAGGTGCAGGGGGCCGGTGTCGCCGGCCAGCACCAGGCGGGCCTGGCGCAGGCGGTGGGCGAGACGATCGAGGGTCGGGAGGCTCTCGATGCGGGCGTGGCCGTCGCTGGCGGCGGCCACGGCCTCGGCGAGCGCTTCCTCGCCCGGGGCGCAGGCGACGGCCGTCGGGAGCCCCAAGCGCTCACCGAGGAGGCGCGCGACGGCGGCCCAGTCCGCGGGCGGGTAGCGCTTGTTGCCCCAGCCCGCTCCCGGGTGGAGGAGGATGAAGCCCTCGGTCTCCTCGGGTGCAGGCGGCTCGGGGAAGAGGCGCTCGCCGCCGAAGTCGATCGTGCCGGCCTCGATGCCCAGCGCTTGCAGAGTCGCCAGGTTGCGCTCGACAGCGTGCACGCCGGCGGGCGTCACCGGCTGGTTGATCCACAGGGCGCTGGAGGGCTCCCGCCGGAAGGGGCGGGCGAGGCCCACGCGGCGGTCGGCGAGGGTCAAGGCGGCGAGGAACCCGCCCTTGTGGTTGCCCATCAGGTCGAGCGCCACGTCGGGCGAGAAGGCCTGCAGGGCGCGCACGAAGCGGACGATCTCGCCCACCGCCTGGCCCCAGGCCGCGGGTCGCCGCCAGATGCGCGTGCGTACCGGGATCACGGCGTCGAGGTCGGGTCGCCCCTCGAGCAGCGGCGCGAACGCCTCCTCCACGACCCAGCCGATGCGGGCGTCGGGGAGGCGGCGCCGCAGCTCGGTCAAGACGGGCAGCGCGTGCACCACGTCGCCCAGCGCCGAGGTCTTGAGGATGAGGATCCGCATGAGAGCCCGTGAATGCATCTCCCGTGGGTCGCGTTGCGAGCGCCGCAGCAAGCCCCACGCCGCCGCAACCCGAAGGGCGCCAGGGGGTTGCGGGTCGTCTGCGGCGTCGCTCGTCGGTCACATACTAACGAGTATGCTCCCTCCTCGCTCCTTGCGGACGACCCGCAAGCCCCTGGCGCGCGACCCACGGGAGATATGGTCTCGGGCTCTGAGTGCTCAGGCGAGGCCGAGGCGTCGTTCCTCGGCCAGCTTGCGCATGATCTTCTTGCGCGCCTGCGCGTGCTTGCGCTTGCGCTTGACCGAAGGCTTCTCGAAGTACTGCCGGCGCTTCAGCTCGGTCAGCACCCCCGCCTTCTCGCATTTGCGCTTGAAGCGCCGCAGGGCGCCTTCGAAGCTCTCGTCTTCACGGACGTAGACTACGGGCACGGTTTCGCTCTCACCTCAGTTCGTTCAAGGATTTGCCCGGCGCTCCCCGTTCGGGGACAACAGACCGAGCAACGGCGAATTGTACGCCGCCGGCGCGCCGGGGGTCAACGCCGCCCCCGCCTACTGGGCCTGCTGCGTCTTCTCCGGCGTCATGGCGTCGAAGTCGGACGAGTAGACCGTGTAGCCGCCGTCGTCCTGGCGCTCGAAGAAGACGCCGGCCGCGTATTCGCTGCCTTCCTCCCGCGGATAGAACCAGGCGACGCGCGCACCCTCGTCGTACTCCCGGACGTTGCGCAGGTTGACCTGGCCAACGGCGGCGCGGACCTGCTCCTCGCTCATCCCCTCCGCGACCTGGGCGAAGCGCTCCGCGGTCATGTAGCGGCTGGCCTCGGTCTCCGCCAGGGCCTGCTCGAGGGCGGGGTTGCCCGGATCGACGCTCAAGGCATTCTGGTAGATCTCGATCGCCTGCCGGTAGTCACCGCCCTTGTCGATGAACTCGCGGGCGGTCACCAGGTTCTCCTCCACGTACATATCGAGCGCTGCCCGCTGGGTCGGCGTCGGCTCCTGGCCCTCGATCATCGGATCCGCGTTGATGAAGGCGACCAGCTTCTGGCCGAACGCGTCCGCCTTCGCCTGCGCTTCCTGCTCAAGCGCCGCCGTATCCACCGGCGCCGCGGCCTCCGCTTCGGCGGCCTCCCCCTCAGCGGCGGCCTCGTCCGCGGCGGGCTCGGCCGTCTGCTGAGCCAGCGCCTCGGCCAGACGGGTGCGCGAGGCGTCGAGATCGCCCTTCAGCTCCTGCAGCTCGGACCAGGCGGCCTGACGCTGGGCGTCCGCGGCCGAGTTTCCCCCCTGACATGCCAGTCCCGCCGTGAGAGCGAGCCCCAGCAGAAGCGCCGGCACGAGATTGTGCTTTCCCTTCATCGGATCGCCTCCTTTGCTTGAATCTTGTATTCTGTCATACCGTGCACCGCCTTCTTCACATCCTGATCGCCCTGTCCCTGGCGGTGGGCGGGGAATGGGCGCTTGGCTATGGCCGGGACGGGCGGGCGTCCGCCCAGGCCGAAACCACGGCGGCCGAGCCGGAGCTGCTCCTCCAGCAGGCCGCCCAGGCTCGCAATCAAGGCTCCTGCGACGCGGCGGAGAAGCCCCTCGAGCCCCTGCTCGGCCGCGCCGACGCCTACGGTCTGCGCGCCCGTCTGCTGGCGGGCCTCTACGCCCACGCCTGTGAGCTGCCGCGGCGCGCCGAAGAGCTGCTGGCGCGCGCCGAGGGCGCCGATCGCGAGCTGGAGGACTGGCGCCTCTGGGTGCTGGCGGACAGCGCGGTGGCGAACGACCATCGGGAGACCGCGCTCACCGCCTTGACCCGCCTGCTCGCCCACCACGCCGACTCGCCCCTGCGGGCGCGGGCGATGCACCGCGCCGCGACGCTGGCCTGGGAGGCGGCGCAACACGACCGCGCCCGGCACCTGGTTGAGATGGCGCGCTACGAAGGGCTCGGCGGCGAGCCGGGGGAGGAGCTGGAGACCCTGGCCTGGCAGATCGCCGGCGCCACGGGCGACGTCGAGGGGCGTCAGGAGACCGCGCGTCAGCTTCTCGCCCGCTATCCGTTCAAGGCCGCGGAGCTCAAGGTCGTCGAGCTGTTCCGGCCCGAGAGCGGCGGGCTCGCGTGGACCGAGATCCTGCCGCCGCAGATGCTCTTGCAGCGGAGCCGTAGCCTGCTGGACGCCCGCCTGCCGGGCAACGCCGTGCAGGCGCTGCAGGAGATCCCGGTCGCCGAGCGCACCCTGGCCTGGTATCTGCTCGCCGCCGAGGCCCTGATCGCCGACCATCGCGGCAGCGAAGCCCTGCGGCTGCTGGCTGCCGCCGCACCCCGCACCCCCGCCGAGACGGCGCGGGTGCAGTGGTGGCGCGGTCTGGCGGCCCAGGACATGGCGGCCGTCCGCAGCGGCCGCGCCAACCTCGACGCGGCCGGCCGCGACACCATGCGGCGGTCCGCCTACGAGCATCTGACCGCGGTTGTGCAGCGGGACGCCGACCGCGAGCTGACGCTGGAGGCGCTGCGTCGCATGTTCGAGGCGCAGGTCGAGTGGGACGAGTTCGACCGCTCGATCGAGGTGCTGGCCCGGCTCCGCGAGCTCGATCCGCACGACACCACCGGGGCCCGGTACCTGTGGGAACTGGGCTGGCGGGAGTACACGCGGCGCAACTGGACCGGCGCCATCGGCACCTGGGCGGAGCTTCTCCCGCTCTATGGCGACAGCGCCTACGCCCGCGCCGGCCGCTATTGGTCGGCGCGCGCCCACGAGTCGCTGGGACAGAGAGAGCGCGCGAATGAGATCTACCAGCGGCTGCTGACCGCCGACACCACCGACTTCTACAGCCGCCAGGCCCTGACTCGGCTAGGTGGCACCGGCTCCGGCCGAAGCGGCGGAGAGGGCGAGCGGTTCGTGCCGCCGACCGATCCCTGGCCGGAAGATCCCCCTGTTCTCGCGCGCGCCCAGCGGCTCGCCGATCTGGGCCTCCCGCACCTGGCCCTCGCCGAGATCGAGGCCCGCACCGAATCCGCCCCGTCGCGGGCCGGCCAGGCCTTGCAGGCTCGCCTGCTCTACAGGACCGGCGAGTACCGGCCGGCGATCCACACCTTGAGCAAGGTCTTCCCGGCGCTCGGCACGGCTCTGCAGGGAGGCGTGCCGATGGAGGCGCGGCAGATGTATTACCCGCTGGCGTACGAGGACGTCGTGGTCCGGCACGCCGGCGCACGCGGGCTGTCACCGGAGCTGGTCCTCGCCATGATCCGCCAGGAGAGCGCCTTCGACGCGGCGGCGGTGAGCCGCTCCGGCGCCCGCGGCCTGATGCAGATCATGCCGGCGACCGGCCGGGAGCTGGCTCTGCGCCTGGGGCTGTCGTTCAGCACCGGCAGTCTCGACGACCCGGACTACAGCATCCGGCTCGGCACCACCTACTTCCGGCAGGTCCTGGACATGTTCGGCGGCAGCGAAGAGCTCGCCCTGGCCGGGTACAACAATGGGCCGTTTCGCATCAAGCGGCTGTGGCAAGAGGCCGGGCCCGATCGCGAGCTCGATCTGTTCCTCGAGACCCTGGCCTGGGACGAGACCCGCTCCTACGTCAAGCGCATCCTCATCCACCAGGACAGCTACCGGCAGCTCTATCCTGAGCTGGGGTGATATGGTTGTGGCCACCCGAAAGGGCGGGCCGAACGGGTCCATAGCTCAGCGGTTAGAGCATCCGGCTCATAACCGGCAGGTCCCTGGTTCGAATCCAGGTGGACCCACCACCTGGCGCCCTCGGCTGGACAAACGTATGGTGCGGGAGTAGAACGATGAGCGGAACCCTCGCCACGGTGGTGCGGCTCCATCAGGCGACGAACCTTCTGCGGGAGACTGAGGCGCGGCTGGCCGACGTGCCCGAGTGGATGCGCGAGCTCCACGCCGAGCACGAGGAGCGCAAGGGAGAGATCGACGCGCTCGAGGCCGAGACCGAGGAGGCCGGGCGCCTGCACCGGGCGGCACAGGCGCAGGCGGCGGACGGCGAGGTCCTGCTGAAGCGCTACCAGGAGCAGATCGGCGCGGTGCGTACCCAGCGTGAGTATTCGGCGCTGTTGCAGGAGATCGACACCGCCAAGGAACTGATCCGCCAGGCCGAGGCCGCGGCGGCCGGGGCCACCGAGCGGGAGAGCGAGGCGACCCGCCGCCTGGAGGAGGCCCGCGCGGCGTTCACCGATCTCGCCTCGCGCTACGACGAGGCGCTGGCGAAGTGGGAAGAGGAGAAACCGACCGCCCAAGCGGAGGCGGAGCGGTTGCAGGGAGAGATCGAGACGTTGCGGGAGCGCGTCACACCCCAGGTCCTGGGCGTCTACGACCGCATCGGGGAGCGCTACGGGGAGACGCCGCTGGCGACGGTGCGGCGCGTCGAGCGACCGCGCGGAGCCTCCATCTACTCGTGCTCGGCGTGCAACTACCGCGTGCGTCCGCAGGCAGTCGTCACCTTGCAGCGCCTCACCGCGGAGCAGCCGCAGGGCGGCGAGCTCGTGCTCTGCGACGGCTGCCGCCGCATCCTCTATTTCGACGAGACCGGCGCGTGACCGGTGCAGAGAGACATGGTCACTGGCTCTAGAGCGCGAGCCTGGATCGACGGCGCGTCGAGAGGCAACCCCGGCGAAGCCGGGTTCGGCGTGCTCTTCGAGCTGGGCGACCAGGCTCACGAGATCACGGGGTTCCTGGGGCGCACGACGAACAACGTGGCCGAATATTGCGCCCTGGTCGCGGCCTTGACCTACGCCGCGGAGCGAGGCGTGAAGCGCCTCGGCGTGCGCAGCGACAGCGAGCTGCTGGTGAAGCAGCTCACCGGGGAGTACAAGGTCAAGGCCAGCCACCTGGTGCCCCTGTTCCTCGAGGTCCTGCGGTTGAAGCGCGGCTTCGAGGCGTTCCAGATCCGCCACGTGCGCCGCGAGGAGAACCGGCTCGCCGATCGACTCGCCAACCGGGCGATCGACGAGCGCGAGCCCCTGCCGGCATGGCTGACCCTGGCTCTGTGAGCGCCGCCGAACGGCTGGCCGAGGCGCGCCGGCGCATCGAGGCGGCCTGCCAGCGGGCCGGCCGGCGAGCCGAGGACATCACCCTCGTCGGCGCCGCCAAGCGGCAGCCCCTGGATCGCCTCGAAGCGGCCGTCGCGGCCGGCCTGCGCCACATCGGCGAGAACCGGGCGCAGGAGGCGCGCGCGCACCGCGACGCCCTGCCGCCGGGGCTCGAGTGGCACCTGATCGGGCCGCTGCAGTCCAACAAGGTCCACCTCGCCGTCGAGCTCTTCGACGTCGTCCACAGCGTCGACCGCCCGAAGATCGCGCGGCTGCTGGAGCAGGAGGCGGCGGCTTCCGGCCGCACGCTGCCGGCGCTGCTCGAGGTCAACTTGGGCGAGGAGGCGAGCAAGCACGGGTTCGCCGTCGAGCACCTGGCCGAGACCGTGGAGCCGCTCGCCGGCTGCCGGCACCTCCAGGTGATGGGCCTGATGGCGATCCCGCCGTTCGAGGAGGACCCGGAGCGGTCCCGCCCCTGGTTCCGCCGCCTGCGCGAGCTGCGCGACGCCCTGTTCGCCCGCCCTGAGTGGAGC
The DNA here is from genome assembly GCA_050747865.1 of Thermoanaerobaculia bacterium. Taxonomy (GTDB): domain Bacteria; phylum Acidobacteriota; class Thermoanaerobaculia; order Multivoradales; family JAHEKO01; genus JBOGJI01. The sequence continues at coordinate 9,833 of JBOGJI010000092.1, forward strand.
GGGCGCCCGGGCTGGCTCTCCATGGGCATGAGCCACGACTACGAGGTGGCGATCGAGGAGGGCGCCACCCACGTCCGCGTGGGCACGGCCCTCTTCGGCCCGCGAGACTGAACCGACCCCAGCCTCGCCTATTCGTCGCTCAAGGCGGCGATGACCTGCTGCGGCGCGGGCGACGCCCCGGCCCCGGAGTCCGCGGACTCGTCGATCAGCTCCCCTTCGATGAGAAGCTCCGAATCGACGGATTCGCCGGGCTCGGCGGGCCCGGCGATCGCAGGGGGCGCGCCGATCAGGCTCTCGATCTCGAGCGCCCGATGCTCCTGCAGGTGGCGCAGGTGATCCGGGGTCAGCGCCTCGAAGATGCCGGCGATCTCGCGTTGACCAGGATCGCTGTCCAGGAACCGGTCGAACAGGGTCAGAAGCGCCTGCTGGGCCGCGTGCTCGCCATGCCCGCGGGACACCGCGCCGATCAGGGTCATCAGCAGAGTCGAGGAGCCGGCCAGGGCGCGAAACGGCTCGACCACGAAGGCCCGGACCAGCTCCGGTCCCATCTGCTGCGCCAGCTGTCGCTCCTCCTGGGGAATGAGCTCTACATCCGTGGTGTCGAAGACACACTGGGCAAGGGTCCGCGCCGTCGCCTCATCCTCCCCGGGGGAAGCTGCTCCCGCGTCGCCGGACGCTTCTTCGGGCGCGTCGCGGACACCGCGGCGAAGAGCATCTCTCTGCTCGCGGCGCCACTCCGGCACCGGCGGCACGGCGAGGGTCGGGCCCTCGCTGCGCGACAGGGCGTCGCGAAACGGCGCGGCCGCGAGCGCGTTGGGATCTAAGCCGGCCACGCCGGAGGTGGCTCGAGCCGTCGCCTGCTGGCCGGCGACGGCCGCCGCGCCATCGGCGAGACCGGTGAGCCCGAGGCCGGCCTCGCCGGGGAGCGTTGCGCCGC
>JBOGJI010000093.1:0-4262 GCA_050747865.1 Thermoanaerobaculia bacterium
GATCGAGCCAGGCATTGCCCGGGAGATGCCCGCGCGCCTGCTCGACCAGGCGGTTCAGCTCGTAGAACCCGGTACGCGAGGCATGGGTGTCGCCGGGCGAGTGGTCGCCCGCCGGCACCTCGCAGTCGGTGCCCGGCCCGGCCCCGAGGTCGAGGTCGCCGCTGGCCGCTGATTCGGCGATCGCGCCGCAGTTGTCGTTCATCCGGACGTAGAGCCCGGAGAGCGTGGTGGCAAGGGCTCCCTCACTACACGCTGGGGCGTTGCCGCCGGTGTCGGTGAATCCGATGGCGTCGCCGTCGAGGGCGAGATCCGCGAACGGCATCGGATACCCGGGCTGCTCCACGCCGTCCGGCGGCACTCCGTCGTTGCTGACCGGGTAGATGCCTCCCTTTACCCGGCGCGATGCGTACTGATTGGTGTCCTGGAAGGCCAGGAGCTCGCCGCTGTGAGCGTCCACCAGAGCCTCCCAGGTGCCGCCATCTCCCGCGAACGTCGGCGTCAGGACCCAGGCCAGCCGGTATCGCAGGCCGGCCCCCAACACCGCGAGGGTCTCGTCGCGCACATCGGAGACCGGCAGGATCTCGAGCCGCGGCTCATCGCGGGACCCGGAGACCGGCACAGTGCCGAGATGCTGGCGCAGGGACCGCTCGGCTTGGCCGCTCGATACGCCCGGCGCCGGATCGAGCGCCAGATCCCCCCAGCCGCGCTGGCCGAGCAGGAGGAGATTGCCGCTGTTGATCGTCGCCTTGAGATAGGACCCGCGCACCGGGATCCCCTGGTACCGGCGCGCGACATGGATCTGCTCCACTCGCTCGCCATGCAGGGTCACTGCCGGCTCTTCCAGCTCGTCCGCATCGATACGCAGCGCTCCGGCGTTGCGAGCGAGATAGCGCCGGAAGGCTTCCGCCACGGCTTGCGCGCGCTCCTCCGGGTTGCGGGGTGCAGCGCGCCCCAGGTCGCTCCAGGCGAGGTCGTTGCCGACCCCTGAGCCCGGGACGAGAGGCCGGCTCAGGATCAGGGTGCCCCAGCGGCCGGTGCGCAGATCGTAGTAGGCATTCCCCGGATCGACGCCGAGGCTCCCGAGCTCAGGCGCCAGACTGCGTGAGAGCTCCGGCGGCAGCTCGGCCAAGGGGCGAAACAGATTGCCGTAGTCCAGATCCGCGTGGCGGAGCTCCTTCTCGGGCAGTACGCCTTCTCGCTGCGGTTGGACGATCGCGGAGCCGGCGTTCGCGATGAGCATCGCGACGAGGCCGGTGAGGAATGGACGGCTCATGGTGCACCTCCCCGGCGTCAGTCTCTCGGCACTCCGTCAGCCAGTCCATGGGGTCTTTCCCCCAGACGCCCGGGGGAAAATCGCTCACCCGACGGGCGTCGGCGTGCGGGTGTCCAGCAACTCGGCGAGCACCGCCGTGGACAAGAGGACTCCCTGGGGGGTGAGGCGCACCCGGTCGCCGGCGACCTCGACGAACGGCTCGAGCGATCGGGCAGCGAGGGGTGTGTCCCGAGTGTCGTGGAAATTGGCGTGAGCCCCTGTTGACCGGTTGACGTTACCTCCTCACGCAGCTTGCGTCCATTCCGTTTCCATCAAGCGCTTCAGTTCCCGGTGGCCGGTGATCCGCCGCATGCGGATCTGGCCGAAGGCCACCAGGCCCCACAGCAGGGTCAGGGCAGCCCCCTCGGTGGCAAACGAGCCCTGGGTCTTGGTGCGGCGGCGAAACTCCCGGTTGAGGTTCTCCAGCACGTTGGTGGTGCGCAGGCTCTTCCACATCGCCTGCGGGAAGGCGTAGAAGGTCAGCAGCTGCTCGCCCGCCTCCTCCAGCGAGCGTGCCACCTCCGGACACAGCCGCTGCCACTTGTCGACGAAGGCGGCGTAGGCCTGGCGAGCGGTCAGGCCGTCCTCGGCGAAGACGATCGCCTCGTAGTCGCGCCGGAGCTCGCCGTGGGCGTGGTGCGGACAATGCTCGAGGAGGTTGCGCAGCTTGTGCTGAGTGCACCGCTGGACGGCGACCTGCGACCAGGTCGCCAGGGCCTTGCCCAGACCCTTGTGTCCATCGACAACCAGAAGACGTGGGGCCGCCAGGCCCCGGCGTTGCAGATCGGTCAGGACTTCAGACCACAGGCCCGCCGACTCGCTCACTGCCAGCCGCAGGGCCAGCAGCACCTTCTTGCCCTGCTCGTTGACGCCCAGCGCCGCCAGCACCGGCACGCTGATCACACGACGCGCCAGCCGCACCTTCAGATGGAAGCCGTCGAGGTAGACGACGGGAAAGCTCTCCTGCGACAGGTCCCGACTCGCCCAGCAGGCAAACAGCTCTTTCAGTCGCCCCACCACCCGCGACACCGCACTCTTCGACAGGTGCTCCTCGCCCAGAAGCGGCGCCAACGCCTTGCGGATCCGCCGGCTGTTGGCTCCCGCCAGGTAACAGCCCAGGATGGCTTCGTCGACCTCCGGGGTCCGACGGGCGTAGCGCGGCAGCAGCTCGCTGCGAAACTCCTGCGTCGTCCCGTCCGCCACCACCACCCGGCCCCGAGGCACCCGCAGCTCGCGGGTGCCGACCGCCGTGGTGATCTCTCGTCGGTCGACCCCGTTGCGGTAGCCTCGGCGCCCAGGCGTGCGCTCGTAGGCCCGTGAGCCCAGCGCCGCTGTTAGCTCCTCCTCTAACACCGCCTCGATCGCCTCCAGGACGTGGGCCCGCAGCCGTTCCTGGATCGACAGCCGGAACTGGATGATCTCGGCTTCCGACGTGCTACTCTGTTCCATGGCGTAACCTTCCTTCGCCGTCTCGCGGCGATGTCGTTGATCAACAGGAGGTTACGCCATTCTCATTTTCCACGGAACTCGGGACGGATCCCCGTCGCCGGCGTGACGTTCAACGTCCACACGCTGCTGTATTCCGCCGCGGCCGTTTTGATCGGCTACCAGTCCGTCGTGTTCGCCGTCTTGACGAAGGTGTTCGCGATCGACGCCGGTCTGCTGCCGGAGGACGCACGGGTTCGTAGACGCGAGCGTCGCATCAGCCTCGAGCTGGGTCTGGTGGTCGGCTTCGTCCTCTTCGTCCTCGGCGTCGTCGGGACGGTCATCGCGGTAAGCGAGTGGGGCGAGCTGGCGTTCGGCCCTCTCGATCCCAACCGGGTGCTGCGGATCGTCGTTCCCTCGATCCTGGCCCTCGCGCTCGGCTTACAGACGATGCTCGCGAGCTTCTTCCTCAGCGTCCTCGAGCTGCCCCGAAGCCGTTAGGCTCCCCGCGCTCGGTCGGGGCGCTCGGCGACCAGTGTCCAGCTATATCCGTGACGGTGATAGAGGCGCGGGGAGACGAATCCCGCGTCCGTCACGAGCTGTTCCAGCTCGTTCCGGCGGAACCATCTGACGTAGGTCGGATTCAGCTGGTCGTATATCACCTCGCGTCTCTTGCTGCGGGAGAACCGTGCGAACGTCGTCGTCACGTACTCTCGCATCGGTAGCGGCAGCACCCTGCACAAGGGGACGTACGCGGCGTTCCCTTCGTGGCTGTACACCCAGACCACCAGTCTCCCTCCCGGCCGCAGGGCGTGCAGCGCCGTCTGCAGCACCGGGATCGGGTGAGGGATGAACGGAAGGACCCCGATCACGAACACGAAGTCCCGGGAACCGTCCTGAGGCAGGGCCTCGCCGGGTCCGTGGATGACCTCGACTCTTCCGGGCTCCGCCGCGACGTTCGCGCGCAGCCGATGGACTCCCACCGACGGCTCGACCGCGAACACGTGCTCGGCTCCGCCCTGGAGGAGCATGCCCACGACCCTGCCGGTGCCACTGCCGATCTCCGCGACACGCTTGCCCGCCAGCTCGCGCACGCTCAACAGGGGACCGAGGATGTCTTGCAGCAGCGCGAGCGACGCGTGATAGCCGACGTTGTCCGGATAGTGCGACCACTGCTCGCCGAAGTCTCGAATCGTGCGCTCGCCGATGCCTGCGTTAGGATCCGGGTCCACCATGGCTTCCTACCCTCTCTCCTGTGGAGCGAAGCTCCCGCCGCAGGCTATCGCATCGTCGCCGCGTGTTCGGCGCCCTCGATCGGCTTGAGTCGAGCCACCCTGATCGCGTCGCTCACCACGCCGGACGACCTCGCCCGGGCGGAGTCGCTCGCCGGCGAGGCGGCCCGGTAGGGTGTTCGTGCCGAAGTAGGCGAACTCGCCCGCAGGATCGATCACTGCCGAGCGCAGTTCGTTCTCGCCGCTGTCCAGCGTGATCGCGCCGACGCGCTCGAACGCGCCAGCCGCGGCCG
>JBOGJI010000094.1:0-21740 GCA_050747865.1 Thermoanaerobaculia bacterium
GCGCACATGAAGGATCCGACTTCGAGCCGCCGGCCTGCGTCGAAGGCGAGGAGGCGTTCGCCGACGTGCCCGCCGACTCGCCGTTCTGCCCCTGGATCGAGGAGCTCGCCCGCCGCGGCGTGGTCGCAGGTTGTGGGGGCGGCAACTACTGCCCGAACCCGTCTGTGACCCGGGCGCAGATGGCGGTGTTGCTCCTCAAGACTCTCGAAGGGCCGGCATACACGCCCCCGGCCTGCGAGGGAGCGTTCGCCGACGTACCCTGCCCGTCGCAGTTCGCCGACTGGATCGAGGAGCTGCGGCGCCGCCAGGTCACCGCCGGCTGCACCGGCGACCCGCCCGCCTACTGCCCGGCCAACCCGGTCACCCGCGACCAGATGGCGGCCTTCGTCACCCGCACCTTCGGCCTGGTGCTCTACGGACCGTAGGAAACGAACGATCTCGTCTGGTTACACGCACAGGAGAGCCCCATGAGTACTGGAAACCTGAGGAAACTCGCGAGACCCCTCACCGCCCTCGTGCTCTTCGCCGCGCCGACCGCGACGGCGACTGGCGGCGAGACAGCACATCCCGTGCTCATCAACTCGGGGGTGGAACAAGCCAAGCTCACGGCAGCCGACGGCGCACCGAATGGCGCGTTCGGCTACGCGGTGGCCATTTCGGGCGACACCGCGCTGGTGGGGACCTTCGGCGCCGAAGCGGCCTACGTCTTCACCCGCAGCGGTGGCGTGTGGACCCAGCAGGCGAAGCTCAGCGCCGACGACGGAGTGCCGGGCGCTGAGTTCGGGATATCCGTGGCCCTTTCGGGCGATACCGCGCTGGTCGGAATGCGCGGGGCCGACGTGGACGGCGTTAGTGACCGGGGTGCGGCCTACGTCTTCACCCGTAGCGAGGGAGTGTGGACTCAACAGGCCAAGCTGATCGCCGACGACGGGGCGTCCATTGATCTGTTCGGCACGGCCGTCGCCCTCTCCGGCAACACCGCGCTGGTGGGAGCCCTGCTCGACGACGTGGTGAGCAGTACCGATCAGGGCTCCGCCTACGTCTTCACGGAGAGCGGCGGGGTGTGGAGCCAGCAGGCGAAGCTCACTGCGGCCGACGGGGCAGTGGCCGACTATTTTGGCGTGTCCGTCGCCCTGGATGGCGACACGGCGCTGGTGGGAGCGTTCCTGTCCGGCAACTCCGACTCGGGCGCGGCCTATGTATTCACGCGCGGCGGCGGAGTGTGGAACCAGCAGGCCAAGCTCACCGCGGGCGAGGCGGCGGCCGGTGAGCTCGGCAGATCCGTCGCCCTCTCGGGCGACACGGCGCTGGTGGGAGCGCGGAGAACCGACGTGGGCGGCAACGCGGATCAGGGCGCGGCGTATGTCTTTACCCGCAGCGGCGACGTGTGGAGCCGGCAGGCCAAGCTCACCGCCGACGACGGGGCGGCGCTGGATCAGTTCGGCACCTCCGCCGCCCTCACAGGTGACAGCGCGCTGGTGGGAGCGCCGAATGCCAGCGTGGGGGAGAACACCGACCAGGGTTCGGTCTACTTGTTCGCCCGCAGTGGCGGGGTGTGGACCGAGCCGGTCAAGCTCAGCGCCAACGACGGAGCAGCCGGCGACGCGTTCGGCTTCTCCATCGCCGTCGCGGGAGACACCGCGTTGCTGGGAGCGAGCGGAGCCGACGTGGGCGGCAACACCGACCAGGGCGCGGCCTATATCCTCACCCTGCCTCCCATACCGGCGGCGCTCGATGTGGACTTTTCAGCCCTCGGCTCCGACGGCAACGGTGTCCTCGAACCGGACGAGCGGGTCGCGGCGGCCCCCGCATGGCACAACCCCCGCATCGATGACGTGGTCGCCAACGGCATCCTGGAGAACTTCGCGGGCCCCACCGGGGCGACGTACGACATCGTGGTGGACGGCGCGAGCTACGGTCCCATCCCTCCCCGCGAAACGGGCAGTTGTCGGGACGCCGGGACCGGCTGTTACGAGCTGGAGATCCAGCTCGACGAGCAGGACCGCCCGGCCTCCCACTGGGATGCGACGGTGGACGAGGAGCTGGAGGTCAGTCCCGATGAGGCCCACGCCAAGACCTGGACACTGCACGTCGGCGACAGCTTCAGCGACGTGCCGCGGACCAGTCTGTTCTACCGCTGGATCGAGACGCTGCTGCACCGCGGGGTGACCGGCGGCTGCGCGGCGGCGACGTATTGCCCGGCGGCGGCCAGCACCCGCGGCCAGATGTCGGTGTTTCTGCTCAAGGCGCTGGAGGGCGCGGCCTACACGCCTCCCGCCTGCGTCGAGGGCGAGGAGATGTTCGCCGACGTGCCGGCAAGCAGCCCGTTTTGCAACTGGATCGAGGAGCTGGCGGGCCGCGGTGTGACGGCGGGCTGCGGCGACGGCGACTACTGCCCGGGCAGTCCGGTGAACCGCGACCAGATGGCGGTGTTCCTGCTCAAGACGCTGGAAAGCCCCGGCTACGCGCCGCCGGCATGCGCGGGCGTGTTCGCCGACGTGCCCTGCCCCTCGCTGTTCGCCAACTGGATCGAGGATCTGGTGGCCCGCGGCATCACCGCGGGCTGTGGCGGCGGCAACTATTGCCCGAGCAACCCGGTGAGCCGCGACCAGATGGCCGTCTTCCTCTCCCGAACCTTCTGCCTCGCCCTCTACGGTCCGTAAGGGGACACACAAATCGTGCGTGGCGCCGCTACACGCCGGTCACCCGCACGACCTCGGCCGGGGTGGTGGTGCCTTCGGTCATGCGGCGGAGGGCCGATTGGCGCAGGGTGCGCATGCCGGCAGCGATGGCCTCGCGGCGCAAGGTGGAGGCGTCGGCGCCGCGGTCGATCGACTGCTTGAGCGCAGCGTCGAGGGCGAGGATCTCGAAGATCGCTGTGCGGCCGAAGTATCCGGTGCCGCGGCATTCGCCGCAGCCGGTGCCCTCGCGGATCTCGAGCGGTCCACAGGAGCTGTCGTCGAGCCGCAGCGTCTCGATCTCCTGCGCCGTGAGGTCGCGGGGCACCGCACAGTGGGGGCAGACCTTGCGCACCAGCCGCTGCGCCACCACGCCGATGAGGGTCGAGTTGACGAGGAAGCGCTCGAGCCCCAGGTCGTGCAGGCGGGTCACCGCCGAGGTGGCGTCGTTGGTGTGCAGGGTGGAGAAGACCAGATGGCCGGTGAGCGCCGCCTGAATGGCGTATTGCGCGGTCTCGGCATCGCGGATCTCGCCGATCATGATGACGTCCGGGTCCTGCCGCAACACGTGGCGCAGGGCGCTGGCGAAGGTCACTCCCACCTTGGGCTGCACGGCGGTCTGGTTGAAGTCCTCGTAGACCATCTCGATCGGGTCTTCGATGGTCACCAGGTTGATCTCGCGGTCGAAGATGGACTTGAGGGCCGAATAGAGGGTGGTGGTCTTGCCGGAGCCGGTCGGCCCGGTCACCAGCACGATGCCGTGCGGCCGGGCGATGAAGTCGCGGAAGGTGTCCAGCTCGTCGGGAAAGAAGCCGAGGGCCGGCAGATCCTGCATCAGCACCTGCGGGTCGAAGATGCGCAGCACCAGCTTCTCGCCGAAGGCCACCGGCAGGCTGGAGACGCGCAGCTCGACCTCGTAGCCCGCGCGCTGCGTCTTGACCCGGCCATCCTGCGGCCGGCGCCGCTCCGCGATGTCGAGGCGCGCCAGGGTCTTGATGCGGCTCACCACCGCGTCGTGCACCACCTTGGGGATGCTCTGGATGTCGTGCAGCACGCCGTCGATGCGGAAGCGGATGACGCTGAACGCCCGCTTGGGCTCGATGTGGACGTCGGACGCACGGGTGTCGTAGGCATGCTGCAGCATAAACTCCACCGCGTTCACGACGTGCTGGTCGCTGGATTCGATCTCGCTGTCGCTCTTGAGGCGCACCAGCGCCTCGAGGTTGCCGAGGTCTATCCCCTGGCTGAGGTCGGCCTCGGCCTGCCGTACGGCGTGGCGCAGGCCGTAGAACTCGTTGATCGAGCGCAGAATCTCGGGCTCCGAGGCGACCAGGATCTCGAGGTCCCGCCCGCTGATGCGGCGGAAGGAGTCGATGGCCTCGTGGTCGTGAGGGTCGGCGCAGGCGACTCGCAGGCGGCCGTTCTCGACGGTGAGCGGCAACATGCGGTGGCGCCTGGCGAAGGGCCGCGACATCCCCGACTCCATGATGTCGGCGTTCAGCGTCAGGGGGTCGATGCGGATATACGGCAGCCCGGCGTCGCGGGCGATGGCCTGCGCGACCTCGTGCTCGCCCAGGTAGCCGGTGGCGCTGTCGGCGGAGGGGAAACGCAGGCGCTCGACCAGCTCGTAGGCCAGGGCGCGCTGCTCGTGGGCACGCGGGCTGCGGTAGGCGGCGGGGAGCGAGCGCGCCTCGCGCTCGAGCCGCTGCCGCTGCTCGCCGCTGAGCAGCCCCTGGCGCTCGAGGATGTCGGCGACCGTCTCGACAGTGAGCATGCCGACCGGGAGTCTACAATCCGCCGACCGTGGCCGTTCCCGTCGCCGCTCTGCTCGCCCTGGTCGGCTGCGCCCTGGCGTTCGCCGCGCTCGATCTGCTGCGCAAGCTCCTCACCCATCACATCCGCACCGTGCCGCTGCTCTTCTGGCTCGCCGCCGGCTCGCTGCCGGTGTTCGCGATCTGGTGGTGGGGGAGCGGCGGCGCCGGGCCGCGTGACGCGGCGTATTGGCTGCCGGCGCTCACCTCGCTGGCGCTCAACATCGTCGCCAATCTCCTCTACCTGGAGGCGGTGCGGCGCTCCCCCTTGAGCCTGACCATCCCGTTCCTGGGCTTGAGCCCGGTCTTCGCCACGCTACTGGCCGTGCCGATGCTCGGCGAGACGCCGACGCCGCTGCAGTGGGGCGGCATCCTGCTGGCGGTGATCGGCGTGTTGTGGCTGTCCTGGGGCGGGCAAGGCGATCCGACGCCCGTGCGGCTCTGGCGGGCCCTGCGGCGGGAGCCCGGGAGCTCGCTGATGTGCGGCACCGCCCTCGCGTGGGCCTGCGCGCTGCCCTTCGACAAGCTGGCCCTGGGACACGCGAGCACGCCGTGGCACGGCATGGTGATCACCGGCGGCGTGGCGGCGGGCATGCTGGCGACGCTGGCGGTCACGCGGCGCGGCGGGCTGCGTACCGACCGCCACGGGGGGTTGCTGCTGATCGCCGCCGGCTGCCTGGGCGGTGTGGCCCTGGGGCTGCAGCTCCTCGCCATGGGGCTCACCGCGGTCGGGCTGGTGGAGACCCTGAAGCGCGCCCTCGGTTCGTTCTCCGCCGTCGCCTTCGGCTATCTGTTCTTCCACGAGTCGGTGACGCCGCACAAGCTCGCCGCCGTCGTCATCCTGGCGGCCGGCGTGGCGGTGTTGCTGCTGTAGGCTCGTCTCCCGTTCGTCACCGCCCTGTTGCGAAACTTGACAGCGCATGCGCATGCGCGTATACTTTGATCTAGAAGGGTTGGCGGAGAGCGTGAACGCAATCCCGACAAACGACGATTCGCGAGGTCTCGATGGCCGTGACCCCGGCATCGGCGTGGGCCCGGTGGCGCCTGTCTCCACCGGGCCCGCGCCCTCTTTGTCGCAGGCGCGACGGGGGTAGGCGGCACGAGCTGCGATCAGACGTCAAGTGGAGAATGCAGCGATGCACGACCCGGTGAGCGCGGCTACGGAGACAACGGTACAGGCCCCGGCACAGGCGACCGAAGCGGGCGCGGCAGGCGCGACGTACCAAGACGGCGGCGCACCGGCGGCAACGCCTACCGCCCTGATCGACAGCGCGGCCCGCACCGAGGTGGCTGCCGCCGCGGCGCGGCAGCTGGGGAGTGACTCCGCGCCGCTGGCGGACATCCATCCGGCGGCGGTGTCGTTCAACTTCGCGACGGCGTCTCCGCGCCTCAGTGCCGAGGCTACGGAGACGCGGCTCCCGGATGGCAGGATCGCACTCGACGCAGGGGCCGGCGACGACCGCATCCGGATCAGCCAGGACCAGAGCACCGGCGAAGTCGCCGTGGACATCAACGGCGAGGTACACACTTACACGCAACAGGAAGCGAGCCGCCTGGTGGTGCGGGCAGGCGCGGGCGACGACTTCATCGACACCAACGACGACGTCACCGCGAATCTCACCCTGGAAGGCAACGACGGAGAGGACTTCGTCGTCGGCGGAGCCGGCGACGACCGGATCGAGGGGGGCACCGGGAAGGACACCCTCTTCGCCGGAGCCGGGCGCGACTACGTCTATGGCGGCGCGGGTGAGGACTTCATCCGGGGAGAGGAAGGCGACGACATCCTCTACGGCGGCAACGATCGCGACTCGATCTTCGCCGGCGCCGGGGACGACCATGTCGATGCAGGGAAGGGCAACGACGAGGCCTGGGGCGGCACCGGCAACGACATCCTCTCCGGCGGCCTCGGGGACGACGCCCTGGAGGGGGGTGACGGCGGCACTGTCGGCTCGCAAAGCGGCTCGGACATCTTCTACGCCGGCCGGGGCAGCGACCGGGTGAGCGGTGGCACCGGCGACGTGGCCTACGTCGAGGAGGGCGACGATGTCGTGCGCGGTTACCGCGAGGGGAGCGATCTGGAGCGCAAGGAGATCGAGATCGATCCCGACCTGGGAGCGGACAGCATCCAACTCGGCCCGGGACTTTCGACGGATGAGCGCGAGCGCATTCTCTCGGACATCGAGACGCTGCGCTCCTCACCTACGGGGCAGCAGGGTCTCGCCGCCGCCGACGAGGCGTTCCGGGATACCGGGCACACGGTGACCATCCACACGTACAGCCAGGAGAACGGAGCCGCTCGGTCCGCCAACTGGAACGACGCGATGCTCGACCCGGCCACCGGGCGGCGTGGCCCAGGGACCGACGCGGACATCGACTACAATCCGCAGCTGAGCTCGCTCAACTTCACCAACGGGCGATCCAATCCGGCGAACAACTCCGGCGACTTCCACGACCTCCCGCCGGTGGCCGTGCTCTACCACGAGCTGGCGCACGCCTACGACATTCAAACGGGTAACATCGACTTCCGGAGCTACACGGGGGCGGAGAGTTGGGACAACGGAAGCCGGACCGGCCGAGCCACCGCCAACGCCGAGCGTGTAGCGGTGGGTCTCCCATACGACCACGACGGCGACCCCAGGACGCCGGAGCAAACCGACGCGAATCATCCCGCGGAGCTGACGGAGAACGCGCTGCGGGGCGAGTTCGGCTTGCCCGATCGCCCCAACTACTCACAATGACGTCATCCGAGGGGAAGGTCAGAGGCAGACCAGGTCGGGCGACGCTGATCACGGGTATTCTGGCGGCACTAGCCCTTCCGTGCGATCATCCGGCCATGGCCAGCGGCCCACGGAGCGGTTCGCCCGTTGTCCACGAGGATATGCCAGGCGTGGAGTTGCGCTGCCAGCTCAACGTCACCGAAGGCCAGGTAGAGATCCGATACGAGGTCTACAACGGTGGCGAGTCTTCGGTGGTGGTGATGGCTTCGGCAGAGAATCCGGAGAGTCCGATCATCGAGGCTAGCGAGCGACCGGGCGTCGTCGAGATCGGAGAGCGCGCCTGGGGCGCGGCGATCGTAGAGTTCCCCAAGGCGCGGGCGGCAACCCTGCTACGCCCACGAGATACGTTCCGCAAGGAAATATCCCTGCAAAGACCCGTGGAGCGCTCGGTTCCCTATCCGGATATGAGCGGAAATACACCGTTCCCGGATCCTGCGGACGCCGTGAGCTTCTGCGTCGGCGTCGCCTATCAAGGCGATGCCCCGAGAGGTGTTCTGCTCGGTGATGACAACACGGTGCAGCACGAGATCCGCAGCGTGCTCGCCCAACGGCTGCTTTGCACCGAACCGATTCCGTTCTAGGAAGGTGGAGAGAGCGCTCGAAACGCCGGCTCGAGCTCGGGCGGGATCCGGCAGGGCTTGCGGTCGCGGATGCGGACCCACAAGTGGTCGCTGTGGCCGGTCGCCAGGGTCTGCTCGTCGCGCGTCACCTCGTAGCTGAAGCGCAGGGTGCGGCTGGTCAGCTCGTCGATCCAGCAGGCCACACGCACGGTGTCGCCGTAGCGGGCGCCCCGCCGGTACCTGAGGTCGACGCCGGTCACCATCAGCCAATACCCCATGCCCTCGATGTCGGCGTAGCGGCGGCCGGTGAGGGCGCAGTGGTGGGTGCGGGCTAGCTCGAACCACACCAGGTAGGCCGCGTGGTGCACCACGCCCATCTGATCGGTCTCGGCGTAGCGGACCTCGACATCAACGTGGGAGCGCACGGGCGCGGTCATGGCCGGCGACTGTAGCGCAGGATCGTCCAGATGATCTTGTAACCGGCGAGCAGCGTGCCGCGCACGGTGCCGGTGATCTTGGAGCGGCCGATGCGCCGGCGGTAGGAGACCGGCACCTCCACCACCCGCAACCCGAGACGGGCGGCCTTGACCTGCATCTCGGCGGTCCAGCCGAAGTCGCGGTCGCGCATCTGCAGCCGCTCGAGGGCGTCCCAGCGGATGGCGCGAAACGGCCCCAGGTCGGTGCAGCGGAGACCGTAGAGCAGGCGGATCAACCGGCAGGCGAGCCAGTTGCCCAGCCGGGCCTGGGGCAGCAGCGCCCCCGGCTGGCGGCGCCCGAGGACGCGGGAGCCGATGACGAGATCGGCCTCGCCCGCGGTGATCGGCTGCACGAGCAGGGGAAGCTCCTGCGGGTGGTCGGAGTAGTCGGCATCGAGGAAGGTCAGGACATCGGGAGGATCCTGCGCCAAGTGTCGGATCCCGCGCAGACAGGCGCTGCCGTAGCCGGGACGGTCTTCGTGCAGCACCTCGGCGCCGCCGGCCGCGGCAACCACGGCGGTGCCGTCTGTGGAGGCGTTGTCGACGACGACCACACGCCGGACGCCGTCGCGCGGCAGGTCCGTCAGCACCTTGGGCAGCGACGCCTCCTCGTTGTAGGCCGGGATCAACACGTCGGTCGCGGTCATCATCGGATTCTACGAACGCAGTCCCGCGCCGGCTGGCGGTTCCCCCGCCGGTGCGGTAGCGTCGCCTCCCGTTTGCGGCGCTGGCGGCGCCGCGTACAGCGCGGTGTCGTGACGATGACCAAGAAGTACCAGAGCGTCAAGGGGACGCGGGATCTGCTGCCGCCGGAGACCGCCGTCTGGGCGGCGGTGGAGGAGACCGCGCGCGAGGTGTTCCACCGCTTCGGGTACGGAGAGATCCGCACCCCCGTGTTCGAGGAGACCGAGCTCTTCGTGCGTTCGGTGGGGGAGTGCACGGACGTGGTCGGCAAGCAGATGTACAGCTTCACCGACCGCAAGGGCCGCGGCCTCACCCTGCGCCCCGAGAGCACGGCGGCGGTCGCCCGCGCCTACGTGCAGCACGGCCTCGCCGAGCTGCCGGCGCCCCTGCGCCTCTATTACATCGGCCCCCACTTCCGTTACGAGCGTCCCCAGAAGGGGCGCTATCGCCAGTTCTCGCAGGTCGGCGCCGAGCTGATCGGCGAGGACTCGCCGCTGGCCGACGTCGAGCTGCTGGTGATGCTGGTGCGCTTCCTCGAGTCTCTCGGCTTCGCGGACTTGACGGTGCTCTTGAACAGCGTCGGGGACGGCGCGTCCCGCGCGGCGTACCGTACCGTCCTGGTCGAGTACCTGCAACCGCACGGGGAGCGGCTGTCCGAAGACTCCCGGCGCCGCCTGGAGACCAACCCGCTACGCATCCTCGATTCGAAGGTGGAAGCCGACCGGCAGATCCTCTCCGGCTCGCCCCGGATCGAGGACAGCCTGACCGCCGCCAGCCGTGCCCACCTGCAGGCGGTGCGTGAGGGGCTGGAGGCCGTGGGCGTCCGCTACCGCATGGAGCCCGGCCTGGTGCGCGGGCTCGACTACTACACGGAGACGGTCTTCGAGATCGTCGCCGAGGGTCTTGGGGCGCAGGACGCCATCGTCGGCGGCGGCCGTTACGATCAGCTCATCAAGGAGATCGGAGGGAGCCCGACGCCGGCGATCGGTTTCGCCCTCGGCCTGGACCGGCTGATCGAGGTGCTGCCCGGGGACTCGCCGCAGCGGCGGGGAACGGCGCCCCCGGCCGTGGTCGTGGCGGTGGGCGAGGTGGCGCCTCTCGAGGCCCTGCGGCTGGCCGACGAGCTGCGACGGGCCGGCTGCTCCGCCGTCGCCGAGCTGGGCGGCCGCTCCTTGAAGAGCGCGCTCAAGCGCGCCGATCGCGCCGCCGCGGCCAGCGTCGTGCTGCTGGGAGACGAGGAGCTGGCGGTGGGGGAGGCGACGGTGCGGTTCCTGGGGAGCGGAGAGCAGCGGCGGGTGCGCCGCGACGATCTGGCGGTGCTGCTGCGCGAGGAGGCGACGGCATGAAGCGTAGTCCGGCGGGGAGCCTGGGACTGCAGGACGTGGGCAAGCGGGTTCGGCTGGCCGGCTGGGTGCACCAGCGGCGGGACCACGGGGCGCTCACCTTCCTCAACCTGAGGGACCGCAGCGGCGTGGCCCAGGTCGTGGTGCGCCGCGACGAGGTGCCGGAGGTCGAGCGTGCCCTCGAGCCGGTGCGGCTGGAATGGGTGATCGAAGTAACGGGCACGGTTGCCGCCCGCGCCCCCGAGGCCGTCAACCCTGACATGCCGACCGGCGAGATCGAGGTCGCGGCCGAGGCGCTCGTAGTCCTCTCCCCGGCCGAGCCCCTGCCGTTCACCCCCCACGAAAGGGGTCAGGCGAGCGAGGAGACGCGCCTGACCTACCGCTACCTCGACCTGCGCCGCCGCGAGCTGCAGCGCAACCTCGTATTGCGCCACCGGGCGACGCTGGAGATCCTGAAATATTGCGACGAGCAGGGCTTCGTGCACCTGGAGACGCCGATCCTCACCCGCTCGACGCCGGAGGGCGCGCGCGACTACCTGGTGCCCAGCCGCGTCCATCCCGGCAGCTTCTACGCCCTGCCGCAGTCGCCGCAGCTCTTCAAGCAGCTCCTCATGGTCTCGGGGATGGAGCGCTACGTGCAGATCGCCCGCTGCTTCCGCGACGAGGACCTGCGCGCGGAGCGGCAGCCGGAGTTCACCCAGATCGATCTGGAGCTGTCGTTCGTCGACGAGGAGGAGGTCTTCCAGGTGGTCGAGGGCATGTTGCGGCGCGTCTTCGTCCTGGTCGACATCGAACCCCCGGATCCGTTCTCGCGCCTGACCTGGGCCGAGGCCATGCGGCGCTACGGCACCGACCGTCCCGATCTGCGCTTCGGCTGCGAGATCGTCGATCTGACCGAGACCCTGGGGGAGAGCGGCTTCCGCGGCTTCCGCCAGGCGGTCGCCGACGGCGGCGTGGTGCGCGGCTTCGCGGTGCCGGACGGCGCCGAAGCGAGCCGCAAGTTGGTCGACGGCTGGGCCGAGCTGGCCCGCCGCCACGGCGCCGCCGGAGTGCTCGCCCTGCGCGGGCGGGAAGGCGGCCCGGAGTTCCAGGTCAAAGGCGCGCTGGAGGAGGGCGAGGCGCGACGGGCGGCGGAGAGCCTGGGGCTCAAGCCCGGCGGAATCGCCCTGCTGGCGGCCGGGCCCGAGCGGATCGTCGCCACGGCGCTCGGCGCCCTGCGCAACGAGCTGGCACGCGAATACGGGCTCATCCCCGAAGGGCGGCACGAGTTCCTGTGGGTGACCGAGTTCCCCCTGGTCGAGTGGAGCGACGAGGACGGTCGCTGGTACGCCTGCAACCATCCGTTCACCGCCCCCGACCCGCGCGACCTCGAGCTGCTGGAGCAGGACCCCGGACAGGTCCGCTCCCGCGGCTACGACGTGGTGATGGACGGCATCGAGCTGGGCGGCGGCTCCATCCGCATCCACGACGCGCGGCTGCAGTCGCGAGTCTTCGAGCTGCTCGGCATCGGGGCCGAGGAGGCACAGCAGAGGTTCGGCTTCCTGCTCGACGCCCTGCGCTACGGCGCGCCACCACACGGAGGCATCGCCCTGGGGCTCGACCGCATGATCATGCTGATGACCGGCGCGCCGTCGATCCGCGACGTCATCGCCTTCCCCAAGACCACCTCCGCCCTCTGCCTGATGACCGGCGCGCCGTCGCCGGTGGGGCGGGATCAGCTCGCCGGATTGGGGATCGCGGTGCGCGAGGGCACGAGCGACGACGAACGTGGCATCCCCTCCGAGACCTGAAGCGCCCGGCGGCTCCGCCGGGCGAGCGCCCTCCGGCGCTGGGGCCGGCCCAGCCCGAGCGGGAGTCCATCACGAGCTCGTCCTGCGCCATCCTCGTGGCGTTACGGAGATCCTCGTGGGCCAAGGGGCCCTGGAGGAGGCGGAGGGCCGCCTGACGGCCTGGCTCGGCGGGCGCACGGTCTTCACCCTGTCGAGTGCGCCGGTCCTCGAGCACCAGGGCGACTGGCTCGGCCCGCTCACGCGCACGGCGGCGCGCACCGTAACCCTCATGGCGCCGGACGGAGAGGCCGCGAAGCGGCTTCCGGTGGCCGAGGGTCTGTGGCAAGAGATGCTCGCCGCCGGTGGCAAGCGCGACAGCCGACTGATCGCCTTCGGCGGCGGCACGGTTGGCGATCTCGGCGGCTTTCTCGCCGGCTGCTACGCGCGGGGCATCGAATACGTGCAGGTCCCGACCACACTCCTGGCACAGGCCGACGCCGCGATCGGCGGCAAGACCGGCGTCGACCTGCCCGGCGGAAAGAACATCGTCGGCCTGTTTCACCACCCGCATGCGGTCGTCGTCGACCCGCGGCCGCTCGCCTCCCTGCCGCTGCGCGAGTGGCGCTGCGGCGCGGTCGAGATCCTCAAGATCGCGCTGGCCGAGGACGCGGCCCTCTTCGAGCGGGTAGAGGAGGTTTGGGGCGGCCTGTTGCAGGGCGAAGTTGCCGCCGCCTTGGCGGTGCTGCCGGGCGCGATCGCCGCCAAGATCCGCATCGTCGAGGCGGATCCAGAAGAGGGAGACCGCCGCCGCGTGCTCAACCTCGGCCACACGCTGGCGCACGCCCTCGAGGCCGCGGCCGACTACCACGGTCTCCGGCATGGCGAGGCCGTGGCCTACGGCCTCCTCTTCGCCTTGCGCCTCGCGACTCGCCGCGGCCTCGACGCCGTGACGGCCCGGCGCGTCCGTGAGCTCCTGCGCTGGCTGGAGCTTCCGCCCCTTCCCCCCATCTCCGTCGAAGGCCTCATGGCGCTGATGCGCCGCGACAAGAAGGCCCGTGAGTCGGGACTGCCATGGGTTTTGCCGCGCGCTCTGGGTGTGGTCGACCCGGCGGCGGTTCTGCTCGAGGACGAGGTTCGGCGGCAGCTCGAGGCCTTTCTCCACGACCCGCGGCGCGATTCGTAGTGCCGGTCCGGACACCGCGGTTGCAGATTCTTGACACCGTGCCACCTTCGACCTATCGTCCAATCGTTATTGATCGCGTGGGCGCATAGTCCACCGTGTCTTGCCACTCCGTCGGGCACGGGGTGGTAACCCGTTTCACCGCAACCGGAAAGGAGTCACGGGCATGCGCGACCTTGACGGCTTGGTCGCAGCATCGAGGCTAGATACGCGCGTCGACCAGCGGGACGTCGTAGCCCTGGAACTTTGGGTCGCTAGTCACGATGGTGCATCCTTCGACGCGGCCGACGGCGACGATCAGGCGGTCAAACGGGTCCTTGTGAAGCTGTGGCAACGCGCCGACGGCCTCGGCATGCTCAAAACGGATGGAGAGCTCGCGGAAGCCGCCATCGGAGACGGCCTCCGAAGTCCGACGGGTCGTGCGGAGCTTGCCGAGCGCCTCCTTGATCGCGATCTCCCAAGCGGAAGCGGCGCTCACGTAGACCTCGTCCGCGTCCTGGATCGCCGCGCGGGCGTAGCCGCCCAGGCGCGGATCGTTGACATCCCACCAGATGAGGGCTTCCGTGTCGAGGAGCAGGCGCTTCACTTCCCGCGCCCCTCGAAGGCGGCCAGCAGCTCGTCCGGCAGGGGTTCGTTGAAGTCCCCTGCGATCTCCCACTGACCTGCCCCACGCCCCGGCACGCGGGGCGGGCTCGATGCCAGCGGCACGAGGCGCGCTTGCGGCTTGCCGCTGCGCGCGATGATGATCTCCTCGCCGTGGGCCGCCCGTTGGACGAGCTCCGGCAGACGTGCCTTGGCCTCGGCGATGTTCACGGGGTGGGTGACGGTCTTGGGATGAGGCATGGCTCACTCCATGGTCCAAGTTGGTCATGCAGTATACGCCGCGAAACCATCTTGGTCAAAACGATCGGAGGATCGGGCCACAATCGCGGCACTGCAGATGAACCGATCCCTCATATTGGCGATCCGGCGCGAAGAAGCAGCGCGCGGGCTGCGTGCCTAGCTAGCCGTTCTGCATCAGGGCCCGCTTGGGTCCCAGTATCATCACGGCGATGAGCGATTACGACGAGCTCGCGGTTGCCGCGGACCTCGAGGAGGCCGCGCCCCGGCCGCGGGGGCTTTGGAGCAAGCTCAAGCAGGGACTCAGCAAGACCCACGAGGAGCTGCTCGATCGCATCGGCGCCGCGGTGAGCGACCGGGGGGTGATCGACGAGGAGACCCTGGAGGGCCTGGAGGAGGCCCTGATCGGCGCCGACCTGGGGGTGAAGACCGCGATGGAGCTCATCGAGTCCCTGCGCGGCGACATCAGGAGGTTCGAGGCGAAGGACGAGGTGCGGCTGCGCCAGCGGCTGGTCGACGAGGTGGCCGTGCTGCTCCTCGACGCCCCGCGGCCGGCGCCCCTGGGGGTGGGGCCGGTGGTCACCCTGGTCGTCGGCGTCAACGGCGCCGGCAAGACGACGACCATCGCCAAGCTGGCCCGCCGGGCGCAGGACGAGGGCCGGCGGGTGCTGCTCGCCGCCGCCGACACCTTCCGTGCCGCCGCCATCGAGCAGCTCGTCACCTGGGGCGAGCGGCTCGGGGTCGACGTGATCCGGCAAGCCGCCGGGGCCGATCCCGGCGCCGTGGTCTTCGACGCCCTGGCGGCGGCACGCGCGCGCAAGGTCGACGAGGTGGTGGTGGACACCGCCGGGCGGCTGCACACCAAGGACCACCTGATGGCCGAGCTCGCCAAGGTGCGGCGCGTCATCGAGCGGGCCGCGACGGACGGCGGCGGGGAGACGGCTTGGTTCCAGCAACGGACCCTGCTGGTGCTCGACGCCACCACCGGCCAGAACGCGATCGTGCAGGCGCGCGAGTTCCACCGCATCACGCCGGTGGACGCCGTGGTGCTCGCCAAGCTCGACGGCACCGCCAAAGGGGGCGTGGCGGTGGCCATCGCCCGCGAGCTGCGGATGCCGATCCTCTACCTCGGTGTCGGGGAACGCCCCGAGGACCTGGTGGAGTTCCATCCGCGCGAGTTCGCCGCCGCCCTGCTCGGATAGCATCTGAGGGTGTACCTCAAGCGAGCCTTGCAACTCGCCTGGAAGGGTCGATACGAGACTGCTCCCAACCCGATGGTGGGTGCGGTCGTCGTGCGCGACGGCCGGGTCGTCGGCGAGGGGTTCCACGGCCGCGCGGGCGGTCCACACGCCGAGGTCGTGACTCTCGAGGCGGCTGGAGAGCTGGCCCGCGGAGCCACGGTTCACGTCACTCTCGAGCCCTGCGCGCACCACGGGCGTACCCCGCCCTGCACCGACGCCCTGATCGCGGCGGGCGTCTCGAAAGTGGTCGCCTGCCACCCCGATCCCGACGCGCGGGTGGCGGGCGGCGGCTTCCGGAAGCTCGCCGCCGCCGGAATCGAGGTGGCGTGGGGACCGCTCGCCGAGGAGGCCATGCGTCTCAACCTGCGCTACCTCGTGCCCAAGGTCCTGGGCCGGCCGCAGGTGACCCTGAAGTGGGCGATGAGCCTGGACGGCAGGGTGGCGACGGCGCGGGGCGAGAGCCAGTGGATCTCGGGCGACCGGGCGCGCCGCTGGGCGCTCGACCTGCGCGAGCTGCACGATGCGATCCTGGTCGGCTCGGGGACGGTGCTGGCCGATGATCCGCGCTTGAACCGCCGGCTCGGCCACGCCGGCGGCGAGATCGTGCGCGTGGTCCTGGACCGGCGGCTGCGAGTGCCCCCTGACGCCCGGCTGTTCGCGCAGCCGGGAACGGTGCTCCTGTACACTGAATCCGCGTCGCCCCGGTCACAGGCGCGAGCGCTGGCGGCGAGCGGCGCGGAGATCGTCGAGCAGGAGCGCGTGACCGCCGCCACGGTGTTGGCGGATCTTCACGGACGGGGCATCGGTAGTGTGCTGGTCGAGGGGGGGCCGACAGTGGCCGCCCTGTTTGGGGCCACCGGGCTGTACGACCGTGTCTGCGCGGTCTGCGCGCCGCTGCTCATCGGCGGCGCGACGGCTCCGGGGCCGCTGGCCGGGATCGGCGTCGAGGCCCTGGCCGCGGCGCCGCGGCTCGAAGGCTTGACGACACGCCGACGCGGCGACGACCTGATCCTCGAAGGCTTGCGCAGCGGATGTTTACGGGAATTGTCGTCGAGCTGGGCCGGGTAGCGAGCCCGCCGCGCCCTTCCGACGCGGGGGGACTGCTCCTCGCGCTCGAGCACAGCCACGAGCTGGGCGAGCGCCTGCGCGTCGGCGACAGCCTGGCGGTGCAGGGCGTCTGCCTGACCGTGCTGACGAGCCGTGACGGGCTCACCCGCGTCGAGCTCGGCCTGGAGACCCTGCGGCGCACGCTGCTCGGCGGGCTGTCGCGGGATGATCGGGTCAATCTCGAGCCCGCGCTGCGGGTCGGCGACCCGCTGGGCGGCCACTGGGTGCAGGGACACGTCGACGGCACGCTGACGGTGCTGTCGGTGGAAGCCGAGGGCGGCCACCGGGTGATGAGCCTGGCCCTGCCGCGCGGACTGGCCCCTTATGTGGTGGAGAAGGGGTCGGTGACGCTCGATGGGGTCAGCCTGACGGTGGCCGGCCTGGGAGACGAGAGCTTCTCCGTCGCCCTCCTGCCGCACACCCTGGAGGCCACGACTCTGGGCCGCCTGCAGCCTGAGAACCAGGTCCACGTCGAAGTCGACATCCTGGCCAAATACGTCGAACGGTCGCTGGCGGCGCGGGGAACGCCGTGAAGGCGGCCGGCCTGCGCAGCGAACGGACCGCTCCCTTGCGGCTCAGGGAGACGCTGCCGGATCCCGCGCGCCTGTGGATCCGCTGGACGCCGGCGCGCTGGCCGGCTCCGTCAACGCGATGGATCGATGTGGCGCAGAACCGCCTCGTGGACGCGGAGGCGCCGGCGTCCGCCGAGGCGATCGAACCCCTGCTTCCCGCGCCGCCGGCGTATGACGACGTGGTCGGCCTGCCGCCGACGGCGGTCGCATGGCGAGCCCGGCGCGACGCCCTGGTCGACGGCCTCGTGTCCGCGGGGGCCCCCATCGTGGCACAGCGCCTGCCGGGTGAGGCGAAGGGAGCCGAGAGTCTGAGTCTCTACGACCTCACGGAGCCGCTGCTCGCCGGGGACGCCGAGGCCCTGGCCGACGTGCCGGCCGGCGCCTGGGCGCTGTGGCCCCTGATCCCGGGGAGGACGGACACGGCGGAGCTGATCGGGCCTGGCCTGCAAGTGCTGGCGACCGCCGGCGTCCAGGGCGTGCTGTCCGCGGTCGTCGAGCTCGCGCCTCGCCAGCGGCGGCTGCTTGCCGAAGAGGGCGACGAGGAGGCTTTCGCCGCGCTGTTCCACGGACAAGCGGCCGACGAGCGAGACTTCCACCAAAGGGTCGTCACGCACGGCTTGGGCGTCTTCCCGCCGCGCCCTTTGCCGGCCGCTCCCGGCGTCGCCGGCAACCGGCGGCTGGCCGCTCTGCTCTTCCGCATCGGCGATCTGAGCCGGCGTCTGCGCCGACCGGTTGGGCGCAGCGAGATTCTGTGGGCGGCGGCGCGCAACATCGATCGATGCGAGCACGACCTGGAGAGACTCGCTCGCGAGGGTGACCTCGGCATCGTGATCTGGCTCGACGCCGAGACCCGCGAGATCCTGGAGGCGTTCGCACGCGACGGACGATCGCCGATCCTCGAGGATCTGGAGCGTGAGTACCTGTCGGCTGACCGGCCCGGCGCGCGAGGGGGCCGATGAGCGTTCAACGGCTCGCATCCATCCCGGGCTTCCACATCGATCGGGTCGCGGCGGCGGCCGGCGACGACCCGGACGTGCTGCGCATGGAGAACCTCGACACCGATCTCCAGCCTCCGGCAGCCGCGATCGAGGCGACACGGTCGGCGATCGGCGAAGACGAGGCGAACAGCTGGCTGCCGTTCACCGGCCGTGACGACCTCAAGCAGGCCGTGGTGGCAACCATCGAGCGTCGCGGCGGACCGCGCTACGACGCCGGTCGGGAGATCGTGATCACCAGCGGGGAGGGCGATGCGATGCTCGACGCCCTCTTCTGCTTGACCGACCCGGGAGACGAGGTCGTCCTCACCGATCCCACGTACGCCGGCATGCTCAACCGGGTGCGCCTGGTGGGGGCGGTGCCGCGTCTGGTCCCGCTGCATGTGGAGGACGGCGCATGGCGGCTCGACGTCGATCTCGTGCGCGGCGCGGTGACGAGCCGTACCCGCGTCGTTTTCCTCAACAACGCGTCGTTTCCGTCCGGCTGGGTGGCGAGCGACGAGGAGTGGCAGGCGGTCGCCTCGATCTGCGGCGAACGGGACCTGTGGTTGCTCTACTGGGCCGGCTTCGAAGGCGTCCTGTTCGACGGGCGGCCGATCCGACACCCCGCTGCTCTCCCCGCGATGCGCGATCGAACGGTGACCGTGGGTGCGCCGTCGTTCGAGCAACGCATGATCGCCTGGCGCATCGGCTGGGTCGTCGCGCCGGGGGAGCTGGCGAGCGATGTGGCGCGCGTCCAGATCTACAATGGGCTGGTGCCGAGCGGGTTCTGCCAGATCGGCGCTCGCGCCGCCCTCGACGAGTCCGACGCGGACCTGGCGGCCGTCAACGCGGAGTGGCAGCGCCGCCGGGACGAGACGCTGTGCCAGCTCACGGGCCTGCCGACGGTGCGGCCGGGCGGAGGGTGGTCGCTGCTCCTCGACGTCGCGGCTCTGGGCCTCGACTGCGAGGAGGCGTCTCGTCGGCTTCTCGATCACAAGGTCGCGGCCACGCCGATGCGGGGCTGGGGCGACGAGGTGGCGGAGCGCCACGTGCGTTTCGTCTTCAGCAACGAGCCCATGGACAGGCTGGCACTGCTCGGCGCGCGGGTCCGGGCGGCGCTGCGCCTCTGAGGCCGACGAGCTTGGCCGCCACGAACCCCCTCCGGGCAGACACCGGCACCGAGCGTCTGGGGATCTACCTCCACGTACCGTTCTGTCGCACGCGGTGCCGGTATTGCGACTTCTACCGCGTCGGCATGCAGGACGGACGGATGGCAGGCTTCCTCGCTGCGCTGCACCGGGAGATCGACGGGTGGGGGGAGCTCCACGGGCGCGCCGTGGACACGGTATTCCTGGGCGGCGGCACGCCGTCGCTGCTCACGCCGCCGCAGCTCGCGGAGGTCCTCGAGCATCTGCGGCAACGCTTCCGGATCGCGGGCGACGCCGAGATCACCGCCGAGTGCAATCCCAGCGACCTGACCCCGGAGCGGCTGCAGGGCTTTCGCCGCGCGGGAATCAACCGCCTGAGCCTCGGAGTCCAGTCGCTGCAGGACCGCGAGCTCCGCCTCATCGGCAGGCGCCACGACGCCCGCGGGGCGGAGCGGGCGGTGCGCGACGCGCGGGTCGCCGGCTTCACCAACCTGAGCCTGGATCTCATCCTCGGGCTCCCCGGCCAGACCCGGGCCGGCTTCCGCGCCACCGTCGAGCGGGCGATCGCGCTCGCGCCCGAGCACCTGAGCGTCTACATCCTGGAGATCCATGCCGGCCAGGAGGTCGATCTACTGCGGCGCCGGCGCCCGCGGCTCTTCCCCTCCGAAGACGAGCAGGCGGACCGTTATTTGTGGCTGGTCGAGCGGCTGGCGGCCGCGGGGCTCGAGCGCTACGAGATCTCGAACTTCGCGCGACCCAGCCGCGAGAGCCGCCACAACTTGAAGTATTGGCGCTGCCAGCCCTGTCTCGGCCTGGGACCGGCGGCCCATTCCCTGATCGGCGGCAGGCGCTTCGCCCATCCGCGCGATCTGACCGCCTACGTCGAGGACCCGGCGCGGGTCGAGCCGGTGCCCAGCGATCCGGCGCAAGAGCGGCTGTTCCTGGGTCTGCGCCTCGCCGGCGGTCTACCGGTCGAGCGGCTGGCCGGAGATCTCGAGCTCCCGGTGCCGACACTGCTGTCACGCTGCCGCGACCTGCGGCCGTACGTCGAGATCGACGGCGGCAACGTGCGCCTCACGGCGCGAGGCGCCCTGCTGTCCACCTCGGTCCTCGCGGAGCTGCTCGACACGCGAGCGGTCGTGCATTCTTAGCCTTGCGAAGAAACGACGATGAGCGTAGTCTCTATTGGTTGGCCGGACCGGGCTGCCGCCGGCCTCGTGGGAAACGCTCCTCGGTGCCCGTGAGGGAGATTCTCGACGGCGGGCGGACCGAACTGGCATCTTTCATCCGGGAGGAGGTGCCCCATGATCCGTCGTTGTCTCGTCGCCGTCGCCTGCGCGCTGGCCGCCACGGGGGGCGGCGCGATCGTCCAGCCCGATCGTGAGAGCCCGCTGCGGCAGAAACACTTCCGGCATTCCGATCTCGACTTCGCCAGTCATTTTCGCCCACTGCACGAGCTGCCGGTGACGCTCACGCCCGCCCTGGGCGCCGAGCTGGCGAGCCTGGGAGTCGATCCGGGTCACGCCTATCTCGACCTGCGCACCGGCCGCTGGGGCTCCTTGATCCTGTCCCGGCCGCTGGTGCCTGGCGGCGGGGTCGGCAACCAGCTGAGCTGGTCCGACCTCGGACGACTGGCGCCTCGGGACGCCCGCGAGCGCGAGCTGGCGGTGTGGGAGTCGTTTCACGGCTTCCTCGCCTTGAACGCCCCGGCGCTTCGTTTCGACGTCGCGGAGCTGGCGGCGCCGCGGGTCGCGGCGCCCGGCGAGCGGCTGGTCCAGATCCATGTCGGCCGCACCTACCGGGGTCTGCCCGTGCGCGGGGCCTTCATCAAGGCCACCGTCAACAGTGGCAACCTCGTCCTCGTGGGGCAGCGCAACTGGGGCGATCCGGCGCTCGACGCGACGCCGCGGATCTCGGGCGAGGCCGCGCGGGACGTCCTGGCCGCCCACCTCGGCGGCATCCCGATCGACGCCTTCCGTCAAGAGGCGAGGCTGGAGATCCTGCCCGTCTCTTCACGCCGCGAGGACGACGGGCTGGTGCCGGGGACGGGTATCGAGCACCGCTTGGTCTGGGTGCTGACGCCGAAGTTCGCCGGCGACCACGGGACCTGGGAGGCCCTGGTGGACGCCCACAGCGGCGAGCTGCTGACCTTCCAGGACACCAATCAGTACGCCTCGCGCCGGGTCAAGGGAGGCATCTACCCGGTCAGCAATGACGGCGTGCCGCCGGACGGCGTCGAGCAGCCGGGGTACCCGATGCCGTTCGCGGACCTCGCCCTCGACGGCGAGCCGGTCGGATTCACCGACACCGGGGGCAACGCGGCCGCGTGCAGAGCGGGGACGCTCGCCACCACGCTCTCCGGGCGCTACACCCGGATGAACGACAACTGCGGCGCGATCACCGAGTCGGCGGCCAGCGGCGACCTCGACCTCGGGGCCGGGCCGGGCACGGACTGCGAGGTGCCGGCGGGCGACCACTCGCCCGGCGACACCCATGCCTCGCGTACCGGGTTCTACGAGCTGAACCGCCTGGTCGAGCAGGCGCGCGGGCATCTCCCGGGCAATGCCTGGCTCGATC
>JBOGJI010000095.1:0-1907 GCA_050747865.1 Thermoanaerobaculia bacterium
CCGGGCCGGGCGCCGGGAGTGGGTCGGCTTGACCGTGCTCGCGCTTGCTTGCCTGCTGTACGTGATGGACCTGACGGTGCTGCATCTCGCGGTGCCGGCGATCAGCGCCGACCTGCGGCCGAGCAGCTCCGAGATGCTGTGGATCATCGACATCTACGGCTTCTTCGTCGCCGGCGCGCTGGTGACCATGGGTACGCTGGGCGACCGCATCGGTCGGCGGCGCATCCTGATGGTGGGCGCCGCGGCCTTCGGCGCCGTGTCGGTGCTGGCCGCGTTCTCGGTCAGCGCCGAGATGCTGATCGTGACCCGTGCGCTGCTGGGCATCGCCGGGGCCACGCTGGCGCCCTCGACGCTGTCGCTGATCTTCCACATGTTCCAGGACCCCAAGCAACGGTCGATCGCCATCGGCGTGTGGATCGGCAGCTTCTCGGCCGGCAGCGCGGTGGGTCCGATCCTCGGCGGCGTGATGCTCGAGCTGTTCTGGTGGGGCTCGGTCTTGCTGCTGGCCCTGCCGGTGATGATCGCACTGCTCGTGCTCGGTCCCCGCGTGCTGCCCGAGTACCGCGACCCCGACGCCGGCCGGCTCGACCTGGTGAGCGCCGCTCTGTCGGTGGCCGCCGTGCTGTCGATCATCTACGGCCTCAAGGGCATCGCGCAGGGCGGCCTGGCGCCGGCGCATGTCCTGGCCATCCTCGCCGGCGTCGGCCTCGGAGTCGTGTGGGTGCGTCGCCAGCGACGGCTGCCCGATCCGATGATCGACGTCCGGCTGTTCCGTATCCGTGCCTTCAACGCCGCGCTCGCGGTCAACTTCCTGGCGATCTTCGTCGTGTTCGGCTACTTCCTGTTCATCGCGCAGTTCCTGCAGCTCGTGCTGGGCCTGTCGCCGCTCGAGGCCGGCCTGTGGTCCCTGCCGTCGGCGCTCGGCTTCGTCATCGGATCCCAGCTGACCCCGCGCATCGCCGGGCGGGTCGGCGCCAGGCGTCTCATCGCCGGCGGCCTCGCGGTCGCAGCCGTGGGGATGGTCATGCTGACCCAGGTCGGGCGCAACGACGCCGCGCTCGCCACGTTGGTCACCGCGTCCCTGGTGATCTCCCTCGGCTTCGCACCCGTGTTCGGCCTCACGACCGAGCTCATCGTCGGCTCGGCACCGCCCGAGCGGGCCGGCGCCGCGTCAGGCATCTCCGAGACCGGCGCAGAGCTGGGCGGGGCACTCGGCATCGCCATCATGGGCAGCGTTGGCGTCGCGGTCTACCGGGGGCAGCTCGACCAGTCGCTCCCGACCGACGTGCCCGTCGACGCGGCCGCAGCGGCGCGCGACACCCTCGGCGCGGCGGCAGGGGTCGCCGACCACCTTCCCGGCACGATCGGCACGCAGCTCTTCGACGCCGCACAGAACGCGTTCGTCAGCGGCATACACGTGGTCGCCCTGATCTCCGCAGTCATCGCCGTGACGGCCGCGGCGCTCGCCTGGCGCGCACTACGGGACCACGGGCCCACGGCAACCGACGCTACGGAACCTGACGCGGCGGACCGCCGACAGGACGCAGCCGCAGCCGACCGGGACGGAGCAATCGAGCCCGCCAGCTGCTGACGTGGACCAACGGCGTCACGAGTCACGCGGGGCCCACCGGTCAGGTGCTCACCGTCGACGTCGCCTCCGCCGGCACGAAGACCCGCATCAGCCGGCGTCCGCCTCGCGCAGCACGCCGAGACCGGCCCAGGGCGCTCGCCGACGTCCGCAGCGCGGTCTCCAGGACCCGGGGTCTGGCGGGTGACCTCGCATGACGTTCACCCCGATCGCCTCGAGGTCTTCCCGGCCGGGTCCGACGACGCGAGCGGGCCGCCGTGCACCCACAGCAGCAGCGGCGCCGGCTGCGCGGCGCTCGCGCCGTCGGGCCGGGCCAGCC
>JBOGJI010000096.1:0-30809 GCA_050747865.1 Thermoanaerobaculia bacterium
GCTCCTCCGCCGTGGTCTGGCCTCGCAGGTCGTCGCTGGGCTCGGATCCGAGTCGGAACCGGCGAAGCGGCCACGACGACCTCTCCTGGGCTCGTCGCCGACGCTCGGATCCTGCATCTTCCACGATCCTATTCTACCAGGCGGGGCTCTCGGCCCTCCTCCCATTGCCCCTTGCCCGTGTCGTAGCAGCTCTCGACGAGCCGATCGAGCGGTGAGTCCCCCCGGGAGCCCCGCAGTCAGATCCGCGCCTGCACGGTGTAGAGCTTGTGGTAGCGGCCGCCGCGGGCGATGAGCTCGTCGTGGCGGCCGCGCTCGGCGATGCGGCCGTCCTCGATCACCAGGATCAGGTCGGCGCGCCGGATGGTGAAGAGGCGGTGGGCGATGACGAAGGTGGTGCGCCCTTCGAGCAGCTCCTGCAGGCTCTCCTGGATGAACGCCTCGCTTTCGGTGTCGAGGCTCGAGGTCGCCTCGTCGAGCAGCAGGATGCGCGGCGCGGCGAGGATGGCGCGGGCGGCGCCCTGCGGCTGGCCCGCGAGGCGTCCGCCGCCGTGCTCAAGCTGGGAATCGTCAGCGGCGCCACCCACGAGGAGATGGAGGCGGCCCTGCAGCAGGCCGGCGTGCGCGAGCTCTTCAAGGTGCTGGTCGCGGCCGACGACATGCCCTACGGCAAGCCCGATCCCCGCGGCTATCTGCTGGCCCAGGAGCGGCTGAACTCGCGGCCGCCGTTGCCCGATCGGCTGATCCACCCCCACGAGGTGCTGGCTATCGAGGACTCCGTGCCCGGGCTCGCCACCGCCCAGGACGCCGGAATGGTCACCCTGGCGGTGTGCCACTCCCACCCGGCCGAGCGTCTGGCCTTCGCCGACGCGATGCGCCCCGACCTCGACGCCCTCAACGTCCCCTGTCTGCAGACCATCTACGCCGAGGCCAGCCAGCGCTGAGAGCACCACCTCGGCAAGGAGTTGGAGAACCTTCGCCGTGGCGACGAAATCGTCTTGCGCGAGCCTGCCAAGGGCCGCTCCCGCGCCTTCGAGCTGCTGGCCGGTCTGCCCGATGAGTTCCTCCCGGAGGGGCGTGGGGACACGCCGCCCCAGGAGCGCGAGATTTCAGAAGAGGCGCTCGTCGCTTCTGCCAGCAAGGGTTGAGAGCAGACGCTTCAACGCGATCTGCTAGCGTACCGGACGGTTATGACTGTGACGGAGCTGCTCTATGAGAAGCGCGAGGAGACTCTCCGCATCACCGAGAAGCACGGTGCGCACCTCGTTCGTGTCTTCGGGTCCGCGGTGCGTGGTGAGGCGAGCGAAGGAAGCGACATTGATCTGCTAGTTGACGTGGGCGAGCAGGCTTCCCCGTAGTTCCCGACTGGGCTCGTCGAGGAGCTCGAGCACGTCTTGGGCAGGTCGGTGGATGTGGTGACCGAGGACGGCCTCTATTGGTTGCTCAAGTAGCGGATTCTCAGAGAGGCCCGGTCCCTGTGACCAAGGACCCGCGAGTGCAGCTCGCCCACATTCTCGAATGCGCGGAAAAGATCGAGCGGTACACGGCGGGCGGAGAGGACACATTCGCCACCGAAACCATGAGACAGGACGCGGTGAGCCGGAACTTCGAGGTCATCGGAGAGGCGGCTAACGCGAAGGGTGCAACACGATGGTCTTCCGAATCGGGATCGGGCAGTGCGACTGCAGCCAGCCGTATCGGGATGCCATCCAGGAGCTCGCCTGCGGGATCGTCGAAGCCCGGCTCGACGACTGGCGACAGCGGCTGCCGGCGGACCTGCACGCCGTTCCGGTCGAGCATTACGAGCACGAGCTGATCGAGGGCCACAAGGTCAGTCTGGCCACCTACCGTGAGGAACTCGACGACGGCGATGCCCTCGTTGCGGTCTCCGTACTCGTCCACACGTTGTCCAGACCGAGTTTCATCAGTATCCGGGCGATCGGGCGCATCTTCTCCGAAGGGCTCCTCGTTCGACGGGATGGCAGTGTGAAGCGCGCTTCGGACGAGATCATGTCGGCGTATCGATGACGGAGGGTATGAAGACCGTAGTCGGTGTTGATGGTTGCCGCTTCGGGTGGATCGCGGTCGCCCTGTCGCCCGGCGAAGCGTGTGAGGTTCGCGTCCTGCCCGACATCCACGACGTGGTTATATGGCGCGACGACGGTGTGGTGCTGATCGACGTGCCTATTGGGCTGCGAGATTCGGGACCGGAGCCCAGGGCATGCGATGTGGCGGCACGTAGGGTGCTCGGCTCCCCCCGATCCTCGAGTGTCTTCCCGCCCCCATGTCGTGCGGCCCTCGTGGCATCCTGCTGGGAGGAGGCCTCCACGATCAACGAGCGACGGACGGGAAGACGGCTGTCGCGACAGTCCTGGGCCATTGCCGGGAAGATTCACGAAGTCGATCAATTCCTACGTGAGGACCCACAGCGACAGGTCTTCCTCCGCGAAGCGCACCCTGAGGTCCTCTTTTGGGCGCTCAACGATCGGCGACCGGTCTTCAGCAAGAAGAAGCGCGTTCATGGCCGGAACGAGCGCCTCGACATCCTCACCAGACACTGGCCGGAGGTCGAAGCCGTCTTCCATCGGGAGCGCCGTGGCATCCGATCGCGGGGAGCGGCTGCTGACGATCTTCTCGACGCCTTGGCGGCCGTCACTGCGTGGCGTGCCTGCGGCGGCCGCCTCTCAACCTTGCCGGAGGTTCCCGAGATGGACGCAGCGGGCCTCAGAATGGAGATCGTCCTCCCATAGCGTTTCCCTTCCGCCTACTTGCTCAAGCGCGACAATAGGCCGCGCCGGTACCGCAACATGGGCCTCGGCTATGACGGGTCGCAGTATGACATCCGCGGCCGCTTCGTCCAGGCTGACCTGCGGCGGAGCTTCTAGTAAACTTGCTCCCATGGGCGACTACCGCGACCGCATCACCATCGAGCCGGGCAAGCGTGGAGGCAAGCCGTGCATCCGTGGGCTGCGTATCACGGTCTACGACATCCTCGACTACCTCGCGTCGGGGATGACGGAAGATGAGATTCTCGCCGACTTCCCCGATCTGGAGCGCGACGACATCCGGGCGGTGCTGGCCTTTGCCGCCGACCGGGAACGGAAGCTCGTCCAGGTTCCCGCGTGAGGCTGCTGTTCGACCAGAACCTCTCCGACCGGCTCCTACACATTCTTGCTGACGAGTACCCTGGATCCGTCCACCTCCGTCACGTCGGGCTCCGCCGGGCAGACGACGACGAGGTCTGGCGATACGCTCTCGACCACCGGCTCACGATCACCTCCAAGGACTCCGATTTCCATCAGCGGAGTTTCGTCCAGGGTCACCCGCCGAAGGTGGTGTGGATTCGAACCGGGAACTGCTCGACCGACCGGATCGCAGACATCCTCCGTCGCCACCGACCGGAGCTCGAAGCCTTCGACCGCGACGAGGACACCTCCCTCCTGATTCTCTCGTAGTCGACAAGCAGTGCGGGCACCGCTCCCCGAAGTAGACATCGAGCCGCGTCCACCGGACCCGGCGGCGACTCGGGAGGCTGCTGTGGCGGCTCCGTGGCGTCGGAAGGCTAGGAGGAGGCCGAGGGCGAAGAGGGCGGCCCGCAGGTGCCAGAGGCCGCGGAAGCCGAGCATGACGGCGTCGGCGACGTCGCAGGCCCTCCCTCGCGGTCTGGTAAGCGATACGGGGAACGGGACCCGCAGTCAGATCCGCGCCTGGACGGTGTAGAGCTTGTGGTAGCGGCCGCGGCGGGCCATGAGCTCGTCGTGGCGGCCGCGCTCGGCGATCTGGCCGTCCTCGATCACCAGGATCAGGTCGGCACGCCGGATGGTGGAGAGGCGGTGGGCGATGACGAAGGTGGTGCGCCCTTCGAGCAACTCCTGCAGGCTCTCCTGGATGAACGCCTCGCTCTCGGTGTCGAGGCTCGAGGTCGCCTCGTCGAGCAACAGGATGCGCGGCGCGGCGAGGAGGGCGCGGGCGATCGTGACCCGCTGGCGCTGGCCGCCTGAGAGCTTCACACCGCGCTCGCCGATCACCGTGTCGAGCCCTGAGGGGAAGCGGTCGGTGAACTCGGTGACGAAGGCCCGCCGGGCGGCGTCGCGCACCTCCTCGTCACTGGCGTCGGCGCGCGCGAAGAGGAGGTTCTCGCGGATGGTGCCGTCGAACAGGAAGTCGTCCTGGAGCACCAGGCCGAGCTGGCTGCGGTAGGAGGCGAGGATCACCTCGGCGAGGTCGACGCCGTCGACCAGAACCCGCCCGCGGTCGGGGGTCAAGAACGAGGCGGCGAGGGCGGCGAGCGTCGACTTGCCGGAGCCCGAGCTGCCGACCAGGGCGACCACGGTGCCGGGCGGCGCCTCGAAGTCGACGCCGCGGATCACCGGCTTGTCCGCGTCGTAGGAGAACCAGACGTCCTCGAACCGCACGTGGCCGTCGACCGGCGGCATCTCCCGGGTACGGCGGGGGTCGTCGTCCTCACGCGGCTGGGCGAGGAGCTCGGCGGTGCGGTCGAGGCCGGCGAACGCCTCGGTCATCTGGGTGCCGATGTTGGCCATCTGGATCACCGGTGCGACCAGGAAGCCGAGGAAGAGGGTGAAGGAGAAGAGCTCTCCCACCGTGAGGCTTCCTCGCAGGATGAGCCGCCCGCCGTAGCCGAGGATCAGCACCCCGGCGAGGCCCATGAAGAGCGTGCCGAGGCTGGTGACGGCGGCGGAAGCGGTGAGCGTCGTGCGCACGTTGTGGAAGATGCGCATCACCCCGCCCTCGAAGATCTGGGCCTCCTTGTCGATGGCGTGGAACCCCTTGATCACGCGGATGCCTCCGAGCGCCTCGGTGAGGCGCCCGGTGACCTCGGCGCGGATCGCGCCGCGCTCGCGAAACGCCGGCCGCAGGGTCTGGAAGGCGCGCGTCGAGACGAGGGCGAAGAGGGCGAGAGGAACGATGGTGAGGGCGGTCATCACCGGGGCGATGGAGATCAGGAAGCCGAGTGCGACCGCCGCCGTCAGGGTGCCGCCGACGAGCTGGACCAGCCCGGTGCCGACGAGGTTTCGCACCCCCTCGACGTCGTCCATGATCCGCGACACGAGCTCACCGGACTTGGTGGTCTCGAAGCTGCGCACCGGTAGACGCAGGACGTGCTGCTGGACCTGGGCGCGAAGCTTGGCGATCATGTTCTGCGCCTCGACCGAGAGCAGCCGGGTGAGCGAGAACGAGGTGGCGGCCTGGAGGGTGACGGCGAGGGCGACGGCGCCTAGGATGGGGAAGAGGAGTCGGCTCTGGCCGCCCTGGATGACGTCGTCGATGACGTACTTCGTGGACGCGGGAAGCACCAGCCCGGCCAGCCGATTGACGAGGATCAACACGAGCCCGACGAGCACCAGCTTGCGCCGCGGCCAGATGATCTCCCGGAAGGCACGGCGCAGGCTGGTGGCGGTCGGTCTCGGGTTGCTCGCCATCGCGCGCCGAGCCTATACGGATACGGCGGAAGGACCGAAGTGGCGGGGCCGACCCCGCTTCTCGTCACCGGTGGGCGCGAGACATACGTCGGTGCCCCGTCACCCTACCCGGCTGGCGTCACCGGGATTCGCACTTCGGTACGGATCCAGCGGAGCACCATGTCGGCGCCCTGCTCGGTGTCCTCGAAGGAGATCGTGAGCTGGTCGACCTTCTCCTCCTCGGGCAGGGTCGTCGCCTTCACGGTGGCGGTCAGCACGTCGTTCTCGGGGAGGTACGCCGGCTCGAACTCGTCGGTCTCCGGGTTGTAGCGAGCCGTGCCCGAGAGACCCAGGGCGGAGTTGAAATGGATGGTCCACTCGTCGGGGCCGGGAGTGGTGAAGAACGAGTACGTCCCGGCGGCGAGCTCCTGGCCGGCCACCGTCGGGTTTCCCGTGCTGGTGAAGGTGGTCGCCTCGTTCGCCCCGGTGCGCCAGACCTCGCCATACGGGACGAGGGCCTCGGACTCCTTGGTGCCGAAGATGTTGTCCCGGCCCCGCTCGTAGGGACGGCAGTAGACGATCTGCACGTACGTCCCGTCGTCCAGCGTGGTCCGGGCCATGCCCATGGGGCTGGGCCGTCGTGACGGATGGAGATCCTGGGCGACGGCCGACACCGCCGGTCCCAGCGCCGCCAAGACGGCGAGACAGACCGCGAGCGAAACGAGATTGGCGCGAGGGTGCTGCATGGTTCTTTCTCTCCTCGTGTTCGGGTTCGTCGAAGAATCCTATTGCAGAAGCGCGACGCCGCCCGCGCTCGCCGGTTGTGTGTCTTGTAGTCTCCCACCGTAATGTGCTACAAGTAGCATTTATGGCTGGAGTGGGAATCCGCGAGCTGAGGCAGCAGGCGAGCGAGCTGCTGCGGCGCGTCGAGCGCGGAGAGACGATCGAGATCACCAACCGCGGGCGGCCGGTGGCGCTGCTCGGACCCCTGCCCCAAGGGAGCATGTTCGATCGGCTGCGCGCCTCCGGCGAGATCGAACCGGCGAGCGGCGAGCTCGAGGACCTGCCCGAGCCGCTCGTCCTCGCCCCCGGTGTCGAGCCGCCTTCTGAAGTGCTTGCCGGCTTGCGGCGCGACGAGCGCTGATCGTGGCGACCTATGTGGACTCCTCGGCCATCGTGAAGCTGGTCGTTCGCGAGCCCGAATCCGCTGCGTTGCGTCGCTACTTGCGGCACCGGCGCCCCTTGGTGTCGAGCGCTCTCGCCCGGACGGAAGTGCTCCGCGCGCTCCTGCCGGTAGGTGAGGAGGCGATCGGGCGGGGGCGCAGGGTGCTGCGGCGATTCGATCTAGTTCGCGTCAACGACCGGATCCTCGACGCGGCAGGACTTCTGGCGCCGATGGAAATGCGCTCGCTCGACGCGATCCACCTGGCGACCGCCCGTCGGCTCGGCGACGAAGTGCGCGCGGTCGTGACTTACGACGCCAGGATGGCCGAGGCGGCGCGACGGCTCGACTACAAGGTCGTCAGCCCGTCATGAAGCCGGACGAGTTCTTGGCGTTCTATGAGCGGCAGAGAGCGTCGGCGATTCTGCGCACCTCGAGGGAGGACGTCGCGAAGCTGGCGATGGAGGCGGCGATCCGCGGCGGGTTCCGGATCTGTGAGTTCACGCTGACAGTTCCGCGAGCGTACGACCTGATACGCAAGTTCGCTGCGGGGGACGGTGTCGTGGTCGGTGCCGGCACCGTGCTGACCGTGGACGAGGCGCGACAGGCGGTCGCCGCGGGAGCCCGCTTCCTGGTCTCGCCGGTGATCGACGAAGCTGTGATCGAGGAGGCGGAGCGGCTGAACGTCGCGATGATGCCCGGCACACACACGCCGACCGAGATGCTGCGGGCGTACCGCGCCGGCGCGCCGCTCCAGAAACTCTTCCCGGCGCCGGGCATCGGCCCGGCCTACGTCAAGGCGTGCCTCGGCCCCATGCCATTCCTGCGCCTGGTGCCAACGCACGGCGTCGACGCGACGAACGCGCGCGCCTACCTCGACGCCGGCGCCTTCGCCCTCGGCTTCGTGGCACCGTTGTTCGATGCGGACGACCTCGCGCACGAGCGCTACGACGCGATAGAGCAGCGTGCCCGGGGGCTCCTGGGCGCCCTCGCGTAGCCGAGCCGGAGGACCCGGCTACGGGTGCCCAGGATGGGAGCTGTGAGGGTGCTCCCCACCGCTATAGCCCCGGAGGTCGATGTAGCGACGCACCTGGGCGTCCGTGAGGAGGGCCTTGGTTTCGAGATGGGCGGCGAGGTGGGTGTAGCGGAGGGCCGCTCGCAGGCGGCCGAGCTCGTCGAGCGCCGAACGAAGGTTCGTAGCGGTCGCCGTGCCACCGGCGAACAGGCCGTCTAGCCGCCGCTCGACGTCGAGGATCTGCCGACCCACCGCGACGGCATCCCGGAGCATGGCGTCGTGGACCTTCGAGATCGCGGCGTGCTGCTCGTCGCCGAGCCCTAGCTCGGTGGCGAGCTCGAGGACATGCTTGGGGCCGGGATAGCCGTTGAGCTCGGCGGCGAGCGCGAGGCCCATCCCCCGCCCGGTGAGGATTCCGTCGATCTCTTCGGCCGACAGCGCCTTGATCTCTCGGCCGGCGTGATCCGCGTAGGGAGAGGTCTGGCCGCTGGCCGAAACGGCGGCGAGGGCGCAGGCGGTGCTAGCGAAGAAGATGGTGAGCTTCATTCCCGCTGAGTTCCGGTCGGCATGATTCTATGCAGAGCTCACAGCAGGGGGCGGGTGAATCCGGCGAGAGTGTCGCCGGCGCGGTGGGCGAGGGGGCGGTGCCGCCAACTGTCGAGCTCGAGGGTTCGGCTCTCCGTGAGGTCGCGCTCGAACTGGAGCGCCAGGCGCTCCGCCGTGGGGGCATCGAAGATCACCAGGTTGCACTCGCCGTTGTAACGGAAGGAGCGCAGGTCCAGGTTGGTGGAGCCGACGACGGACACCGAGGCGTCGGCGACCAGCGTCTTGGCGTGCAGTACCGTCGGGCGGTACTCATGGATGCGGACGCCGGAGCGGAGCAGGTGGGTGAACGACGCGTGTCCGGCGTGGCGGACGAAAGGTAGATCCGTAGGCCCGGGGAGCAGCAGGCGTACGTCGATGCCGCGCCGGGCGGTGGCGGCGAGCAGGCCGGCGGCGCGCGGGCCGGGCACGAAGTAGGAGTTGGTGATCCAGACGCGGCGGCCGGCGGCGGCGAGGATGGCCGCCAGCGCGGCGGCCGTTTCGCGGTGGCCGCGGAAGGGGCGGGAATCCTGGACCAGCACGCTAGCTCCTGATTCGTCCGTGCTGCCGTCTGTAGTGGGGGGCGTCAGTCGGGCAGGACAGGCATCGCCGGATTCCTCGACCAGAGGCTCGCCGCCTGCCCCCTCCCAGCCCTCCGAGAAGACCGCCGCGAGCTCCGCGGCGGCGGCGCCCTCCACCTCCACCTGAGTGTCCCGCCAGGCGTCGGCGCGATGGCGGCGCGACGATCCGTACTCGTCGCCGATGTTCATGCCGCCGGTGAAGGCGAGCCGGCGATCGGCCACCAGCAGCTTGCGATGGTCGCGCAGCGGCTGCAGCCAGAAGCGCAGGGAGAGGCGATGGAAGAGGCGGGTCTCGACGCCGGCGGCACACAGATCTCTCCAGAAGCGGGAACGGGTGCTGAAGGAGCCGAACGCGTCGGCAAGAACGCGCACGGCGACGCCGCGGCGGTGAGCCGCGATCAGCGCCGACTGCAGGCGCCGGCCGGTGGAGTCGTCGCGGAATATGTAGGACTCGACCAGGAGCTCACGAGCGGCGCCCGCCACGGCCGCCAGCATCGCCGCCATCGCGTCCGCACCGTCGACGTGCAGCCTGACTCGATTTCCGCGATGGATGGGGGCATCGCCGTCGATGGTGGCGAGGAGGTCGCGGAATCGTGGATCTTCGAGGGTCAGATCTTCCGCGCGGACGTGATCGGCGATGCGCCCGGCAGCGAGCACGGCGGGAAGCCGATGCCCCGGGTGGGGCCGCAGGCGTGACGACAACGGGGCGTGGGCCATGGCGGGGTCATTCTGACCGCGATCGCCCCGCTTCTTCCAGGTGGTGTCGGTACGCGGAGTTCTGCAGACGAAGCTCGCGTGGCTACAGCGGCTACGTCGTCAAGGCGTCGCATCGTGGCGGCGCGGCGGATCGTGCCGATGGTGGCCGGGGGGCAGCAACCGCGGTCCGAGGCGCCGGAGCTCCTCGCGCTGCTCGGGGGTCAGCACCTCCTCGATCTCAGAGCGGGCCTCTCCCAACCGGCGGTGGATCCTGGGTCTGACCTCTCGGTGCATGTCCGAGAGATCGCGCCGCGCGCGGTCGAGGATTTCATCCACCTGCCGGGCCTGCTCGGGTGAGAGCTCCAGGCGGCGCTCGAGGTGGTGCATGAGGAAGCCGAAGCCAGGCGGCCCACCGCCTCGGTGGTGCCAGGCGGCGATCCGTCGCAAGTGGAGCAGCTCGGTCCCGAGCCCGCCGACGACCATGCCGAGCAGGAAGGCCACCGCCAGGAGCGTGATGGCGGTCCAGCGCTTCACGGCGTGCTCACCCCGAACGGGTCGACCATCCACGCCGCCAGCTCGTCCACCGAGGCCGGCCCGGCGTCGTTCGCCGGCTGTTCCCGCCAGACCAGCACGCCGAGCAGGAGGGCCAGGGTGAGGCCGGCCGGCAGGAGCCGGGCGGCGGCCCAGCGCAGCGGATCCGGCGCAGTGGAGAGACGGGCCCTCACGCGGGTGACGAAGCTCGGGTCGGGCTCGACACCCGCATGATGGTTCCGCAGGACACTCTTGGTCAGCTCCAACTTCTGCTCGAGGGGGTCGTTCATGGCATGGATTCCTCCAGGAGCTTGCGCAGCCGGCCGCGGGCCCGGTGGGCGCGCACCTTGACGTTGGCCTTCGACCAGCCGAGCTTGTCAGCGATCTCGGCGACGCTCCACTCCTCGCCATAGAGCATCAGCAGCAGGAAGCGGTCCTTGGCCGGCAGCGTGGCCAGCAGCCGTTCGACCTCGATACGGACGTCCGCGTCCGCCTCTGCGCTGGTGGGTAGGCTCTCGGGGAGCTCCTCGGTCGGCCGGGTCCTGCGCAGTCGCTGGTAGCAGGCGTTGAGGCAGATCCTCGTGAGCCAATGCTCGAACGGAGCCTCGGCCCGGTAGGTGGCTAGCCTCGCCCATGCCGTCAGGAAGGTCTCCTGGGCCGCCTCCTCGACGTCCTCGCGGGCGCGGAAGAAGCGGCCGGCGAGGCGGAAGACGCGCCGCTCGTGCAGGCGGACCAGGTCGCCGAAGGCGTCGCGGTCGCCGTGCCGACTGGCCTCGACCAGGCGGGACTCGAGGTCCGGCTCCGCGGGAACATCCAGGGATGTCAGGGTCGCCACCATCGACAGGGTCATTTTCCCCTCTACCTTACGAGATGCAAGAGGACGGCGCATCGGTTACACGGCGACTGTCCGTAACCGTGAAGGCGGTGGCGACCTCTAGCACTATGACGGCACCCAAACGCGCCGTCCGAGAAAGGAGATCCACCATGAGCAGTAGGAAGCCCAAGCGATTCATCACCGTCCTCGTGCTCGCCGGCGCAGCGGTCTTTTCCCTGGCTACCGTCCTGGCCGCCGAGCCCGGGCACGGACGCCGGGGGGCGATGGGACCCATGGCCGAGCGGTTCGCCGAGCACCGGTTCGAACGCCTGGCGAGGTACCTGGA
This sequence comes from Thermoanaerobaculia bacterium, assembly GCA_050747865.1. GTDB lineage: Bacteria > Acidobacteriota > Thermoanaerobaculia > Multivoradales > JAHEKO01 > JBOGJI01. Next base: position 11,148 of record JBOGJI010000096.1, read on the forward strand.
GCTTTCCGAGGCACAGCGTGCCGAGGCTGAGGCCCTGCGCGAGCAGTGGCTCGGGGACATGCATGAGCGCTTCGAGACCACTCATGCGTCCTTCGAGAAGATCCACGAGATGGCCGCCGCCGAGAACCCCGACGCCACCGCAATCGGCGAGCTGGTGATCCAGATGCACCGCGAGCACGAGGCAATGCAAGCCGCCCATGAGGGCTATCGCGCCGAGCTCGTGAAGCTGCTCACCCCCGAGCAGGCCGAGAAGCTGGAGGCTTGGGAGGCCGCAAGTCCCTTGGGCGAGGACTTCGGGCCGCACCGGCTGCGCAGAGGCCACCACGGCGCCCCGTTCCACTCACCGGACACCGACTGACGGCTGCAGAACGGCGAGAGGGAGAGCCTCCAGGGGCGGGGAACCGGCCCTCTGGAGGCCCCTCCGCCGGCCTATCCCTCTTCTAGATAAGCCGCGGCGCGGCGGCGGGACTCCAGCTCGGAGTCCGCCGGCTCGGTCAGCTCCACCAGCGCCGTGTAGTAGCGCTTCGCCTTCTCGGCGTCCCCCACCTGCTCGGCGGCGCGGCCGGCGCCGTAGAGTCCGTTCAGGCGGTTGGGGCTGCGTGTGAGCGCTCGTTCGTAGGCGGCAAGCGCCTCGTCGGGGCGGTCGGCGGCCAGCAGCATCTCGCCCAGAAGCTCAGTCGCTGGTAGGACCTCGCCCGGAGTCACCGGGTGCTTGTCGGTCCCCGCCTCCAGCTCGGTTGCTCGCTGCATCTGCTCCAGGCCCTCCTCCTTCCGTCCCTGCGCGTCGAGGAGCCAGGCCCCGGCGATCAAGCTCTGGATCTCGATCTGCTCGCCCCAGTAGGCAGAAGTGGCCGCCGCGGTCTCGCGCAGCGCCGCGAGCCGCTCGAGGGCCTGCTGGGCTGTCTCGGTATCACCGCTGCGGGCGGCCCCGAGGGCGCGCGCGAACTGGGTGATCGCCTCCGCCTGCGGGAAGCTCGCCCAGGGGAAGGTCTCCGGCCCGCCGAGCTCCAGCGCCGCCGCCTCGGCCCACCGCTGCCGCTCGAGCGCCACGCGCGCCGGCACGGCGGCCAGGGTGTAGGCGGTCGCCAGATGGACGTGCGCCGAGCCGTCGAAGCCTTCCACCTGGCGCCTTACCTCGTCGGCCTTGCTGTCCTGCCCCTGCTGCAGGTGGGCGTAGGCCACGTAGTCGAGGGCGTGGAAGTAATGCATCGAGACGTGGTCCTCCACCGGCTGCGCGTAGGCGGCGGCCGCGGAGCGATCGTTCCACTCGATCACGTCCGGCCAGCGGCCGAGCCGGGTGAAGATGTGGCTCGGCATGTGGAGGGCATGCGGCACCTCGGGCGCGATGCGGCCGTAGTTCTGCGCCGCGGCAAGCGCCTTCTCGGCGAGCGGCGGGTAGTCGTAGGCGTGGATCGTGTAGTGATGGCCGGCGGGGTGATCGGGGATGCGCTTCAGCACCCCCTCGGTCAACGCCCCGGCCTGGACCTGCTGGGCGTAGGTCCGGTCCGCGGGGTCGGCGGTCGCCAGGAGGCTCAACGCGTACAGGCCGGTCGCCTCTGGATCGTCTGGGAAGTCACGGTGCACCTGCTCCCATCCCGTCTTGAAGGCCGCCAGATTGTCCCGCTCGTCGCCATCCCAGCCGGCCGCGAAGTAGCCCTGGGCGGCCACGACGTAGGCGCTCTCCCAGCCGGCCTTCTCGCCGCGGCTCGCCGCCTCCTCGAGCAAGACGCGGGCGTGCTCGAAGTCGGCCTCGCTAGGCGGGTCGGACCACAGGGGGTGGACGAAGGTCATCGCCTGACCCCAGTAGCCCATCGCACACTCGGGATCGGCTTCGACGGCGGCCGCGAACGCGTCGCGGGCGTCCTCGTAGGTCATGTGGTGGAGCAGCGCCAGGCCGCGCTGGGCGTGCCGGGCCGCCGCCTCACCGCAGGACACCGGGAACCGCACGGTGCCGAGCCGCTCCTTCGCGGGTTCGGCAGGCGCCGCCGTCTCGGTTCCCTGCTGCTCGCTCGACGCTCGCGCGCCGACATCACCCTCTCTTGCGCAGGCGGCCAGCGCCAAGATGAGGACGGGGATCCACCGTGCCGTGTACGCTGTCATCGGATTCTCCTCCATCGGTGGGCAAGGACTCGGGCTGGCGGCCCGTACGGCCGCCTTCCAAAGAGATTACGTGAGACCGACAGGCCGCGGGCCATTGGGGGAGCCGCGAGCCGCGTCGGCGCCGCGTCAACGGGCGAGGACGCCGGCGAGCTCGAGCAGCCAGGTGTCGAGGGGCTTCTCGCCGGCGACGACCTGGTCGAGAGGTGTGTAGCCCACCTTGCCGTCGAGCCAGCCGACGAGGACTCCCGGCTCGCCACGTGCCAGGCGGCCGACCGCGGCCGCACCCAGCCGGGTGGCGAGGAGCCGGTCGAAGGCACCGGGCTTGCCGCCCCGCTGCACGTGGCCGAGAGTCGTGAGGCGCACCTCGAAGCCCAGCCGTGCCTGGTGCTCGCGGAAGTAGGCGGCCAAGGCCTGGCCGTTGTATCGGGCGCCCTCGGCGACCACGACCAGGGCGTGGGACTTGCCCACCTCGTAGGCGCGTTTGACGGTGGCGGCGATCTCCTCGGGGGGCACCTCGGCCTCGGGGATCACCACCGCCTCGGCGCCCCCCGCGATGCCGGCCATGAGCGCCAGGTAGCCGCAATCGCGCCCCATCACCTCGACGAGGAAGGCGCGGTGATGCGACGAGGCGGTGGTCTTCAGCCGGTCGATCGCCTCCAGCGCCACGTTGAGCGCCGTGTCGGCTCCGATGGTGATCTCCGAGCCGTGGAGGTCGTTGTCGATGGTCGAGGCGACGCCGACCACGGGCAGGCTCTGCCGCGACAGCGCGTGGGCTCCCTGCTGCGAGCCGTTGCCGCCGATCACGATCAGCGCCTCGATCTCGCGCTGTTCCAGGCGGTCGATCGCCTGCCGTTGCCCTGCCAGGGTCTTGAACTCCAGGTCCCGGGCGGTGCCCAGCATCGTGCCCCCGGACTGGATGATCCCTCCCACGTCGCGAGCCCCCAGCGACCGGAAGTCGCCGGCGAGCAGACCGGCGTACCCCCGCTGCACGCCGAATACCTCGAACCCGCTGTCCAGCCCGGTGCGCACCACCGACCGGATCGCCGCATTCATCCCGGGCGCGTCTCCGCCGCTGGTCAACACCGCGATGCGCTTGTACGCAGCCACGTCGTCCGTCCTCGCCCCGCTATTGTGCCCCACCCGACGCCTTCGGTCAGACTCGGACAGGTGCCGGGGCGGTCAGAGCCGCAGGGCGCCCCAGGCGAGGAGGAGGAAGCCCAGGATCATCAGGGTGCCGCCCAGCGGGGTGATCGCCCCGAGCCAGCGCGGGCCGCCGAGGGCGAGGGCGAAGACGGTGCCGGAGAACACGACCGCGCCCGCGAGCAGCACCGCCGCGGCCCACGGCACCGCGCGGCCCTGCACGCGAAGGGCGGCCAGTCCGGCGAGCACTGTGCCCAGGCCGCCGTAGATCAGGTAGCGGGACGCCGTCTCCCACAGCTCGAGCGAGCGGGGCGAGAGGCGCTCCTGGAGGCCGTGGGCGCCGAACGCTCCGGCCGCCACCGCCGCGGCGGCCGCCAGGGCGCCCGAGCAGATGAGGAAGCGGATCATCGGTCTTTCCTCTCGGGCCGCGATGCCGGTTCGTCGTCCCACTCGTTGCGCTGCAGCACCGGGAGCTGCAGGGCTCGCTCGCGCTCGAGGTCGAGGGAGCCGACGTGGAGCGACAGCGGCGACTGCACCCACTTGTAGATCGAGCGGTTGAACAGGGTCACGAAGCGGCGGGCCCAGGCGGCGAGCCGCTCGGGTGGATGATCCGGAAACAGGGTGCCCAAGGCGCGTTCGACCTCGGCCGGCGACAGGCGATCGCCGGCGTAGAGGCGCAGGCAGGCGTCGAGCACGGGGAACGGCATCAGCTCGCCCTCGGCGGTCTGCTCGGCGGCCAGCTCGGGGCCCGGCTCGGTGGCCCGGCAGGCGGCGACGCCCTGCCAGCCGAACCGCTGGTGCAGCCGCTCGAGCAGCGCGATGACCACGGTCTTGGGGACGTTCGCGAGCACGGCCAGGGCGCCCTCCAGGTCGCCGCCGATGGTGGTGTAGCCGACCGCCTTCTCGCTCATGTCGCCGGTCTGCAGGAACAATCCGCCGGCGCTGTTCGACCAGTTCCACATGCGGGCGGCGCGGATGCGCGCCTGGACGTTTTGACGGGTGAGGGCGTCGGGCTCGTCGCCGCCCAGCATCTCCCGCACCGCCTCGAGCTCGCGGTCCAGGGCCTCGTCGATCGGCACCACGGTGAGCTCGACTCCGAGCTCGTGGCAGATCGTCTCGGCGGCCTGGCGCGTGCCGGCCTCGGAGTAGCGCGACGGCATGTAGAAGGCCTGGAGCAGCTCGGCGGGGGAGCGACTGGGCTCTTTGTCCGGGGCGCCGGTGGTCAGCCGTTGCGCCGCCCGCCAGGCCACCAGCAGGGTCAACATGGAGTCGCGTCCGCCGGAGAGTGCCACGCCCAGGACCCGGAAGGCTCCGGCCTTCTCGAAGTAGCCGGCCACCCCCAGGGCGAGCGCTTCGTAGAGCTCGTCGAGCGCGCTCTCCCGTGCCGGCGGAGGGGGCGGGCCAGGCGGCGGCAGGAAGAAGGAGGCGCCGTCCGGCGCCGGGTACTCGCGAGGCCGCGCGGTGGGCGCCGCCGACTCGACCGTAGGCACCCGCGACCGCTCGGCGAGGAAGATCTCGCAGTCGCGGCGCCAGGTCGTGTTCTGCCAGCGCAGCAGCCGGGTGCGGTCGAGGTCGACCACACACGCCTGCGTGCCGGGCTCGAAACGAGCGCCCTCGAGCACCAGCCGACCGTTCTGGAACACGAAGCCGCCGCCGTCGAAGATCAGCCCGTCCTGGGCGCCGCAGTTGTTGACGTAGGCGACCACCGCCTGGTTGTCCGCTGAACGGGTGGCCAACATCTCGTGGCGCGTTCTCTGGATCCCCATGCGGAACGGCGAGGAGGAGAGGTTGACCACCACCTCGGCGCCGGAGAAACAGCGCCGCCGCATCGGCCCGTCGGGCGTCCAGGCGTCCTCGCAGACCTCGACCGCCAGGGTCCCGAAGTCGAAGCCGAAGACCAGATCGCCGAGCGCCACGCCGTCGGCGTCCAGGGAGAGGCCGGCGCCGCCACGCGAGAAGGTGCGCGCCTCGTAGAAGACGTCGTAGGTGGGGAGCTTCTCCTTCGGCACCAGTCCCAGGACGCGGCCGCCGTGGAGAACGGCGGCGCAGTTGTAGATCTGGCCGGAGGCGGGGGTGGCGAGCCCGAGCACCAGAACCGTCGGCAGCTCCGCGGTCTGTGAGGCGAGCCGCTCGAGCGCCCGGCGCTGGGCGGCCAGGAAGGCGCGCCACTGCACCAGGTCCTCGGGCGGGTAGCCGGCGAGCACCAGCTCGGGGAAGCAGCCGATGGTGACCTCCTCGCCCGCCATCGCCCGCGCCGCGGCGAGCACCAGCTCCGCGTTCCCCTCGACCGCCCCCACCGTCGGCCCGACGCTCCCCAGCGCGATCTTGATCAGCCGCATCTGCTCTCCCCGTGGCCGGCTTCGTTGCACACAGGCGCCGTCCGCACGACTTCGTGGCGTCGATGATACCCGTCTCCATCTCACCGCGGCGTCGTGGCGTCCGCCTTCGATCCCGCCGTGGCGCGTGAGGAACCCCGGAGGCCGAACTGACCGTTGCCGACTCCGGTTTTGGATGTACGGATCTATAGAGTAGTATGTACTCATGATCAAGCGCACCACAATCGAGATCGACCAGGAACTGCTCCACCGAGCGAAGCAGGCGCTCGGCCAGCCCACGACGCGCGGCACCGTCGAAGAGGCGCTGCGCCGCGCCACTGAAGGTGTCGAGTCGGAACAGGCCCGCCAAGGCGCGAGGCAACGGCGCTACTTCGAAGTACTCGGCTCGCGAGCAGACCTCGCGGTGCTGGCGTCGGAGGCAATGTGGCGCTGAGCGGTTGGCTCCTCGACAAGAGCGCCACGGCTCGCAGTGCCGACGAGCGGGTAGGAGCCCGGCTAGCGGAGCTCACGGGAGAGCTGTATCTGTGCTCGGTCGGACAGCTCGAGCAGCTCTACTCTGCGCGCTCTGCCGAGGACTACGACACGCTCGATGCAGATCTGCGTGACGCGTTTCCCATCGTCGCCGCGCCGCCCGACGTGTTCGACCGAGCCCTCGCTTTACAGCGGGACCTCGCACACCACCACGGGATGTGGCATCGCACGCCGATCCCGGATCTGCTCATCGCCTGCACTGCCCTGCACCACGGGCTTGGCATCGTCCATGTCGATCGCGACTTCGAGCGGATCGCCGAGGTGCGCCCGCTCATCGTACGCCGACTGCTTTAGCATTAGGGGCCATGGGTCGGCCGGTGGCGCTCAGCCCGACGTCTCGTGACATAATCGCCGACGTGGCGCGCGCTGCGCCGCGATGAATCCTGACACTGGTTCCTTCAGGAGGAGGTCCTCGATGAAGCGGAATGCACTGCTGATCCCGATGTTCGCCCTGGGACTCGTGGCCGTGGCCTGCGGCCGGCCGGCCGAAGAGGCGCCGGAGGCGGAGACCGCGCCCGCGGGGACGGCTGCGGCGCCGGCCGCGCCGAGCGTCGATCTGTCCAACGCCGGCACGGTCACCGGCACCGTGAGCTACACCGGAGAGGATCCGGATCGCGAGCTCGACATGGGTGCCGACCCGACCTGCGCCGAGCTCCACGACCAGCCGGTCATGACCGAGACTGTCGTCGGCGACGGCGCCGGCCACCTGGGCAACGTCTTCGTGTACGTGAAGCAAGGGCTGGAGGGCGAGCAGTTCCCGGTGCCCCAGGCGCAGGTCGAGATCGACCAGCAGGGCTGCGCCTATGCACCGCACGTGCTCGGCATGATGGCCGGCCAGACCCTGCTGATCAAGAACAGCGACCCGACCCTGCACAACGTGCACGCGCGCCCGGAGGCCAATCGCGAGTTCAACCAGGGCCAGCCGTTCCAGGGGATGACCCTGGAGAAGGTCTTCGACAAGGCGGAGCTCTCGGTGCCGTTCAAGTGCGACGTGCACCCGTGGATGTCCGCCACGTTGCACGTGGTGGAGAACCCGTACTTCGCGATCAGCGCCGAGGACGGGACGTTCACCATCGACCAGCTGCCGCCGGGCGACTACATGCTGGAGGCGGTGCACGAGAACCTGGGCACGCGTGAGGCGAGTGTGACCGTGCCGCCGAACGGCGCGGCCGGCGTCACCTTCGACTTCAGCGGCGGAGCCGCCGCAGCCCCGGCGGGCTGAGGCCGCGGCGGAAGGATGCCCTCGCAGTAGACTGCCGACGATGAGCGCATCCGCGCGATCTCGCGAGTTGCCGCCGCGTTGGCTGCATCGTTGGGCGGCGCTGCTCGCCTGTCTCGTCGTCGGCCTGATCGCCGCCGGCGCCCTGGTCACCAGCAAGGGCGCCGGGCTGTCGGTGCCGGACTGGCCGCTGTCCTACGGCACCCTGAACCCGCCCAACTGGTGGCGCATCTCGACGGTGCGCGCCGAGCACGGCCATCGTCTCTACGCCGGCGCGGTGGCGCTGCTCGCCTTCGGGTTGGCGATCGCCGTACAGAGGTTCGAGCCGCGACGATGGGTACGGCGCATGGCCTGGCTGGCCGTCGCCGCGGTGCTCGCCCAGGCGTTGCTCGGCGGGCTCACGGTGCTTATGCTGCTACCACCGGCGGTCTCCATCAGCCACGCCGCGCTCGCGGAGCTGTTTCTCTGCCTGATGGTGGCAATCGCCTGCGTGACGGGGACCGCTTGGGCCCCACCCACCCTCCCGCCCGGGGATCAGGGGTCAGGGGTCAGGGAATCCCTGACCCCTGGGCGGGTGGGGGTACGGGGTTTGGCCGCGGCGACCACCGCGGCGGTGTTCGTGCAGATCCTGCTCGGGGCCGTCATGCGCCACAACGGCGCCGGCCTCGCCATTCCCGACTTCCCCCTGGTCTTCGGCGGCCTGCTGCCGCCGCGCTGGGACTTCTCCGTCACGATCCACTTCGCCCACCGCGCCTGGGGCCTGGCCGTGGCCCTGCTCGTCTTCTGGACCGCCGGACGCGTGTTGCGACGCTATCGGGGCGACCGCTCGCTGACGCTGCCGGCGCTGCTGCTCGATCTGCTGGTCGTCATCCAGATCGGGCTCGGCGGGCTGGTCGTGTTGACCGGCCGCTCGGTGCCGGTGAACACGGCCCACGTGGCGACCGGCGCCACCATCCTCGCCCTCAGCCTGGTCCTGACGCTGCGCCTCTACCGCGCGGAGCCCGGAGAGGCGCGAGACGCGAGGCGCGAAGCGCGAGCCACGAGGCGGGAGGCCGCCGTCTCGTGAGCACCCAGGCGCCCCCCGTTCCCGCGGTCCGGCCGCTGGCCGACCTCACCGAGCTGACCAAGCCGGGGATCACGCTGATGGTGGTGATCACCGCCGCCATCGGGCTGCTGCTCGCCGGCGGCCTCGAAGCCTCCGCGGCGCTGTGGTTCCACACCCTCCTCGGCACCGGGCTGGTGGCCGGCGGGGCGTCGGCGCTCAATCACGTGCGCGAGCGGGACACCGACGCCCGGATGCGGCGCACCGCCAACCGGCCGCTCCCCTCCGGGCGCCTCGGCGTCGAGGTGGCGACACTGTTCGGCGTGCTGGTGACCGGCGCCGGGCTGGTGGAGCTGCTGCTGGCGGTCAATCCCTTGACCGCCGCGCTGGGGGCGCTGGCGGTCGTCGGCTACGTCTTTATCTACACGCCGATGAAGCGGCGCACCTCGCTTTCCACCCTGGTCGGCGGTTTCCCCGGCTCGATCCCGCCGATGATGGGCTGGACCGCCATGCGCGACACCGTAGAGCTGCCCGCCTGGGTGCTCTTCGGCATCCTCTACTTCTGGCAGATGCCGCATTTCCTGGCCATCGCCTGGCTGTGTCGCGAGGACTACGCGCGCGCCGGCTTCCCGATGCTGTCGGTGCTCGATCCGGACGGCCGCGAGACCGGCCGCCAGGCGGTGCTCTACTGCCTACCGCTGCTGCCGATCAGCCTGCTGCCGGCGGTCCTCGACCTCGCGGGCTGGGTCTACGCGATCGGCGGCCTGATCCTGGGGGGCGTCTATCTCGGCTACTCCCTGGGCTTCGCCCGCCGGCCGTCGCGCACCACCGCCCGCCGCCTGATGCTCTTCTCCCTGCTCTACCTGCCGGCGCTGCTCGCGGCCCTGGTCCTCGACTACCTGTTCTTCTGATGCGCTGGCTCGCCTGGGGTGTCCTCGGTGCCGCCATCGCCGCCGTCGGCACGGTGGCCGTGCTGACGCTGCGCCGGCCCGACGCCGCGGAGCTGCCGGTGATCGCCGAGGTGGGCTCGTTCGAGCTGGTCGATCACGCCGGCCGCGAGGTGTCGCCGGCCACCCTCGCGGGCACCCCCTGGGTCGCCGACTTCATCTTCACCCGCTGTCGGGCGACCTGCCCGCTGATGACCGAGGCGATGCGGCGGCTGCGTGCCGGTTGGCCGGCGGACCTGCCGGTCCGCTTCGTGTCGATCAGCGTCGACCCGGAGCACGACCGGCCGCCGGTGTTGGCGAGCTACCGGCGCGAGCACGGTATCGAGGGCGACGACTGGCTCTTCCTCTCCGGCGAGCGCGACGCCGTGTTTCGCCTCGTCTCCGAGACCTTCTTGCTGCAATTCGACCCCGACCCTCCGCCCGAGCTGGCGACGCCGGAGATGCCCATCCTGCACTCCACACGCTTCGTCCTCGTCGATGCGCAGGGCCGCATCCGGGGCTACTACGACGGCCTGGACCGTAGCGCCCTCGAGCGGCTGCAACACGATGTACGCCTAATGCGATAGTCTCATCGAGGCATATCCATGCTGTGCTGACTGGGGAGGGAGGCACGTGGACCGCGAGGACGTGCTGTGGATCGGCACCGACTCCGGGCTGATCCAGTGGCAGGGACGGATCCTGCGCACGCTCCAGGCGATGGACGGTCTGTTCGACGATCAGACCTGGCCCCTGCATCAAGACCCCGAGGGCGATCTCTGGGTGCGGGGGTGGCGGGGCCTGGTGCGTATCGACCGGGAGACGGGTGACGTCGAGCCGGCTCCGGGCATGCTGGCGGACGCGGTCGTCAACGCGATCTTCGAGGACCGGGACGGCCGACTCTGGATCGGCGCCCACGGCGCGCTGTTCGCGCTCGACCCCGCAAGTCGCCTGTCCACCTACCCGATCACCCAGGCCGGGGAGGAGGAGGTGGAGGCGATCACGCAGGACCGCGAGGGACACCTCTGGTTCGGCGTCAGCGGCGGACGTGCCGGCCTCCACCGTCTGAGCCCGCAGCGGGTGACGATGCTGGCTCGCGAGAACGGCCTCCCCTGCGACAACGTGGCCACCGTAACTCAAGGACCCGACGGCACCGTGTGGGTGGGTCTGCTCTGCCGCGGCGGGGCGGCGGGCCTGGTCGCCCTGCGCGACGGGCTGGCCATTCCCTACCAGGGGCGGGCGGGCACCGCGCCGGCGCAGGTGGCCTCGTTGCTGGCCCTGCCGGAGGGGGACCTGTGGATGGGGACCTTCGGCGATGAGCTCTTCCATCTCGAGGACGGCCGCTTTACCCGCTACACGCACGCCGACGGTCTGGTCGGCCAGTACGTCGTCGCCCTCTATCGCGACCACCAGGGCGCATTGTGGGTCGGCGCCCGGGGCGGCCTCAGTCGCTACCATGAAGGGCGATGGATCACGTTCACGACCCGCGACGGCCTGGCGCACAATGATGTGCGCTCCATCGCCCCGGACCCCGAAGGCGCGTTGTGGATCGGCACGAACGGCGGTGTCAGTCGCTACACTGGCGGCAAGTTCACCAACTTCACGCGCGCCGACGGCGTGCCGGCCGGCCCTGTGCGGGCGATCCACGTCGACGCCGACGGGACAGCATGGATCGGCACCTACGGCGGCGGCCTCGCCCGCCTCAAGGACCGGGAGATCACGCGCTTCGGCACCCAGGGACACGTTGGTCTTCCCGCCCGATCAGGAGAGCGGCATGTCGATCGAGAAGTCCGGCAGCGGTCCCGACCCGCTGACCGTCGGCTCCACCATCGAGTACACCTTCGTGGTCACCAACACCGGCAACGTCACCTTGTCGAACATCACGATCACCGATCCGCTGGATGGGCTGTCGCCCATCTCCTGCCCCGGGACGACGCTCGCGCCGGGTGCGGAGATGACTTGCACGGCCACTTACACCGTGACCCAACAGGACGTCGACGCCGGGGTCGTCCAGAACACCGCCACCGTCACCGGCCAGACTCCCGGCGGGGGTCCGCCGGCGACCGGCACGGACACGACGCAGTTCCCGCCCGTGCCCCCGGTGCCGGCCGTGCCGCCGCTGGCGATCGTGCTGCTCGTGGCGTTGCTGTCGCTGAGCTCCCTGTGGGCGCTGCGCCGTGCCCGCGCATGAGCGGGAAGGCCCGGCGCCGCCCGCAAGGGTGCGCCGGGCCGTCGCGTCCGGTGAGGAAGGCGATGGGTGAAGGGACCGCCGGGGAGGGCCGCCTCGGTGCCCACCTGCTGCTCGAGGGCTGGGGGGCGCCGGGCGCGGTGCTGAACGATCCGTTGCGGGTCCGGGTGGCCCTGCAGGCCGCCGTGGCGGCGGGGCGACTGACCCTGGTGCGTCTGGTGCTCGAGCAGTTCACGCCCCAGGGAGTCACCGGGATCGCGCTGCTTGCCGAGTCGCATCTGGCGATCCACACCTGGCCGGAGCGGGGGCTCTTCGCGGCCGACCTGTTTCACTGCGGGACCCTGGAGGCCGTAGAGGTGGCCCGCGAGCTGGCCGCCCGCCTCGATGCCCCGTTCTGGAACCATCGGGTGGTCGAACGGGTCGCCGCACCTGCCGAGGCCGCGCGGCTCGAGGGTCTCGCCACACAGCCTGAACCGGGCCCGCATCTGCCAGCGATCGGCTCCGGGGTGACGAGCTCGGCATCGAGAGCACGACCAGGCGTATGAGGAGGAAGCCCGATTCACCAAGTGGAATCCAGGGTGGAGGCCAGGCTGCTCGGCGAGTCTCCGGCGATGCGCCGGGTACGCGAACAGATCCGGACGGTGGGCGCGGTCGACACGCCGGTGCTGATCGAAGGCGAGCCGGGGACCGGCAAGGATCTGGTGGCGCGGGCGATCCACGAGGCGAGCCCGCGGCGTGACGGGCCGTTCCTCGTCGCCGGCACGGCCGGGCTCGACGAGCCCCTGGTGGTGAGCCGCCTGTTCGGGCACCGGCGCGGCGCGTTCGCCGGTGCACAGACGGACCAGATCGGGCTCTTCGAGGTCGCCCGCGGCGGCACGCTCCTCTCGCCGAGCTCGGCAACCTCCCCGCCGGTACGCAGGAGCGGCTGCCGCACGCCCTGGAGGCGGGCGAGATCGTCCGCCTCGGCGAGTCCGCGCCGCGGCCCGTCGACGTGCGGGTGCTGGCCGGCACCAGCCATTCCCCGGAGGTCGACGTCGCCGCCGGCCGGCTGCGCAGGGATCTCCTCGATCGCCTGCGCTCGGCGCGGATCGTCCTGCCGCCCTTGCGCGAGCGGGTCGAGGACGTCCCGCTGCTGGCCATGGCCTTCCTCGAGCGCGCCGCGACGGCGTACAGCAAGGCCGTGGGCGGCATCAGCCGCGAGGCGGTCGAGTGCTTGACCCGGCACTACTGGCCCGGCAACGTGCGCGAGCTCAAGTCGGCCATCGAATGCGCCGTCATCTGGACCACCGGTCCCACCCTGCGCGCCGCCGACCTCCCCCCGGAGCTCGTGAGCTAGCCACAAACTCACGGCAGCCGTGCTAGTGTCTTGTTGATGGCTTTCCCCGCACACCAGCGATTCACCTTCACGGGTCTTGCCACCTACTCGGACGTGACCGTGGTTTGCGGCGAGCAGAAGGCCGATCCAGACGATCCCAAGGGCAACACCCTCATCAATCCTTCTCTGATCGTCGAAGTGTTGAGCCCATCCACCGAGGATTACGATCGCGGCGAGAAGCTGGCGCACTACAAAAAGTTAGCTGACGGTCGTCCATGGACCTCTCGGTGCTGCCGCACCTGAACGCGTCCCTGAACGCCCTGACCACGATTCTGCTGCTAGTGGGCTACGCCTTCATCCGCAAGGGCCGCATTGCCCGCCACCGGGCCACCATGATCGCCGCCTTCGTCGTCTCCATCCTCTTCCTGATCAGCTATCTCGTCTACCACTACCAGGTGGGCGCCACCCGCTACCCCGGCGAGGGCCTGGACCGCGCGATCTACCTCACCATCCTGGCCACCCACACGGTCCTCGCCGCCAGCGTCCCGGTGCTGGCGATCATCACCCTCACCCTGGCGCTCAAGAAACGCTACAGCCGCCACCGCGGCATCGCGCGGTGGACGCTGCCGATCTGGCTCTACGTCTCGGCTACGGGGGTGATCGTCTACTGGATGCTCTACTGGTGGGTCGAACGCTCACAGCTCTAGCTGTGCCTGTTCGGGCCCCGGCGGGGGCTGCTCTTCCAGTCTCTCCTCCAGCGCGTCGAGGAAGACGAAACGCCGCAGGGCGTCGACCCACTGGCGTCCCTCCAGCCCCTCCTCGCGGGCACGCCGCAGCATGCTCAGCTTGGCGTCCAGATCGTCAATGTAGTTGAGCGCCAGCGCCTCGGCGGTGGCAGGCTCCACCGGCGAGCCGAACTCCTTCGACCCCTGGTGGGAGAGCACCAGGTGCTCCAGCCGGCGCTGCAGCTCGAGGGGAAAGTCAGGGATCGCCGCGCAGCGCTGCCGCAACATCTGGTAGCCGATCACCACGTGGCCGACCAGGCGCCCCTCCTCCGTGTACTCCTTCGAGGGCATCGGCTCGAGCTCGAGCAGCTTGCCGAGGTCGTGGAAGAGCGCGCCGAGCAGGAGCTGGTCGCGGTCCAGCTCGCGGTAGTGGTCGCACAGCAGATTCGCCACCTGGGCCATGGAGACGACGTGCTCGAGCAGCCCGCCGCGATAGGCGTGGTGGTAGCCCTTGGCCGCGGGGTGCTCCTTCAGCGCCTCGCCGTACGCCGCCAGCGTCTCGGTCGCCAGCCGCCTGGCCTCAGGGCGCTCCAGGCCGGCTTCCAGCAGGCCGGTCAGGCGCTCCCAGAGGACGCCGATGTCTTCGGCGGCCGAGGGGATGAGCTTGGCGACGTCGAGCCCGCGCGCCTTGTCCTCCTCGGTGACCTGCCGGCAGTCCTTCACCGACAGCTGGAGCCGGTTGTTGTAGCTGGAGACCTGCCCCTTGAAGGCCACGAAGTCTCCGACCTCGAAATCGCGGCCCATCGCCTGGCTGTCGCTCCACGCCTTGCCGTTGATGGCGCCGGTGGCGTCGGCCAGCTCGAGGTCCAGGTAGTCGTTGCCGTTGCGGTCCTGCCGCCGCTCCTTCTTGGCGAGGTAGGCGAAGCCGGATACCGAGTCGCCGGACTCCCAGGCTCGGATCGGCTCGTTCTTGCGGGTGCTCAGCATGGTCGCGGGGTCCGTGCGGTTCGGCGGCCTAACTATACTGGCACCCGGCATCGTTGTTTGCCTGCGGCACCGCGATTGCTTGAAGGAGGGCCTCATGTCCCGGATCGGCCGACCCATAGCCCTGCTCGCCGCCCTGGCGGCATTCTCCGCAATCCCCGCGGCCGCCGCGACCGGCGACCTGTCGGTCGGCGTCCTCTGGCCGGAACGCCAGCGGTCCTTCCTCCAGGACGGCCCCGGATTCCTGCTCACCGCCGCGCAGGTGGAGGAGCTGGCGGCGCTAGCCGAGATCGGCCGCGGAGCGTGGATCGACGACTTCCTCGCCCGCGACCCGGATCCCGCGACGCCGGCCAACGAGCTCGCCGAGGGGGTCCGGCGCCGCCGGGCGCTGATCGAGCGCGAGCTCGTGTCCCCGCGCGACGTGCGGGCGCAGCTCCTCTTCCTGCACGGCGAGCCGCAGGAGCGCGAGCGCATCGACTGCCTCACCACCTTCAAGCCGCTGGAGATCTGGACCTACGAGCGCGACGCGAGCCCGATCCACCTGGTGCTCTACCGGCCCGCCTCCACGCTCCCCTTCAAGCTCTGGTCGCCCTGGGACAGCAAGGCGATCCTGTACACCTCCGAGATGGAGTACTACCTGCGGCAGTGGGACGAGCTGCGCTCCCGCATCCGCCCGGGCGTCAAGCGCTTCGATCGGCAGCTCTGCCGCCGCGCGCCGTGGGTCGACCGGGTGACCGGATTCGACGGCGTGACGCGGCCGCTGGACGAGGCGCCCGATCCGCGGGTGTTGCGGAGCTTCCTCGATCCCCCCGGAGACCTCGGCACCTGGGCCGCGCGCGCCGTGACCACGCCCATGCCGCCGGCTCCTGAGACCCGTCTGGAGGTCTCCGACATCGAGTTCCTGTTCCCTGAGCGTGACGGTCAGCGCATGCGCACGCGCATCCGCCTCACCCTCCCACCGGACTCGCCGCTCGCAGTCGCCGAGCCCGGGACGCCGGAGGAGCCCGCAGAGGCCGAGGACTCCGACAACAACGGCCGCGACCCGCAGACCGTCCGACTGCCGGGCGGAGGACGGGCCGAAGTCGGTGGTCGGGGCGAGGTGGCGCAGAGGGAAGCTGAGAGCGCGGCAGACGCTCCGGTCCTCACATCGGATCGTCCGGAGCTGCGGATCGCCATAGATGGCGTGATCGAGCATGGCGACGACGTCTACGATGAGTTTCGGGTCCGTTTTCGCATCCCCGCCGAGCAGCAGCGCGGAGAGGATCCAATCGCGCTGCTCCTGGACCAGAAGCTCCGTCCCGACAGCGACTTCGTTCTGCGCCTGCGTCTTAGGGACGAGGTAGGCGGCGCAACGGGGTACCTGGCTCGAGGTTTTCACGTACCCAGACTGGCGCGGCAACAGGACGCGGAGCGAGACGTGGCCATGTCGGTCGGCAGCATCGTGGAAGACGTGGAGCAGCAGCGCCTCGAGGGCGTCGACAGCCTCTATCTCGTGCCTCCCGGCGACGAGGTCATCCTGACGCTGTGGCGGGCCGAGGCACTGGTGAGCGGGTCGCGCATCGAGAAGGTGGTCTTCCTGGTCAACGGGCAGCGGCAGCTCACCCGTACCCGTCCACCCTTCACCGCCGAGCTCGGTCTCGGCACCTATCCCGAGGAGATCGTGGTGCGAGCCGAGGGCTACGACGCCGAGGGCGATCTCGTGGATGCCGACGAGGTCGTCCTCAACCAGCCACGCGGAACCTTCCGGGTGGCGATTCGCGAGCCGCCTCGCGGCCGGCCCGTGGTGATGGCGCAAGGCGAGCTGCCGGTGTCGGCGGAGATCGTGGTGCCAGATGGGCGACGGGTCGAACGGGTGGAGTTCCGCATCAACGACGAGATCCAGGAGACCCTGACCGCGCCCCCGTGGGAGGCGCGGCTCACGGTGCCCGCGACGGCCGAGCTGAGCTACCTATCGGTGGTTGCGGTCCTGGACGATGGACGGCAGCGGGAGGACGTGCGGATCCTCAATGCCCCGGTCTTCATGGAAGAGGTGGACGTGGAGCTGGTAGAGCTCTACACGACGGTGACCGACCGCTCGGGCCGGCCTGTACGGGGCTTGCCGGAGAGCGCCTTTCGCGTGTTCGAGGAGGGGCGCGAGCAGCGCATCGCGCAGTTCGAGGAGGTCGAGAACCTGCCTTTGACTCTGGGACTGGCGATCGACGTCTCGGGCTCCATGGGCACGGCCCTGCCGGTCGCCGTCGACGCCGCCCGGGGCTTCCTGGACGCGATCCTGACGTCGCAGGACACTTGCTTCCTGCTCTCCTTCTCCGACCGCGTACGGCTCGAAATGGCGCCCACCGATGATCCGGTTGCCCTGGAGAGGGGCCTGAGCGCGCTGGCGCCAGAGGGCTGGACGACGCTCTATGACGCGGCGGTGGCGGGGCTCTACTACTTCCGCGGCAACCGCGGCCGGCGAGTGCTCGTCCTGCTGACCGATGGCGAGGACACGGCGAGTCGCTACGACTTCGACCAAACGCTGGAATACGCACGCAAGACCGGAGTGGCGATCTACACGATCGGCATCGAGCAGACCGGGCCGCTGCGCCGGGCTCGCGCGCAGAACCGGCTGCAGACCCTCGCACGCGAGACCGGCGGCCGCTTCTTCGCCATCCGCTCGGCCAACGAGCTCGCCGCGGTGTACCAGGAGATCGAGGAGGAGCTGCGCAGTCAGTACCTGATCGCCTATGCTTCGGACGCGCAGGGCGGCGAGGAGAGGTTCCGCGAGGTGGAGGTGCAGGTGGACGGAGGCGAGGCACGGACGATCCGGGGGTACTACCGATGAGCGAGAGATCACGATGGCTGGCGATGCTGGTGATCGGCGCGCTGCTGATCGGCGCGGGGCCCGCGCCCCAGGTGCTGGTCTTCGATCGCTTCAACCGCCACTACCAGGACCTCGATCCCGAGGTGCAGCACTTCCGCGAGGGGCCGCTGGAGGTAGCGGTCGACGTGGAGCGGGCCTCGGTGGCGGTGGAGCGCCACCGCGTCGCGGTGCAGCCGCTGGAGAACGGTACGCACAGGGTCCGCGGCGAGGTGCTGTTCAGCGGCCTGGCGCACCTGACCGCCGACATCGGCGCCGGCGGCATGGGCAGCCGGCTGGCGGACCGCGTCATGGTTCCGTCGCAGGAGAAGACCTGGGAAGGCGTCGTGCGGGTCGAGTCCTCGGCCCAGGGCTACGAGGTCACGGTGGTCGAAGGTCCGCGGATGATGCGCGTGCAGGTCGAGAGCGAGCTGGGAGGCCAGGCCACGGCGCTGTGCAGCGCGGCGGCCCTGTGGCCCGGCTCGGGCCTGGCCTGCGACGCCTTGGCGGCGTTTTTCTCCAACGCCCCGGTGGTCCTCCCCGGGCCGGGTGAGAGCTTCTGGATCGACCGCACGGACCTCACCCCCGAGGAGCAGGCCCAGGTCGATGCCTATCTGGGCGTCCCCTCTGATAGAGTGTGAGTCGGTACCGAGATCGGCCTTCGCATTGAGGCCAACCGGGTTTTTCTGCCACTAGCTGGAGGAGCTGCCACGTGTCTGCGCGACGATTGATGCGCCGCCTGTCCTACTTCACGATCGAAGACGAGAGCATGCTCGCCGAGGCCTTCGCCGGCCTCGAGGACGACGTCTTCGCCGTCACCTACAAGGTGAACGGCTCGGAGGACGTGTTCGTCACCACCGCCGAGACGCGGGAGGCGATGGACCGCAGCGACGTCTCGTACAACCTCCTGGCCGAGGAGGATCCGTCGATGATCGTCCTCCACCACACGCCGCTCTCGCGCGAGGAGCTGGCGGAGTACGAGGACGCCGTCAAGGCCCTGACCCTGGCGTCCGGCTCGGTCGCCGCCGCCTGCGTCGGCGTCAACGGCGACAAGGACCTCGGGCTGAACGTGGGCGACGGGGGCGGCATCCGCCGCTTCTCCTACTTCACGGTGCCCGCCGGCCACACGTTCATCTTCCGCCTGTTCCGCGACCGCCAGGAGGCCATCGACTTCCTCGCCGAGTTCGCCGCCGACGACTTCGAGGCGCAGGAATGGGCGCATGGGATCCCCCTGGCCTCGGCCGACGAGCTGACTAGTTATCATTAACACCGCCCCGCCCGAGACCTATACGGTTCTGCGGCTCTGCGAGGAAGTGCAGGCGCTGGTATCCCAGGCCTGGGGCTCGGTTTGGGTGGCGGGCGAGGTCCAGCGGCCGCGTCCCCACAGATCGGGTCACCTGTATCTGGAGCTCGTCGAGAAGGGAGACGGTGCGCAGCCCGTGGCCTCGCTTGGCGCGGTGATCTGGCGGAGTCATCTGGCACGGATTCAGCAGATCCTGAGGCAGGCAGGCGTGACGCTCGACGAGGGAGTCCAGATCCGCTGTCACGGCCGGCTGGACTTCTACCCTCCGCACGGCAAGCTGCAGCTCGTCATCGACCAGATCGACCCGATCTTCACCGAGGGGCAGCTCGAGCGCCAGCGCCGCGAGACCCTGGAGGCGCTGGTTCGCGAAGAACTGCTCGAGCGCAACAAGGGGCTGCCGCTGCCGGTGGCGCCGCTGGCCGTCGGGCTGGTGACCTCGGAGGGCAGCGCCGCCTACCACGACTTTCTCACCTCCCTGGCCGGCAGCGGCTACGCCTTCCGCGTGCTCTTCGTACACGCGGCGGTGCAGGGCAAGGGGGCGGAGCGAGAGGTCGCCGGCGCGCTCGAGCTGCTGGGGCGTCAGGCGCTCGATTGCGTCGCCCTGGTGCGCGGCGGCGGCTCGCGCAGCGACCTGGCGGCGTTCGACAGCCGTGCGGTGGCCGAGGCGGTGGCCCGCTGCCCGCTGCCGGTGCTCACCGGCCTGGGTCACGAGATCGACTTCAGCGTCGCCGACCGGGTGGCGCACGCCCACGAGAAGACTCCGACCGCCGTGGCCGAGGCGCTGGTCCAGCGCGTGGCCCAGGCGGAGGCGTCCCTGCTCGACCTCACCACCCGCGTGGCGCGCCGCGCCGAGCGGCGGATGGCCGTGGCGCGGCAGACGGTGCGCGTCGTGGAACGGGATCTGCGCGCGGTGCGCGGCCGCCTCCGCCACGCCGGGCAACGTCTGGCGACCCTGGCAGCGAGTCTGCGGCGCTCTGGTCGTGCGCGCGTGCGCGCCGCCGGCGCACGCCGCATCGGTAC
>JBOGJI010000097.1:0-3359 GCA_050747865.1 Thermoanaerobaculia bacterium
TGCAGAAGGCGTTCGCCAGCGGCATGTTCATCTTCGCCGACACCGACCTGAAGTTCGACCAGCCGCAGGCGGAGGTGGTGTTCGATCGGGACAAGCTCAGGTCGCAAGGCGTGGACCTGAGCCAGGCCGGACGCGACCTGTCGGTGATGCTCGGCGGCGACTACGTCAACCGGTTCAGCATCCAGGGCCGCAGCTACAAGGTGATCCCGCAGATCAAGCGCAGCGAGCGGCTCAATACCGAGCAGCTCTCCGGGATCTACGTCACCGGTCCGCAAGGGCGCATGGTGCCGCTCTCCACGTTCGCCACGCTCCAAACGTCCACCCAGCCACGCGAGCTCAAGCGCTTCCAGCAGCTCAACGCCGTGCGCATCCAGGGCGTCATCCCGCCGGGTGTGTCGCTCGACCAGGCGCTCGCCGGTCTCGAGCAGACGGCGCAGGGCATCCTGCCGTCGGACATCTCGATCGACTACGCCGGCGAGTCGCGGCAGCTGCGCGTCGAGGGGAGCCGCTTCCTCGGCACCTTCCTGCTCTCGGTGATCATCATCTACCTGGTGCTGGCGGCGCAGTTCGAGAGCTTCCGCGATCCGTTCGTCATTCTCGCCGGGTCGGTACCCCTGGCGATCGCCGGCTCCCTGATGTTCTCGTTCCTGGGCTTCACCACCCTCAACATCTACAGCCAGGTCGGCCTCATCACCCTGGTCGGGCTGATCGCCAAGAACGGCATCCTGATCGTCGAGTTCGCCAACGTGTTGCAGGAGCGGGGACGGGAGAAGCTGGCCGCCATCCGCGAGGCCGCCGCGACCCGGCTGCGCCCGGTGCTCATGACCACCGCGGCCACCGTGCTCGGCCACACTCCGCTGATCCTGGCCAGCGGTCCCGGCGCCGCGGCCCGCAACTCGATCGGCATCATGCTGGTCTCCGGCATGATCATCGGCACGGTCTTCACCCTCTTCGTGGTGCCGTCGATCTACATGCTGGTGGCCAAGACGCGCACCGCCGAGGCGGGCGAGGCCGTCGCGGCAGGGGAGCCGGAGCAGATCGCGGCGACCGTCTGATGAAGGTCTTCTTGACCGGAGCCACGGGCTACATCGGGAGCGCCGTAGCCGAGAGGCTCGAGAGCGGAGGCCACGAGGTGGTCGGGCTGGCGCGCTCGCGGGAGAGCGCCGAGGCCCTGGAGAGCCGCGGCTTCGGCGCGCTGCGCGCGAGCCTCACCGACGACAAGGCGCTGCGCGAGGCGGCGCGGGCGGCCGACGGCGTGATCCACGCCGCGGCGACCGGGGGGCCGGACCAGGCCGAGACCGACACCCGCGCCGTCGGCACGTTGCTCGAGGCTCTGGAGGGCAGCGGGAAGCCCCTGGTCTACACCAGCGGCGTCTGGGTGCTGGGCGACACCGGCGACGCGGTCGCCGATGAGGAGACTCCCTCGAAGGCGGCCGAGCTCGTGTCCTGGCGCCCGGCTGTCGAAGAGCGCGTGCTCGCGGCCGATCTGCGAGGCGTCGTCATCCGCCCGGCCGTGGTCTACGGCCGCGGCGGCGGCATCCCAGCGCTGTTCGTCAACTGGGGACGCAAGCGCGGCGCCGTGCCGACGATCGGCGACGGCAGCCAGCGCTGGCCCGCCGTGCACGTCGACGACCTCGCCGATCTCTACGTCCGGGCGCTGGAGGAGGCGCCGGCCGGTACGCGGCTGCACGCCGCCGACGGCTCCGCCCACACGTTGCGCGAGATCGCGGAGGCCGCCAGCCACGCGGCGGGCGTCCCCGGCAAGGTCGAGCCGTGGCCCTTGGAATCGGCACGGGAGAAGCTCGGCGCCTTCGCCGACGCCCTGGCCCTCGACCAGCGGATGTCGGCGGACCGCGCGCGAACCCTGCTGGGCTGGCAACCGAGCCGACCCGACATCCTGAAGGACCTCAGCCAGGGCTCGTACGCCGACTGACTCGCCTCGACACTCCCGACCCCCGGCACTGTCTCCATCCGGCGCCAGGGCGGTGCTCGACGAAGCAGGATTCGGGTCGCATTCGGTCGCTCCCCGCTGCAGACTGGCATCGTCTTCAACCGACGCCCATTCGAGAGGAACGACGCACGTGAACCCGACCAGCCGCCGCCAATCCCCGCTCGCCCTCGCCGCCGCCGGCGTGACGGTCGTCCTGTGGGCCTCCGCCTTCGTCGGCATCCGCGCCGCCGGCCAGGATCTCTCTCCCGGCCCCCTGGCGCTGCTCCGCCTGGTCGTCGGCAGCCTCCTCCTTGGCGCCTTCGTGCTCGCCCGCCGAGACCGGATGCCGCCGCGGCGGGATCTGCCGGGCGTCGTCGCCTGCGGCGTGCTCTGGTTCGGCATCTACAACCTCGCCTTGAATGCCGGCGAGCGGCAGGTGGATGCCGGCACCGCCGCCATGATCCTCAGCCTCGGCCCGGTGCTGCTGGCGCTGATGGCGGGCATCTTCCTGCGCGAGGGGTTCCCGCGGAGCCTGGTCATCGGCGGCGCCACGGCTCTGGCCGGCGCCGTCGTCATCGGCTTCGCCACTTCCGCCGACCCGCGGGTGACCGGCGCGGGCGCCGCGCTCTGCCTGCTCGCCGCGCTGGTGTACGCCGGCTCGGTCACCATCCAGAAGCCACTGCTCGCCCGCTCTTCCGGCCTGGTGATCACCTGGCTGGCGTGCACCGTGGGGGCGATCGTCTGTCTGCCGTTCGCACCGGCCCTGATCTCCGAGCTCGCCACCGCCTCTCCGGCCTCCATCACCTGGACGATCTACCTGGGCGCCCTCCCCACCGCGGTGGCCTTCACCACCTGGGCGTACGCGCTGGCCCGCACCACGGCCGGACGCATGGGGGCCACGCTCTACCTCATCCCACCGCTCACCATCCTCATGGGCTGGCTCTTCCTGGGCGAGGTCCCCCCGACGCTCGCCCTGTTGGGCGGCGCCCTCTGCCTGGGCGGCGTCATGCTCGCCCGCTCCGGCGGCTCGGGAAAGGCGAACACCGCCGAGCCGGTCGTGAGCCAGCCGCGTGAAGAGGTCGCCTGAGCGGGACTAGGGCGTGCCCGCCGGCCTCGGTATCTGACTCGCCTTCAGCCTCGAGACTTGCCTAGGGTAGGCGTAGCTCGTTCCATCCGCCTCCTACGGCGTTCCTGGAGTCGGCGCTGCTGTGCCTCGATGTTGGCATGGCGCTGAGCCTCGTCGAAGCGGTTCTTCTCCTCGATCGAGCAGAACTTGTACACGCCCGGTGGGAAGTATCGTGGCGCGAGCCGGAAGCTCGAGTCCCAGAACTCCCGAATCGCGTCGGGAAGTCGCGGGTCGTCGCGGTCGAGCCAGACCGTCTCTTCGGCCTCTTTCAGCGAACGGAGCTTGCGGAATGGCACGCGACTA
>JBOGJI010000098.1:0-15815 GCA_050747865.1 Thermoanaerobaculia bacterium
GCGCCGAGCCCGCCGCCGGCGAGCCGCCCCCGGCCGGCGCGGAGCCCGGGGCCGTCTACACGGCTGTCGTGCGCCTCGCCGAAGGTGCCGCTCCACCGCCGTCAGATGTCCTGTTCATCAGCCTCCATGACGCCGCGAGTGGCCCGCCCGCTGCGGTCCGCCGTGTCGCCGGGCCCACCTTTCCCCTGGAGGTGACCTTGAGCGCCCGCGACAGCATGCTGGGCCGCCCCCTCCCGAAGTCCGGCAGGCTCGCCGTCCGCCTCGACAGCGACGGCAACGCCTCGACCCGCGAGCCCCAAGACCTGGCGGCGGAGATCGATGCCCGTCAAGGCGCCACCGTCGAGCTGACCCTCGGCCCGCGCTGACCCGGTCGCGCCGAGCGCGGTCCCGCACTTCGTATCTTCGATGAGGTTCCGCGCGCGGAGGTTCGTAGAACGTACGGGCTCCGGCGCTCACGGGCCGCCCGGCATGTCGCGGCATCAGAGTAAGTAATTGCATTGCAATTGGATAGGCGGCGTCGTGAAGGAGGCCTGCGCGGGCACCGCCCTTGCTGTTTCGCCGCTGGACATGGCTACCGCAAACAGACCGTCGCGAGCGCGACACAGCCTGCGTCGGATCGCCCTGCCCGGAGCGCTGTTGGTCGGCGGGCTGCTGGGCAGCCCCACGCACGTCTGGGCCCAGGGCTGAGTCGCCGCGCGAGTCGACGCGCCCGTGCTCGGCGCGTTTCAAGCGGAGTTTCCCGAGGAGCCGCAGCGCTGGCAGGTCTCGTTCGCCTGGCGCTACCAGAAGTCCGACCGCCACTTCCGCGGCACCCACGAGGAGGCGAACCGGCAGGCGGAGGGCAGCGAGGTGATCAACCGCATCCACCTCGCCGATGTCAGCCTGCGCTACAACTTCAATCCGCGGAACAGCCTGACGCTGAGCGTCCCCTACCTGATGGCGGAGCGCTCGTCGCCGATTCGCGACACCGACCGGGTGGTCGTGGACCGCAGCGTGACGCACGCCCGGGGCCTGAGCGACATCTCCCTGGTTGGCCGCCGGCTCCTCTGGGACCCGACCACCCGGCCGCGCGGCAACATCTCGGTCGGCCTGGGCGTCAAGCTGCCCACCGGGCAGAACAACGTCCACGACACCCGGGTCAGCCTCGTGGACGGCGAACGGGTGAGCACGGTGCAGACCGTCGACCAGTCCATCCAGCCGGGGGACGGCGGCTTCGGCGTCGTCGTCGATTTCAACGGCTACCGACAGCTCGGGTCGTCGGCGCAGCTCGCTCTCTACGGCTCCGCGACCTACCTGTTCAATCCGGAGGGAAAGAGCGGCGTCCAGACCTACCGCGGCCGCGAGAGCGAGGCCATCATGTCGATTGCCGACCAATACCTGGCGCGGGTCGGGCTGCTGGCGGGCCCGAGAAGCTGGAAGGGGGTCAGCGTCGGCTTGGGCGGCCGCGTCGAGGGGGTCCCGGTTCACGATCTGATCGGCGGGAGCGACGGCTTCCGCCGGCCCGGCTACGCCGTCTCCGCGGAGCCTTCGCTCAGCTGGACTCGCGGCAGCCGCTATTTCACGCTGTCGATCCCGATCGCCATCCAGCGCAACCGCCAGCGCAGCGTGCCCGACCTGCGCGACGGCTCCCACGGCGACGCCGCCTTCGCCGACTGGCTGGTGCTCGCCGGCTACGGCGTCCGCTTCTGAGCGGACCTGCCCAGATGGGCCGAGGGCCCGCGGACGCGGGTGAGGTGCGCCGACCCGGCGCTTCGCGATATAACCGGGCGATGTTGCGTCTGGGGATCGCGGACCTGGGGTCGAACACGGCCCGGCTGGTGGTCTTCGTCTACGAGCCGGGGCGCTGGTACCGGATGGTGGACGGGATCCGGGAGATCGTGCGCCTGGGGGAGGGGCTCGGCGCCGGCGAGAGCCTCGTCGCTGCGGCCATCGATCGCGCGGCGGCGGCGCTCGAGCTGTTCACCGACTACGCCGAGGCCACGCGGCTCGACCGCGTCGAGGTGCTGGGCACCAGCGCCATGCGCGACGCCGAGAACCGCAAGGAGCTGACCCGGCGGCTGCGCGGGCTGCCGCTCACCGTCTCCGTGCTGTCGGGGCAGGAGGAGGCGGAGATGGCGGTCTGCGCGGTGGCCAACGGCTTCCGCGAAGAGGACGCCTGGGTGGTCGACCTGGGCGGCGGCAGCGTGCAGGTCGCCGAGATGCGGCGGCGGGAGTTCGTCGGCGGCAAGGCCTATCCCTTCGGAGCCGTGCGCACCACCGAGCGATTCCTGCGCTCCGATCCTCCAACGTCGTCGCAGGTCGCGGCGCTCGAGGCCGCCCTCGAGGAGCAGATGGGCGGCGTCGTCCGGCGCATGGAGCGGCAGGAGAGGCCGATCATCGCGGTCGGCGGCACCATCCGGAATCTGGCGCGCATGGCTCAGAATCGCGGCAACTATCCGCTGCCGCTGCTGCACGGGTACTGGCTGCGCCGCGACGACCTCGAGGAGATCGCGGAGCAGCTCCTGAGCCTGCGACGGGCACGCCGCGTCCGCCTGAGCGGGCTCAACACCGACCGCGCCGACATCATCACCGCCGGCGCCGTGGTCTTCCGCTGGCTGTTGCGGGAGAGCGGGCACGACCGGATCCTGATCTCCGGTCACGGCGTGCGGGAGGGGGCGTTCTACCGGCACTTCCTGGAGCCCCCTCACCGGGTCGAGGACGTCGGGCGTTTCAGCGTGCAGAACCTGCTCGAGTGGGGCCCGCACCCTCCGGCGCATGCCGACCATCTGCGCTGGCTGGCGGCGCGGCTGTTCGACGAGCTGGCACCGCTTCACAGCCTGGGCGCCGACGAGGCCCGGCTGCTCGAGGTCGCGGCGACGCTGCACGGCATCGGGTCGGCCGTCGACTACTACCGACGCGACCGACATGGCGCCTACGTGCTCACGTCGGTCCCTCTGAGCGGCTTCACCCATCGCGAGCAGGCCCTGATCTCCCTGCTGGTGCGCTACCAGCGCCGCGGCAAGCCGTCGCTGGGCGCCTTCAAGGCGCTGGCCGAGGCGGGGGATCGGGCGCGACTGCGACAGCTCACGGCCTGCCTCCGGCTGGCCGATGCGCTGGAGCGCTCGCGGGCCGGACGGGTGCGGGACGTGCACGCGCGGATCGGGGACGGTCGGGTCACGCTCACTCTCGACGCCGCCGAGACGCCCACCGTCGAGCTGTGGGAGGCGCGCAACCACGCCGGCCTGTTCGCCGACGCCTTCGGGAGCACCTTAGAGCTCGCCACCGAGACAGGGTAGCGGCCGAGCTCGTCTCGGCGGGGGTAGAGAGGGTGGCATCCGCCTCACGGCCGAGGCGAGCTCGGCCGCTACGTAGGGCGGATGCGGCGTCAGACGCCGCGGAGGAGCTTGGGCGTGATCAGCCAGGCGAGCTCGCCGGAGCCCTCGGTAACGGAGCGCCAGTCGGATACCTCGAAGCGGATGCAGGCGACGGCGGCCGTGGGCAAACGGATCGCGCCGCCGCCGATGAGCCGCGCGGCGGCGATCGACCACAGCGGCTGATGGCCGACGAGCAGAAGTCTCGTCGCCGCGGGGTCGGCGTGGTGGACGACCGAAAGCAGCGCCATGAAGTCGGCCTCGTAGAGCTCGCCGGTGGCGTGCACTGGGCAGGACCAGCCGCCGGCCTCCGCCGCCAGCTCGGCTGTGCGCGTCGCGCGTATGGCGGTGGAATGGATGGCGAGATCCGGAGCCTGTCCGGCCGCGGTGAGGAAACGGCCGATCAGCCTGGCGTCGCGCACCCCGCGCCGGGCGAGCGGCCGGTCGTGGTCGTGATCATAGGCCGCGTCCCAGTCGGACTTGGCGTGGCGCAGGAGCAGCAGCCGGCAGCCCATGCCAGGAATTCTAGGGGAACACAGAACATTTCTGTGTCCCCTGGCTGGTGACCGGGAACCCTGGCGACTGGCCACCCAACGGTTTGCGCCGCCTACAGGGTCGCGTTTCCCTATAGGCTCCGTTCATGCGGATCGCCGTTGTCTCCGATGCCTGGAAGCCTCAGGTCAACGGCGTGGTGCGGACCTGGGAGAACGTGCGGAGCGCGCTCGAGACGGCGGGCCACGACCTCCTGTTCCTGCACCCGGGACGATTCCGCGCCATCCCCTGCCCCCGCTATCCGTCGATCGAGCTGGCGGTGTTGCCTTACCGCCGGCTCGCCCGCGAGCTGGCGGCTTTCGCTCCGCAGGCTGTGCACATCGCCACCGAGGGGCCGCTGGGGCTGGCCGCGCGGCGCTGGTGCCGCCGGCGCGGTCTGCCGTTCACGACCTCCTTCCATACGCAGTTTGCCGAATATCTGCGGGTCTATTTCGGCTTCCCCGAAGCGCTCGGCTATGCCTTCCTGCACTGGTTCCACTCGGCGGCGGCGCGCACCCTGGTGCCCACGGCCTCGGTCAGCGAACGGTTGGGGGAGCGGGGTTTCCGCAATCTGGTGGTCTGGGGCCGCGGCGTCGACACGCGCCTGTTCCGCCCCGACGCCGACGGTCACATCGACCTGCCGCGACCGATCTGCCTCAACGTCGGCCGTGTGGCGCCGGAGAAGAACCTCGCCGCGTTCGCGTCTCTGGATCTGCCCGGCACCAAGGTCATCGTCGGCGAGGGCCCGGCGTCGCGCCGGCTGCGCGCCGCGTTTCCCGACGTCGTCTTGACCGGCTACCTGCCGGACGAGCGGCTGGCCGGCTGGTACGCCGCGGCCGACGTCTTCGTCTTCCCCTCCCGTACCGACACCTTCGGCAACGTCATGCTGGAGTCGCTGGCCAGCGGCACCCCGGTCGCCGCCTACCCGGTCACCGGGCCGCGCGACGTGCTGCGGCCCGGCGAGACCGGCGTGCTGGACGACGACCTCGGGCGTGCCGCGCTCGCGGCCCGCCACCTCGACCGCTCGACCTGCCGCCGCTTCGCCGAGTCCCTCCCGTGGACCGCCATCGCCGACGATCTCGTGGCCCAGCTCGAGCCGGCATACGCTTCCTGAAGGCCGCTACAAGCGACCGACGGTCTCGGACCACAGCGCCTCGTAGGCGCGGCTTGCGGGACTGCTCGGCGCCAGGACCGGCAGGGGGGCGCGGGCTTCGCTCATGCGCTCGACCAGGGCCGCCAGCAGCCGCGCCACACGGCGGCTCGGCTTCTTCTCGGCGTCGAGCGCGATGTCCAGCTTGCGGTAGGAGAAGTCGGCCGGCAGCAGGTCCAGCCCCTCGAAGTCGGTGCCCTTGATCAGCTGGTCGAGGACCAGCTTGCCGCGGATGAGCTCTCTGCCGCTGCCGGCGATCCGTGGACGGATGCGGAAGCAGTAGGACGCGGCGCCCTGCGGGTCGAGATCCCACAGCAGCGTGCGCCGACGGTCCCGCGCCGCCAGGTAGGAGAGGTTGACCGCGGTCGACGTCTTGCCGACGCCGCCCTTCAGGTTGTAGGTCGCGACGACCCTCACGGGCCGGCCGCCCTGGCCGCGAGATCGGCGGCGGCCGGGTGGCGGCGCGCCTGGTCGGCGAAGGAGCTGAAGCGCCCGGTGAAACGCCGCCGCTCCCTCTCCTCGCGCCGGGCCATGCGCTCGACGATGCGCCCGATGGTCAGCAGCGTCAAAGCAGCGGCCGTCCCCTCCTCGGCCAAAGCCTGCGCGTAGCCCCGCAGGTTGCGCTGCTGGACGTCGAGGTCGTGGATCCTGCCCAGCGTGTTCTGGATCCGGCGCAGGCGGTCGATCGCGGTGTCGATCTCCTCGGAGGCGAAGAGGCTGCGGAAGAGCTCCATCATGTAGCGCAGCTTCTTGCAGTCGATGCGCAGGCGGTGGAGGGCGGGCATCTCGGTCTCGTCGTCCACCGCGGCGCCCTTCTTGAGCACCTTCCGCTGCAGCTTGTCGATGCGCTCCCGCGCCACCTCCACCGCCGGCCGCGTTGCGTCCTGGCCGTCCGCCTCGCCTCGCATCGGGGTGTCGACGATGTCACGCCAGGCGGCGAGCAGGGCGCGGTAGCGCGGTGAGTCCAGCCCGGCGAGCATCTCCCGCTGGCGCGCCGCGTGCTGGCGGTCGAGGAGGCGTTCTAGCGGGTCGAGCGCCCGCGCCTCTTCCGGGGCGAGCTCGGCGCGGTACTCCGGTAGGTGGAGCTTCTGGACGTCGAGGTCCCGCACCGGCCCGGTGAGCCGGCCCAGCCATTTGAGCTCCTCCTGCAGGCGTTCGACCGCGCCGGGCGCGAGAACGCCCTCGAGCTGCCCCAGAGCCGAACGCGTCCGGCGCACCGCGACCCGTAGGTCGTGCAGGAACTCGGGGTCGAGGTCGAGGCGGGCGCCGTCTTCGTTGCGGCGCACGGTCGCGAGGAGATGCGCCAGGACCCGACGCGTCGCCGTGCCCGCCGTCACCCCCGGCTCGAGCGTCAGGCGGAACTTCGAGGTGTAGTCGCCCGCCCGGCGGCCGATCGCCGCCAGCGCCTGCTGCGCCAGGCTCTCCGAGCGGGGGACGAGCCGCAGCTCCCCTTCGAGGATCTGCAGCGCCCGACGGGCCTCCTCCTCGTAGCCCCGCACGGCCTGCACCTCGAGCGACGGGGGAAGCTCGACATCGCGAGGCGTCCCTTGCGACGCCGCGCCGGGATCCGCGGGCGCCCGCGCCACGCCGTCCCGCGCCACCAAACGGACGACGGTCTTGCCCCGGCCGTCGAGCAGCCGCAGCGTGCGCTCGCGGGCCTCGATCTCGACGATCGGGAGCAGGCGCCGGATCCCCACCGGGCCGGCGAGGCGAGCGGCGAGGCCGGGGCTGCCGATCTCGTCGACGAAACGGGGGAGGCCGGCGGCCACGGCCGTCCGCAAGGGCGCGCCGCCGTCGTCCAGGACCAGCCAGGTCCCTGCGCCGTCGCGGACCCAGGAGAGGGCGCAGCCGGCGCTCCACAGGCGCCAGTCGAAGGTGTCGAGCAGGCGGTAGCGAACTTTGCGCTCCTCGCCTCCGGCCAGGCGACCTGCGAAGACTGTCTGGAGGTCGGAGAGAGAAGGTAGGTCTACGAGCATCACCGGCACCCAGTCAGGGGCAACCCCCGATTCTAGTGGAGCCGGGCCCTCGGCCGCTTGCGCCAAGTGACCGTATCTACGGTCCGTAGAGCGTGAGCGCAAAGGTCTTGCCGAGGAAGACAGCCATTTGATCGCGGCTCACCGCCGCGCTCGGACAGTAGTTGCCTCCACCGCAGCCCGCCGTGATCCCACGGGCGACCAGATCCTCGATCCAGTTGGCAAACAGCGACGGGCAGGGCACATCGCCGAACACCCCGCCGCACGCTGGAGGCGCGTAGCCCGAGCCCTCCAGCGTCTTGAGCAGGAACACCGCCATCTGGTCGCGGCTCACCGCGGCGTCCGGGCAGAAGCCGCCGCCGCCGCAGCCCGCCGTGATCCCGCGGGCCACCAGATCCTCGATCCAGTTGGCGAACGTCGACGGGCACGGCACGTCGCCGAACACCCCGCTGCACGCCGGCGGCACGTAGGACCCGCCCTCGAGCGCCTTGAGCAGGAACACCGACATCTGCGCTCGCGTGTTCGGACCCGCCGGGCAGTACGCGCCCGCCCCGCATCCGCCCGTCACCTTGGCGTGCAGCAGCGTCTCGATCCAGAGGTAGAACAGGCTCGACCGCGGCACGTCGGAGAAGCTGTCGCCGATGTGGAGCGTCCAGGTGTGCGTAAGGAAATCCGCGGGCCCGATCTGGAGCTGCTCGTTGACGGTGGCGTCCCAGTGGAGGACCGGACGTGGCCCTTCCTCGAGCAGGACCTCCAGCTCATAGCAGAGCCCGAGGTCCTGGCAGCTCCCGACCCCTCCGGGGGGGATCTCATAACCGGCGCCGTTGGCCAGGATGGCGTCGGAGGCGCCCGCGGGACCCGTGAAGTTCGACAACATGGCGGGGGCGAGAACGGCCATGGTACTGAGGTTACGCCAGAAAGGCACCATCAGGACGGCCTCTTCGGGCTCGAAGACGCCGTTGCCGTCGGAGACGAGAGGCGAGTAGTCGACCTCGAGCGCCGCCGGCTCGAGGGGCGGGGGGACGAAGGCCAGACCGCTGATCGCGGGAAAGCCTGTGGGCCCGACCTCGCTGCCGGCGCCGGTGGCCGGGTCGATGGCGATCAGGATCCCCTCCTGCCCTCCTCGTGCTTCCTGTGCCTGGATGGTGCCGCCGTACAGGACGCCGTCGGGGCCGAAGCGCAGCGCTCCGACCGGGTAGCCGACGGGACCCACCAGCGTGCTGGCGCCCGTCTCCAGGTCGATCGTGAGCAGGACGCTGTCGACGGGCTCCTCGTCGATCATCGCTGGCGCGACCCCGTAGAGGACGCCGCTCGACGGATCGTAGGCGAGGCCGCGCACCGGGCTGAAGCCCACCACCTCGCCGATCACGATGAGCTCCGCCGTCTCCTGGTCCACGGTGACCAGGAAGGTCGGGATTCCGTCCCCTCGCCCAAAGACAGGTCCGCCCGGCGCGAAGTAGGCACCATAGAGGGTCTCGTCCACGAACTCCAGGCCGTTCAGCGCCCCGAAGTCGTGCTCATCCACCAGGGTCTCGTCCCCGGTGTCGGGGTCGACGGTGATCAAGTGGCTGGAGCCCTGTCCGGTGGCTCCGAACAGTACGCCGTCGGTCCGGTAGACGATTTCGGTCACCGGGCCGTGCTCGCCCAAGGGGAAACGAACCGCGCCCGCGCCGGTTTCCGGGTCGACGTCGATCAGCGAGGCGCCTACTTGGCCGGTGGAGGCGAGCAGGTCCCCGGGCTCGACCGGCGGCGGCCCCCCGCGCCGGCCGCTCTCGGTCGCGCCTTGGGCCGAGGCGGTTCCGGCAGCGAGCAGCACCGCCGCGCTCCACAGCAGGACGTGCCGGCCGCGCCTTGATCGACCGCCGGATCGTTCGGCGGCTCGCGGGCTGGCTTGGCGGGTCAGCGAATCGTGTCGCATGGCTCTTCTCCCCTCCTGACCCGTCGTGGGTCCACCTCCTCGCGAATACGGGGCGGTCGTGTTTCGGTGAGGCGACCGTACCACACGGGGTAGAGCTGCTGAGCGCCCGGCCGGCCTCTGTTGCCCCGGTGACGCCGATCCGCCACCGGCCTGTCAAGGCACTGCACTAGTTTTTGTGCACATGAGCGCGAGAGCCGATCTCCACGTCCACAGCGGGTTCTCGAATCGCCCGAGCGAATGGTTGCTGCGCCGCCTGGGGGCACCGGAGTGCTTCAGCGAGCCGCGCGAGGTCTACGACAAGGCCCGCGCGCAGGGGATGAGCTTCGTCACCATCACGGACCACGACTCGATCAGCGGGGCGCTGGAGATCGCGCACCTGCCGGGGGTGTTCCTCTCCAGCGAGGTGACCGCCAGCTTTCCCGAAGACGGCTGCCGGCTGCATCTGTTGGTCTTCGGCGTCAGCGAAGCGCAGTTCGTCGAGATCGACCGCCTGCGCCGTAACATCTACGAGCTGCGCGATCACCTCTACGACGAGGGGATCCCGTGCTCGGTGGCCCATCCGCTGTTCGCCGTCAGCGACGACTTCACGGTTGCGCACTTCGAAAAGCTCCTGGTGCTGTTCAAGCGCTTCGAGGCGATCAACGGCACTCGCGAGCCGCGGGCCTGCACCCTGGCGAACGCCGTCTTCGCCCTGCTCACCTCGGAGACCCTGGGGGCATTGGCCGACCGCCACGACATCGATCCCCGCGACGACCAGCCCTGGGTCAAACACCTGACCGCCGGCAGCGACGACCACAGCGGCCTCTACATCGCCTCGGCGCACGTCGAGACGCCGGCCGCCGCGACGGTGGAGGAGTTCCTGGCCCACCTCGCCGCCGGTCGCACGGCCCCCCGCGGCGAGCACGGCTCCAGCCTCAAGCTGGCGCGCAACTTTTGCTCCATCGCCTACCGCTACTACCGGGAGCGGCTTCTGGGAGGCGCCTCCGGGCGCGGCGAGCTGGTCGGCGAGCTCATCTCCCGCCTGGTCGACGGACGGGGCGGCGAGCTCGGCGCCCTCGACCGGCTCAAGGTCTTCGCCGTCCAGTGGCTGCGCCCGCGCGGCAAGACCATGGGGGAGGTCGACCGGGCGGTCCTGGGCGACCTGGCGCGGCTGGCGGGGGAGGACGGCGTCGAGGGCGGCAGGGCCGTCGAGGAGCGCTGCTTCCAGATCGCCGCGGACCTGGGGGAGAAGCTGGCCTTCGCCTCGCTGCACAAGGCGAGCAAGCACTTGCGCAAGGGGCGGCTGACCGAGGCCATCCAGAGCCTGTCTTCGGTGGCACCGGTGGCCATCTGCACCGCCCCCTACGCCGCCTCGTTCCACACCCAGCACAAAGACCGGCGCCTGCTCGACGCCGTGGCGACGCACTTCGCGCTGTCGGGGGAAGGCGAGGGCGAACCGGCTCGCAAGGTCTGGTTCACCGACACCTTCCCTGAGGTCAACGGCGTGGCGGTCACGGTGCGCGAATCGGCCGCCCTGGCGGCGCGGCTCGGCCTCGATCTCGAGGTGCTTACGTCGTTCGTGCCCGACACCGGGCAGCTTCCCCCGCAGGTCAAGAACTTCGCGCCGATCGGCGACTTCCGCCTGCCCGAATACGAGCATCTGCGCCTGAGCCTGCCGCCCTTCCTGCACATGATCGAGCATTGCGAGCGCAACGGCGTCGGCGAGGTGATCCTGTCGACCCCCGGCCCGGTCGGGCTCGTCGGCCTGGCCGCGGCGCGGCTCCTGCGCTGCCGGGTCACCGGCATCTATCACACGGACTTCCCGGCCTACGTCCAGTCGTTGACCGGCAGCCCGGTCATCGAGGCGGCGACCTGGCGCTACATGCGCTGGTTCTACGGCGAGCTCGACCGTCTCTACGTGCCCAGCCAGGTCTACGTCGAGCGGCTCGCGGAGAACGGCTTCGCGGCCGACCGGCTCGCGGTGCTGCCGCGCGGCGTCGACAGCGAGCGCTTCCACCCCGGCCATCGCGCCCCGGCGTTCTGGAGCCGCCACGGGCTCACCGGCTCCTTCACCCTGCTCTACGTCGGCCGGGTGTCGAAGGAGAAGAGCCTGGACGTCCTGCTCGAGGCGTGGAGCCGGCTGCGCGCCGCCGGGCTCCCGGTCGATCTCGCCATCGTCGGCGACGGCCCGTACCGCGGGGAGCTCGAGGCCCGCTGGCGCGGCGACGGCGTCGCCTTCACCGGCTTCCTCCACGGCGAGGCGCTGAGCCGTGCCTACGCGAGCGCCGACCTGTTCGTCTTTCCCAGCGCCACCGACACCTTCGGCAACGCGGTGCTGGAGGCGCACGCCTCGGGCCTCGCGGCGGTGGTCAGCGACCGCGGAGGCGCCCAGGAGATCGTGCGCCGGAGCGGCGGCGGGCTGGCGGTCGCCGCCGACGCGCCGGGCACGCTGGCGCGCGAGATCCTCACGCTGGCCCGCGACCGCGGCCGTCTCGCCGATCTCGCCGTCGCCGGTCTGCAATACGCGGCGCGGGCCTCCTGGACGTCCCTGCTCGACGAGCTCTGGGGTGGGCCGGTTGAGCGGCTCGGCCGCCGCCACCTCCCTGTGATGGTGCCGTTCCCTCGCGGCCACAGCGCTGTCGAATCCCGGGCCTAAGGTGGATGTCGTCGGGTCGGCCGGCACGACGAGCGGAACGACAACAAGCGGAAAGGAGCAGGAGGCAGATGACGCGACTGAGGAAGCGGGCCGCCATCGCGGGCGGCATCGGGTTGGTGGTGACGGTCGGGGCCCTGGCCTACGCCGGGTCGCTGACCGCGCAGGCCGGCGGCGAGCGCGCCTGGTGGGCGGAGCCGGCGCAGCGGGAGTTCGAGCGTGGCCGCGAGCGGGATGAGCAGGGGCGGGACCTGGACGCGGATCGCTCCGACTACCGCGAGACGGGGCCGCAGCGGCCGGCGTCCTACCTGGAGAGCCGGGCGCGGATCGAGGAGCGCCGGGCCAAGGCCGCGGCTGACGCCCTCGCCGCCCAGGAGGAGATCAAGCGGGCGCTGGAAGCCGTCTCCGCCGAGGATGGGTGGGCGCACGGCGGCGGCGGTAGTAACGGACGGGCGAAGAACGTCATTCTGTTCGTCGGCGACGGGATGGGGGTCACCACGGTGACCGCCGCCCGTATCCTCGAGGGGCAGATCAACGGCGGCGCCGGGGAGGAGGGGCTGCTGTTCTTCGAGATGTTCCCCCGCCTGGGGATGGCCAAGACCTACAACACCAACGCGCAGGTGCCCGACTCGGCGGGAACCATGACCGCCATGATGACGGGCGCCAAGACCAAGGCCGGCGTGATCTCGGTGGGTCCCCAGGTGGTCCGCGGCGACTACACGACGGTGGCCGGCAACGAGCTGACGACGCTGCTCGAACGGGCCGAGATGAACGGCCTGGCGACCGGTGTGGTCTCCACCGCCCGGATCACCCACGCCACCCCCGCGGCCTGCTACTCGCACTCCGCCGACCGCGACTGGGAGGCGGACGTCCATCTGCCTCCCGACGCGGCGGCCGCCGACTTTCCGGACATCGCCCGCCAGCTCATCGAGCTTCCCTACGGCGACGGCCTGGAGGTGGCCCTGGGCGGCGGGCGCAGCTTCTTCCTTCCGAAGTCGACGCCGGATCCGGAGGACGTCGGCGCCACCGGCGTGCGAGCCGACGGCCGCAACCTGACCCAGGAGTGGCTGGCGCGCCCGCATTCCGCCTACGTCTGGGACAAGGCCGGCTTCGACTCCGTGAACCCGCAGTCGACCCGCCGCCTGCTGGGGCTGTTCGAGCGCTCGCACATGGAGTACGAGGCCGATCGGCATCTCGACGCCGCCGGCGAGCCGTCCCTGACCGAGATGACGGAGAAGGCGATCGACATCCTGGACCGCGACCGGCAGGGCTATTTCCTGATGGTCGAGGCGGGCCGCATCGACCACGCCCATCACGCCACCAACGCCTACCGGGCGCTGACGGACACCATCGAGTTCGCCCACGCGGTGGAGGCGGCGGTGGCCAAGGTGGACCTGCGCGAGACGCTGATCCTGGTCACCGCCGACCACGGCCATGTGTTCACCATCGCCGGCTATCCGACGCGCGGCAACGACATCCTCGGCAAGGTGATCCCCAACGACTACCCGGGCGATCCCGCCCCCGACTTCGCGCGCGACCTGGACGGGCTGCCGTTCACCACGCTGAGCTACGCCAACGGCCCCGGCTACATTCCCGGGCCGCGGCCGGATCTCGAGCTGGTGGACACCGCCGACCCGGACTACCTGCAGGAGGCCACGGTGCCGCTGTCGAGCGAGACCCACTCCGGCGAGGACGTGCCGCTCTACGGGGTCGGTCGCGGCTCCGCCGAGGTGGACGGGACCGTGGAGCAGGACGAGGTCCACGACATCATGCGCCGCGCGTTCCGGCGGCTGTGATGCCCACGCGCAGCGGAACCGTTTCGGCGAGCGGAGGGACGGCCCTCCGCTCCTTCTCGTTCCCCGGACCTCGCCGTGCCTGCCGGGGCGGAGGAGCCCGCGGGCCGGTCGCCGCCGGCCTGGTGCTCGGCATGCTCGCCGGCGGCTGTGCGCCACCCCTCAACGAGCTGCCCGCTGCCTCCGGTGGCGCTCCCGAGCTGCTGGCCGTCTTCGACATGTCGCGGCGGGAACCGGATCTCTCCCCGCAGCCGCGGCGGCGCTTCTACCTGTGGCGCGAGCGGCACCGCATCGTCTACGCCACCCGCGGCGCCCCCACCGTACGGATGTGGCGACGGCATGTCGGCGACGACATCTCGTATCTCGAGGCGTGGCCGGATCGGCGGATCGCCGTGGAATACGTGCCCGGCGACCTGCGAGCGCTCGGCGCCAGCCCCGACTGGGGCGATCTGCAGGGGCTGGTTGAGCGCAAGCTCCTCGGCACCGCCCTCCGCCTCCGTGACACGGGTAGCGATCGCGGAGTCCGCGTGGCGCGCTATTCAGGATCGACCCGGGGAACCGATCTCGAGGTCACCTGGATCCCCTCGTTGCGCCTGGCCGCGGAGCTCGAGGAGCGGCGCGACGGCGTGACCACGCGCCTCACCCTGCGCCAGATCTACGGCCTGGACGACGCTCCCTGGCGCCCGCCCGATCTGCGGGCGTTCCGCTCCGTCGATTTCGCCGACCTGGGAGACGCCCCGCCGGGGCTGGTTCCCCGGCCCGCCGGCCCGCACGGCGCCCACGAGTGACGCACGGCTGTCACATCGACGCCGTTGCGTCGTCGTCACCCGCACTTAGCCTCCCCGGAGTTGCCTCCGGGCGCCTCGAGCAAGCGCTCGGCGGCAACGTGGCCGACAACCGCCCTAGCGCGGTTTGCGTGCCTCGCGAGCGGTCCGCCGCCTGACGCGGCGGCCGGAAGACAACGGATACGAGGAGCAGAAAAGCATGCAGCATTCACGTATCGGGACCCTGGCGGCGGTGGCGGCCCTCGCGCTCTTTGCGGCCATGCCGCTGGCTGCCGACGAGGCCGAGACCAAAGGCGGCATCAGCATCGAGTCCGAGGACGGCGAGTTCAGCTTCTCG
This sequence comes from Thermoanaerobaculia bacterium, assembly GCA_050747865.1. Taxonomy (GTDB): domain Bacteria; phylum Acidobacteriota; class Thermoanaerobaculia; order Multivoradales; family JAHEKO01; genus JBOGJI01. The sequence continues at coordinate 14,470 of JBOGJI010000098.1, forward strand.
CTTGGCGGTCGCATCCACTTCGATGCCTACGCCTTCGACGAGGACGTGGTGTCGACGACCGGCACGACGGATTTCCGCCGCGCCCGTCTGACCCTTTCGGGCGAGCTCTACGGCTGGGGGTACAAGCTCGAGCAGGACTTCTCCTCCGGCACCACGACAGCGGGCTTTCGCGACGTGTACATCAGCAAGAAGGCGGCCGGTGGTACCTTCACGATCGGGCAGTTCAAGCCCTATCGGTCGATGGAGGAGCTGACCAGCTCCAACGAGATCACGATGATGGAGCGGCCGTTCGCCTCCGCCAGCGGCATCTACAGCGGCCGGCAGTTCGTGCAGGGGTTGGGCTACAAGAAGGGTGGAGACCAGTACAGCTTCGGCGTCGCCGTCTACAACACGCGCAGCGCCGGAGACAGCCGCAATGAGGGAGTCGGAGCGACCGGCCGGGTCACCTTCGCGCCCGTCGCCTCGGACTCCGGCGTCTTCCACGTCGGCCTGTCGTACAGCACCGAAAACGCCAACGACGGCACGCCAGACGGCGAGATCGGCGTCAACTACGCCGGTCGTCGCGGCCCATCGCTGGACATCGCCGTGCGCCCGGGCGACAGCGGCGACACCATCGACACCGCCGGGCTCGAGCTGGCAGGCAGGGCGGGACCCATCTACGTCCAGGGCGAATACGCCACCGCCACCGTCGGACAGGGCCCCGGTCTCTCCGACCAGGACGTAGACACCTACTACGTCATGGCGAGTTGGATGTTGACCGGGGAGTCGAAGCCCTACGACGCGAAGAGCGGCGTGTTCAAGTCGGCCAAGCCGGAGAACGACTACGGCGCCTGGGAGCTGACCGCCCGCTACGACTTCATCGAGAACAAGGACGTGGACAACCTCGAGGCGACCATGACCACGGTCGGCGTCAACTATTACGTCAACCCGAAGGTGCGCTTCATGCTGAACTGGTCGATGGGCGACGCCACGTTCGCGGAAGTCGACGAGGAGACGGGCATCGTCACCATCGTCAACGACGAGCCGGACCAGATCGCCCTGCGCACCCAGCTTTCCTTCTAGAACCAGATCCGTCACTCGTCCTCCTTCGAGTGGATGTAGGGCCGCCGGAAGGCGGCCCTCTTTTTTTCTGGACGCCTCTCGACCAGAGTCGGCTATGCTTACCCCCTAAGATCCGGCCCTGTCGAGGCAGGCGGTCCTCGAAGCCGTGGGCGACTTCCTGGCGCGCCCTCCGTACCGTTTCCCGAGCTAGTGTTGTGTCTCCAACATGGCTTCACCATCTGCGCGGCCCTCTTCGCCGCTGGCGGCGTTGCGCTTCCTCGACATAGCCCCAGCTATGCCTGCGT
>JBOGJI010000099.1:0-21328 GCA_050747865.1 Thermoanaerobaculia bacterium
CGACCCTCGTCTCGCACCAACCCTCCTCGACCTCGGCCGCTGGCTCGGCGAGCGGGGACGCTGCCCCACCAGCTCTCGCTGCCGGGCCGGCCGGACCCTCCCCACGCCCTCCGGAGAGAATCAAACGTCCTATCCCTTAGAGCGTGCGTCGCTTGCCCGCCGGCATGAGCGGAATCACGCGATCATCAAATACCGCGTTGATCTCGACCCTTCCGCCGAGAGCCTCTACATAGCTCGTCACGGTTGTCAGATATGGATTCTGGGATCGCTCGATCCGCGAGACGTTCTCCTGTGTCGTGCGCATGAGCTCGGCGAGCTCGGTCTGGGTCGCGTCGAGGTCTCGGCGGAGACGGGCGAGGTGGAGGACGGTGCGCATAGCCTCGGTGTGGGCGTCGATGCGCTCCGCCGCTCCTGGGCGGCTGCGGATCTTGTTCTCTAGCTCGGTGGTCTTCTTAGCCATGACCGATCGGCCAAAGGCCGAGAAAGTCGCGGACCTTCCTCACGCAGGAGTGGGAACATCGCTACGACCTTCTCCTGGATAGCCTCTTCGCAACCGAGGAGCCACTGCTCGAACTCCTCTGTGTGCTCCAGCTCCCACAAACCAGAGCAATATAGCGCAGACATTCTAGAATGTCAAGCTTCTGCACAGGCGCGAGCACGGCCCGCCGAGGTGTCGACGGGGCCGGTTCCTCGAGCTGGACCATGAGGCACGTCTGGAACTCCTGCTCGCGGCGGACTCGCTGCACCTGGAGACGCTCCGGGCGATCGTCGAGGTTCAGCGTGGCCGCGCCGTCGCCTGGGGGGCCGAGGAGTACCTCGCAGCCAGACCGCCGCGGCGAGAAAGCCCGCGGCGACGGCCAGGCCGATCTATAGCCCGGGGCTGCTCAGGAATCTCGCTGGCGTCAGGTGCATCAGCGGATCCTGCGCCAGGATGGCCGCGGTGAGCTCGGCAAACCAGCCGGTGACGACCGGGCGCTGTTCGCAGTCGGCGATATTGGCGCCGTTGACGGATTTCAAGCACGCCAGATGAGCCAGCCGTTTCAGAGTGGCCCGTCCTAGGGCCCGTAGAGCGTCAGGCCGAAGGTCTTGCTGAGGAAGACCGCCATCTGGTCGCGGCTCACCGGGTTGGCCGGGCAGTAGTTGCCGCCGCCGCAGCCGGCCGTGATCCCGCGCGCCACCAGGTCCTCGATCCAGTTGGCGAACAGCGACGGGCAGGGTACGTCGCCGAACACGCCCGTGCACGCCGGCGGCGCGTAGCCCGGGCCCTCCAGCGTCTTCAGCAGGAACACCGCCATCTGGTCGCGGCTCACCGAGCTGTTCGGACAGTAGTTGCCGCCGCCGCAGCCGGCCGTCACCCCGCGGCTCGCCAGATCCTCGATCCAGTCGGCGAACAGCGACGGGCAGGGCACGTCACCGAACACCCCCGTGCACGCCGGCGGCACGTAGGCGTCGCCTTCGAACGCCTTGAGCAGGAACACCGCCATCTGCGCCCGCGTGTTCGGAGCCGCCGGGCAGTATTGCCCCGCCGCGCACCCGCCCGTCACCCGCGCGTGCAGCAGCGTCTCGATCCATGAATAGAACAGGTTGGTCTCCGGCACGTCCGTGAAGCTCGCGCCCACGTGCAGTGTCCACGGCTGCATGGTCCCGTCCGACAGCTCCTCGTCGAGAACGGCATCCCAGTGCGTCGCCGGGCGCTCCGCGGGATCGCTCACTCCCAGCTCGTAACACGTCCCGGTGTCCAGGCAGCTCGCCGTCGCGCCGCCCGCCACCAGGCCGTAGTCCGCGGCGCCGGCGGCGATGGTGTAGTCCGCTCCCGCGGGGCCCGTGAAGCTGGTGGCCGCGCCGGTCAGGCTCGCTGACACGTCGCCCAAGTTCCGCCACGACGGCGCCACGTCCACGGTCTCGCCCGGCTCCAGCACGCCGTTGCCGTTAGAGGTGGAGCCGTCCGGATCCACCACCAGCGCCGCCGGTGCGAACTCCACGGACGGGCCCTCCTCCACCGCTAGGCTCAGCGGCACGGTGACCAGCGGGGTCGCGGGATCGTTGCTCGCCAGGCACAGGCTCGTCTCGTAGTCGCCCGGCTCGAGACCCGTGGCGTCGAACGTCACCCCCGCCACCTGGGACCCGCCGCCGGGCACCGAGCCGCTCAGCGGATCCACGCTCACCCATTCCGGCAGCGCGCAGTCTCCCGGCTCTCCCCCCGCGAGCTCAAACAGCTCGATGCGCCCGCCGGTGCCGAACTCGTTGGCGTGCATGGCCTTGGCGCCGCCCACGACCTGGCTTCCGTCAGGCGAAAGGTCCACGGCGAACGCGGAGCCGGGGAAATCGATCTCACCGATCAGCTCGACGCCGCGGTTGAACACCTGGATCTCGGGCCAGTCGTTGTTCTGGGTGCCCCAGGAAGCGAACGCCAAGACCGAGCCGTCATCGCTGGAGGCGGCGTCGACCGGAGTTCCCTGGTATTCGCCGCTGCCGGAGACGGGGAACGAGCCGAGCATCTCACGGCTCGCGACGTCGAACAGGAAGACCTCCCCTTGCAGCCAACCGGACGCGAAGTCGCCGCCGAAGGTGCCCACCGTGGAGCCGTCGCGGGAGACGACCGAGGCCTGGCCGAACCATGTGTTCTGTCGGGTGAAGTGGATGACGCGTTGATAGGTTTCGCCATCGAGCTCGTACACGTCGAAGTCGAACCCGCCGACGACGAAGACGCTGCCGTCACCGGAGATGCGGAAGTCGATGCTGTTGCCGCCCGAGCCGGGGGTCTGGAAGGCGACCTCGCCGGTCGCGGTGTCGACCAGGGTGGCCTGGGCGTCTTGCGACACCAGCGCGAGGGAGCCGTCGTCGGTCAGATCGACCGCCTGCATGCGCGAGGGATCGCTCCAGGTCGAGATGACGTCGCCGGTCGCGGCGTCCAGGACATAGAGCGTGGACTCCTCCTCCCCTCCTCCGACATCCCGGAATCCCGTCGCCGCGGCGGTCGAGCCGTCGCGTGAGAGGGCCACATTGCGGAAGGTGGGCGCCGAGCCCACCAGGGTGGGAAACTCGAACGACCAGTCCGCGGTGCCGTCGCTCTGGGAAGTGAAGGCATGGACGCGGATGTTCTCGTCGCCGGTGAACAGGTCGCGCTCGACGAAGAGGGCGCGGTCCGCCCCCTTGGCGGCGGTCACCCCGACGAAGCCGTCCCCGTGCTGCGCGGGAAACTCGAAATCGGGTATCCCGTTGTCCGCGATCAGGTAGGCGCTGAGATGGGAGCCGTTCAAGTTCCACGCGCCCCAGACGTCGCTGCCGTCGATGGCCACGCTCGCGGCGATGGAGACTTCACTGTCGACGCTCCACGCCGTCGTGCGGGACGCCAGCAAGCCGGCGATGACGCCGCGCCCGGCGACCGCCACCGAACCGGCGGCGTCGGAGACCGCGAGCACGCCGCCCCCGTTCCGCTTCATGACGGTTCGCGACCCCCGCCGTCCCTCCCGAGCTCCCACCGGGACCGCCGAGGTCCGGCGGACGACGGGCCGCGGCGCGCGCATGCCGGCGCCGCCCTCCTCGGTCACCTCCCACTGCAGGATCCCGCCGCCCAGATTCGAGATCGTCAGGTCGCGCGTCTCCGTGTCCCCGGGCGGCAGCGTCGACTCGATGCTGTCGGGATCCACGTCGATGACCGGATCTTCGCCGCCCTCGGTCACGGTCAAAGAGAGCGGGACGGAGACCACCGGCCGCAGCGGATCGTTGCTGCCCAGGCACACCGTCGCCTCGTGCGTGCCCACCCCGAGCTCGCTCGCATCGAGCGTGACCGTCACCTCGCTACTTTCCTCCGGGGCGGTCGTGCCTGACGCGGGAAGGACGGATACCCATGGCACCTCAGTGGGCGGGACGCACGCGATCCCGGAAGCGATCGCCAGGGCGGTGTGCTGGCTCCCGTCGCCGAGCTGGCCCAGCGCGTTCGCCTCGCCGGTCACGGTGTCCACCGTATAGAGATTGCCGATCACGCTGCCGCCGTCCACGCTCGAGAGGTAGAGCGTGCCCGTGGCATCGTCGAAGTCCAGCCCGATGGCCCCGGCCGCGTCGAAGCCGAGCGATCCGATCGGCGCCGCCTCGGCGGTCACCTTGTCGATCGCGAACAGCCTGTCGCCGATGACATCGACCCCGAACAGTCTGCCCATCGAGTCGACGGCGACCTGCACCAAAGCCACGCCTTGCGGAACCCCGGGAAGCTCGCCGATCGTCGTCGCCACGATGTCGTGGCCCCTGTCGAGGCGCGCCAGGAAGAAGCGCGTCTCCGGCAGCGCCGCGAAGGTGTCCGTGCCGACGGCGAAGAGCGTCGCGGTGGTCGCATCCCAGGTCATGCCGCGCCAGAGCACGACCTCAGATGAGCCCAGCACGCGGCCCATATCCAACGTCGGCTCTCCGGTGCCGGTATCGATGGAGAAGAAGCGCTCGTTGACGATGTCGATGGCGAATTCGCGACCGAAGTCGCCGCCGATGAACGCCCCGGCGCGAGTCTCGGTCCCGAACAGAGAAGCGACCTCCTCGGTATCGCCGGGATCGGCGAGGTCGTTGAGGCGGTCGAAGCGAGGGCCAAAAGGTGGCGTGCTCGCCAACCGCTGGGCAAAAGCGCGCGTGGCGAAAGGATCGGGGTCGCCGCCCCTGCTCTCGGCACGCTCCCCGCGCACGGCTTTCAGTCCCGATACCGAGTCCCACGCGTCGCCGGTCGGATCCGTAGACTCTCCAGCGCCGTCGTGCGCAACGGTGGGAACCGCAGCGGCTGGGAAGTGCGACCTGCTGCTCAAGGGCGACGCGCCAACCTGCCACGACAGATCGAGCTCGCCGGTATTGGCGATCGCCAACGGCGCCGAAGTCGAGCCTCCCTGCTCGACCGTCGCGTCCAGCGTCTCGGGGTTCACCGCTATGGCCGGGGCACGAACATCGAGCGTCGCCGCCGCGGTCGCCGCCGCGTGGAAGTAGCCCATCGAGTGCCAGGTCAAGCCGGACTGGGGATCGAGCACGGGCTGGAAGGTCGAGTGGATGCGCCAGGGGCCGCCGAAGCCGGCGACGAACTGCTGGAAGCCCACCGCGGCGCGGCCGCCGCGATCCCATTCCGGGTGCTGCGGATTGTCGAAGGTGGTGTCCAGATACTGGAACGAGATGGCCTGCGTCGTCTCGTCGAGGATCACCTGGAAGGTGACGCCGCCCGGATCGCTCTGCCCGTCGTTGTAGTGGTTCTTGTCGTGCCACTGCACGATGAAGCGGCGGCCGGGCGCCTCCCCCACCACGGCGTGGTAGACGTTGCCGCCGGTGAACAGATCGTCCCAGAACGGCGCGATCACCCCGGTCGAGCGCACCTGATCGGTGGGGATCGCGGGCGTCATGTGGTACCCGTCGCAGGGTCGGGACCAGTCGAACAGCAGGAAACCGTTGTTGTTGACGCAGAGCTGATCGGAACTGGTGCCGAAGATCTCGAACCGGAACGGCATGATCAGGTTGGCGGAGCCGTCGTCGTCCAGGTCGAGCGCGGTGCCGGAGCCCGAGATGTCGACGAAGTCGAAGCCCTGCTGCACCGAGAAGTACCAGGGCAGCTCATCAGTGGCCTCCCAGCGCGCGTCGATGGTCTGCGACCGGGTCGCCGTCAACAGCCGATTGAACTGCAGAGCCTCCCCGGGAGCCAGCCTGGCTTCGGGGTCTATCGTCTGAGCGGTCGAGAACGCGCACGCCCCGCGGCAGCCGATCCGGCTGAGGTTGTCGCGCAGCCAGTGGAAGTCGAGTGTGGCGTTGCCCGTGTTGGTGGCGGTATAGCAGACGTTGACGCGATCGCCCGCATCCACCTCCAGGGTCGGCGTCGTGCCGCACTGCTCGGGGTCGCCATTGTCCACGGCCAGCGTCACCGCCAGATCGAGCCCGGCAGCCTCATTCCCGCAGCCCGTGAAGTCTTCGGGATCCAACCCGACCGCACCGCAGATCTGGAACAGGGACTGCGAATCGAAGCTGCCGGTCACCGGCTCGCCCTCCACCAGGCAGGTGGTGACGTCGGACCAGCCGGTGCAGCCGGTGTCCCAGCCGTCGCCGGGATTGCGCCAGTGCGCGTGCTCGCCCAGGATGAAGGGAGGCGGTAGCGGAGCCGGCGCTGCCGTCGCCCACCGCAGGAGACCGCCCCGGCGCTGCAGCGACAGCCAGTAGCGGCCCGCACCGAGCATACACGGCGTCGGCAGCGGGACGCGCAGTTGCAGGGTTCCGTGCTGGGTGGCGGCGATGCCCTCGTAGGCGCAGAGCGCGGGCTCGCCCGGCGCGCCGCCCGCGTCGGGGTACACGCGCACGTCCACCTGACCGGGATTGCTTGGCAGCCCGAACTGCGGCGTGCCGAAGACGACCTCCCCGATCGTCCAACCGTCGGCGTCGAACACCTCGAAGTCGTCGGCTCCCTCGGCGTCGAGGGGATGGGGCGGAGCGAGGAGCTGCACCGGCATGCCCACGGCGACCTGAGGCACGGTCGTGAGCTGGTTGAAGAGGATGGTCGGACCGTCGGCCGGCGTCACCGTGAGCTCGAGCGGTACCGTGACCATCGGGGTTACGGGGTCGTTGCTGATCAGGCACAGCGTCGCCGTGTGGGTGCCGGACGGCAGGCCCGAGGCGTCGAAGGTGACCGTCATCTCCTGGCTCTCGCCGCCCGGGATCGAGCCCCCGAACGGCTGCGCGTCCACCCAGCTCGGCGGGAAGCAGCCGTCGCCGCCGAAGAGGTCCCAGCTCAGGGTCCCTCCGCCCAGGTTGGAGATGGTGAGGAAGCGCTCCTCCGACTGACCCGACTCCAGGGTCACCTCGAGACTGTCCGGATCCACGCCGATGGTCGGATCCGAGCCGGTCGGGCAGAACGTGAGGACAAGCTCCGTGTTGAGCTGGCCGGGCAGCCCGGGAGTCCCGGCCCCGACCCGCGCCTGGGCGGCGTCGTTCAGGGCCGGCCAGGCGTCGATCGAGCCGTAGGTCCCGCCCTCGGGCGTGGGCTCGCCCTGGGCGGCGACGATCACCCGCTCGCCGTCCGCCCGGCTCAGGATCACGGCCTGGCGCATGCTGTCATCGGGAAACCGGCGATCGATCCACAGCGCCAGATTGCCCTGGTCGTCGAGCGCGCTCATGGGGTTGCGCGAAAACGCGAGCCCCCAGATCTGCGCGTCGCCGATCGGCTCGAAGAAGGCCGCGGCCCGGCGCCAGTCGCCGGGCGAGCCCGCGATCCAGGCGGAGTTGGGGCCCGCGGCCTCCTGGATGTCGGCGAAAAACGCGACCTGGCCGGCCTCGTTGAGCAGCGGCGCCTGGAAGTCGACGTAGGTCCCGCCGCCGGGGACCGGATCGCCCGCCCGGACCAACCACTCGTGCTCGAAGCTCGCGCTCAAGAAGAGGCCGCGCTCCGCCTCGCCTCCCGCGACCAGGCCGCGGAAGCTCACCTGCCCCTGGTCGTTGAATCCGGGCAGCGGCCCGCCCCAGATCGTCGTGCCGTCGGCATAGCCGAAGGACTCGGTCACCAGGGCGGTGAACGTCCCGCCGCCTGGCGCCGGGTCCCCCACCGCCACGTACGGCAAGGCGAAACTCCCCGCCCACAGGAAGACGGCGGGGGCGTCCGCGCCGGCGAGCCTGGCCACGAACACCACCATGCCGGCGTTGTTGAGGTTTCCGGAGCCGAGCTCCGAAATGATGCCGACGCCCGGAATCGGCTTGCCGATCGCGGCCACGAGCTGGATCGCATCGCTGGCGGCGCGGTAGAGGAAGAGACCGCGGGGAGTGTCCCCGGCGTGGATGTCGGCGATGAAGAGCACGTCGCCGAAGTCGTTGATGTCCGGCACCAGGTGGGTATCTGAGAAAAACCCGCTGAAGCTGCCTCCCACCGGCGAGGGATCGCCGCAGGCCGCGGTCTGGCCGCTGCCTCCCGGCCCGCCGCAGCCGAGGGCGACGATCTGGAGGCCCTCGGCATCGGCCGTGAAGATGCCCTGATTGCGCTCCGCGCCCTCGACCTGGGCGAAAAACGCGACCCGGCCCTGTTCGTTGAGGGTCGAGGAGCGGAAGAAGGAGAGCGGCGCGAGCGTCCCCTGCTCGCCGTCCGGCAGCGGCTGCCCGTGCCAGGCCACGCTCGCCGCGTCGCAGACCGGATCGCCCGCGCCCAGCAGAGGCGCGCCGGCGCCGGCCGGCGGGCCTAGCCGCTCCGCGCCGGGGAGCGCACGCTCGAGGACGCGCGGCTCGGCCCGGTTGTGGGCCAGGACGCGTGGCGGCGCCTGGGCCGCGGCGGAACCCGAGGCCGGCAGCAGCCCCAGAACCCCCCACGCCAGCAGGCCGACATACCATCGTGCAGCTTTCCCGGATCGAATACGCACTTTCATCGCTCACCACCTTCCGACGTCGTGGCTCCCGACTCTAATAACACCGTTCCGGCTCGCGACCTATCACCTCCCCGAGGGCGGGCCGTGTCGGGCGAAGTAGACTCGAGCGCAGCATGGGCGTGACAGACGCGGAGGTGACGGCCTTCGTAGAGGCCTTGGGGGCCGAGGAAGGCGCGTCCCTCAATGAGCTCTTCTCCGCCACCTACGTCGTCCTTCGCGGTCTGGCCCACGCCCAGCGCGTCCGCTGGTCAGGCCAGGAGACCCTGGGCACCACGGCGCTAGTGCACGAGGCCTATCTCAAGCTCTCCAAGCAGGGCGCGCCGCGGTGGCGCGATCGGGGCCATTTCTTCCGCGTCGCGGCGCAGGCCATGCGCCACATCCTGATCAACTACGCGCGGCGCAGCCGGGCGGTGAAGAGGGGCGGCGACGATCCCCACGTGCCGGCCGACACGACCTCGCTCCTCCACGAGTCGCGCATCGAGGAGCTGATCGCCCTGAACGAGGCCCTCACCCGCCTCGAGCACCTGAGCCCGCGCCGCGCCCGGGTCGTGGAGTGCCGGTTCTTCGCCGGCCTCGACGTCGCGGAGACGGCCGAGGCCCTCGACATCTCCGCCGTCACCGTGATGCGCGACTGGCGGCGCGGCCGGGCCTGGCTCTACCGCGAGCTGGCCGCACGGCGCGGCGCGCCGGCCGGCGTCAGCGAGCCATGAGCCGCGACCGGCAACGCTGGGAGCGCCTCGAAGCGCTGCTCGACGCCCTGGAGGACATGCCCGAAGGCCAGCGCGCGGAGCATCTGAGGCGGGCCCGCGCCGACGATCCCGGGCTGCGCGAAGAGGCCCTCTCCTTGCTCGCCCTGGAGTCCGAGGCCGAGACGTATCTCGACGATCTCGCGCGCGATCTGGTGCGCGACGTCCTGGAGGCGCCCGACCTGCGAGGCCGGCGCATCGGCGCCTACAGCCTGCTGCGGCCGATCGGCCGGGGCGGCATGGGTGTCGTCTACGAGGCGGAGCGGGCGGACGGGGCCTTCGAGCAGCGGGTGGCGTTGAAGCTCCTCACCGCGGCCCTGGCCGGCACCGACGCGCGGCTCCGCTTTCTCGCCGAGCGGCGGATCCTGGCGGGCCTGCAGCACCCGGCGATCGCCGGCATCGTCGACGGCGGGGTCACCGAGGACGGCACGCCGTGGTTCGCCATGGAGCACGTCGAGGGCGAGCCCGTCGACGTCTACTGCGATCGGCGGCGGCTGGGGATCCGCGAGCGGCTGGAGCTCTTCCTCAAGGTCTGCGATGCCGTCGAGCATGCCCACCGGCACCTCGTGGTCCATCGTGACCTGAAGCCCGCCCACGTGCTGGTGGCCGAGGAGGGCCGGGTGAAGCTGCTCGACTTCGGCATCGCCAAGCTGCTCGACGCCGAGGGAGGGGCCGGGGCGGCATCGACCCGCACGGCGTCGCGTTTGATGACGCCGGAGTACGCCAGCCCCGAGCAGGTGCGCGGGGAGGAGGTGGCGATCGCCTCGGACGTCTACCAGCTCGGCGTGCTGCTCTACGAGCTGTTGACCGGGCATCGCCCCTACGCGCCGCAACATCGGAGCGCCGGCGAGCTGGAGCGGGTGATCCGCGAACAGCCGCCGACGCGTTTGAGCGCGGCGATCGGCCGCGAAGACACGCTGCGGCCTTCTCGCGACGGCGGCGAGGCGGGCGAGGCGACGGTGGAGGGCGTCTGCCGCGCCCGCCGCTCGTCGCCGGCGCGCCTGCGCCGCCGGCTGCGCGGCGATCTCGACAACATCGTGCTGCAGGCACTGCGCAAGGAGCCGGAGCGCCGTTACGGCTCGGTGGACCGGCTGGCGCAGGACATCCGCCGGCATCTCGACGGCCTGCCGGTGACGGCGCGCCCGGACACCTGGGTCTACCGCGGGCGCAAGTTCCTGGAACGGCACGCCGTCGGCGCCGCCGCCACCGCCCTGGCCCTCGTTCTCGCCGCCGGCACGGTGACGTTCTACACGGCGCGGGTGCGCTCGGAGGCGGCCAAGGCGGAGCAGGTGAGCCGCTTCCTCACCGGCCTGTTCGAGAGCGCCGATCCGCGCCAGGCGCGAGGCGACGAGCTCACCGCCCGCGAGCTGCTGGATCGCGGCGTCGCGCAGGTCGATCGTGAGCTGGCGGAGCAGCCGGAGGTGCAGGCGGCGATGCTGCACGTGCTCGGGCGCACCTACCTCGAGATCGGCCTCCACGAGCCCGCCGAGCGCCTGCTGGGGCGGGCTCTGGAGCTGCGCCGGCGACGGTCGGGACGGGCCGGCCGGGAGGTCGGCGAGACGCTGGCCGAGGTGGGCCTCCTGCGCTACCGGCAAGGACGGTACCGGCAGGCGGCGCGACGCCTGGACGAGGCGATCCGCATCCTCGAGGCATCGGGGCGAAGCGCCGCTCCGGCGCTGGGCGAAGCTCTGGCCGTCCTGGGGCAGGTGCATCGACACCTGGGCGAGCGCGAGCGCAGCCGCGCCGTCCTCGAGCGCGCGCTGGCCGTCTACCGACGCGCTTCCGGCGAGGACTCCGAGCCCGTGGCGAGGATCCTGCACGACATGGGGGCGCTGGCTGCCGACATGGGGACGCTCGAACGCGCCGAGGAGCACTACGAGCGCGCCCTCGCCATCTACGAACGCGAGCTCGAGGCGGACCACCCGCGCATCGGCTACATCCTGATGGATCTGGCGAACGTGCGGATGGAGCTGGGCGAGCTCGAGGGCGTCGACGCCATGTACCGGCGCAGCGTCGCCATCCAGGAGAAGGCCTATGGACCGGTCCACGTCCAGGTCGGCATTGCGCTGAACAATTTCGGCCACTTCCTGACCGCCGCCGGACGGCAGGACGAGGCGGTGGACGCGCTGGAGCGGGCGATCGAGGTGATGAGCGCGACCTCCGGCCCCGATCATCCCCTGGTCGCCTATCCGCTCGCCACGCTGGGCGACGCGCACCGGCAGGCCGGACGGCTCCGCGAGGCGCGGAGCCGCTACCGCCGGGCCGTGGAGATTCGGGAGCAGGCCGTCGGGGACCAGACCTTCGACCGGGTGCTCGTTCACGCGGTGACGTGGCTGGCGCAGATTGAAGCGGACACGGAGAACGCCGACACCGCCGAACCCATCGTGCAGCAGGCGCTGTCGGCCTGGCGCCGGGCGCCCTCGACGCTCGACCCCCAGCTCACCTCCGCGCTCCTCGACTTCGCCCGCTGGCTCGCCGGCCGCCAACGCTGCGCCGACGCCGTGCCCCTGCTGCAGCGGGCGCTGCAGATGCAGACGACGAGATCAGAGACCCCGGCCGCCCGCGCCGCCGACATCGAAAGCTTGCTCGCCATCTGCTCGTAAGAGCAGACGGGGGAAGACGAGTGCGCGTCGTCCAAGGTCACGTATTCGGCCGGGAAGGCGTCCGAGATCAGGCTCTGCGCCAAGGTGCTCTTGCCCGCCTGGCGCGGCCCGTGGATCATGACGACGGGCGTCCAAAGGTGAATTTTCCACTGCTGCCGGACACCTGGACCGCGGTGGATGCCGACCTCGAGCGCCTTGTCGCGTTCCTGGAGGCCGCGGTGGAAGGATGACCGGCCCTGCCGTTCGGCTCAGGGGCCGTAGAGGCTGAGGCCGAAGGTCTTGCTGAGGAAAACCGCCATCTGGTCGCGGCTCACCGAGGTGCCCGGACAGTAGTTGCCGCCGCCGCAACCCGCCGTGATCCCGCGCGCCACCAGATCCTCGATCCAGTCGGCGAACAGCGACGGGCAGGGCACGTCGGCGAACACTCCCGTGCATGCAGGGGGCACGTAACCCGATCCCAGGAGCGTCTTCAGCAGGAATACCGCCATCTGGTCCCGGCTCACCGGGTTGCCCGGACAGTAGTCGCCGCCGCCGCAGCCCGCCGTCACCCCACGCCCCGCCAGCTCCTCGATCCACGGGCAGAAGACGCTGTCGAACGGCACGTCGGTGAACAGCTCTTCGCCCTCGACGCACAGCGGCGGCACATAGCCCCCACCCTCCAGAGCCTTGAGCAGGAACACCGGCATCTGGTCGCGGATGTTCGCCGCCGCCGGGCAATAAGTCGTCGCCGTGCAGCCGCCGGTCACGCCGTGGTGCAGCAGCGTCTCGATCCAGGAATAGAACAGGCTGGCGCGCTGCACGTCCGTGAAGCTGTCGCCGATGTGCAGAGTCCAGGTCTGGCCCGAGGCGCCGTCGGAGAGCGCTTCGTCGAAGGTCGCATCCCAGTGCGTGGCCGGACGCGGCGGGTCGTTCAAGCCCATGCCGTAGCAGGCGTCGAGGTCGAGGCAGCTCGCCGTGGCGCCGGGATCGACCATGCCGTAGTCGGCGGCGGCGTCGATCAGGGAGTAGGCGGCTCCCGGCGGGCCGGTGAAGGCCGACGCCGTGCCGGTGAGGCTCTGCGGCGCCACGTCGTCGTTGCGCCACGCCGGGGCCACGTCGACCAGCTCCCCCGGCTCGAACAGGCCATTGCCGTCGGAGAAGCCGCCCTCGGGATCGACCACCAGCGCCATCGGCGACGCCCCCTGGCCGGCGCCCGTGCCGACTCCCTCGAGGGGGATGGTCTGCGGGCTCGACGGCGCGTCGCTGCTGACGGTCACCGCGCTCGCGGCCGGACCCGCGACGGTGGGGCTGAAGCTGTAGTCGAGGGTGCAGCTCGCCTCCGGCGCCAGGGTGAACGGCGCCGGGCCGCAGGTGCCACCCGCCGCCGCGAACGGCGACTCGGGGCCGGCTACCGCGTCGACCGTGACGTCGGCCGTGCCGGTGCTGGTCAGCGTGAGGCTGAGCGGGCCGCCGGTCTCGCCCACCACAACCTCCCCGAAGTCCAGGGACGCGGGCGTGATCTCCAAGCCCGGCGTTCCGCCGCCCTCGCCCCGGTCGATCAGGACAGCCGCCTGGTCGGCGCCGTTGAGCACGGCGCGGACGAGGACGAAACGGCCGTTCTGGCTGCCGGTGAAGCCGCGGGTGATGCCGCCTGTCGCCGTGGTGCCACCGACGGTGGTGATGGGAGCCCCGTCGACCATGGTCACGCCCTTGCGCATGAGCAGGGTGTCGTCGGCGAACAGCGCCTGGTTGCTGCCCGTGTCGCCGCTCAAGGCGGCGAACCAGACCACTTCGCCGAGATCGTTGAGGCGCGCCGAGGGGCCGGTGCCGAAGCCGGTGACCGTCTGGCCAGTGCCCGGCGCCTCGTCGCCCTGGAGCCGGAACAGCTCCTGGGTCTGCGGGCTGGCGACGGTGCTCTTGACGATGGCGATGTTCGCCCCCGAAGGCAGGCCGGAGAGGTTGCCGCGGAAGACGAGCTCGCCCAAGTCGTTCACGTCGGCGCGGGTGCTGGTGCCGATGTCGGTGTAGGTGGAGTCCGGAACCGGCGACGGGTCGCCCTTGCGTACGAGCAGAGTTTCGTTGAAGTAGAGCGCCCCGTTGGTGTCGGTGGGAGCGCCGGCGATCGCCACGGTGTAGAGGGCGTTGCGGGCGTTGTCGATGTCGAACTCGTAGTAGTCGGTGCCGAAGTCGCTGACGGACTCGCCGGCGCCCATGCCGGGCAACACGTCGCCCTCCACGGCGACCGCGTCTTCGGTCCAGCCGCCCTTGCCGTCGGGCTCGAACCAGACCAGGGCGCGATCCACCGTACTGGGAATCGCCGGGTCATCCACCGAGGAGACGAGAAGCAGGCGCCCGGCGTCGTCCAGGCGGGCGCGGAAGAAGCCGATGTAGGGCGTCCCCGGCGTGAACTGCGGCGCCGTGGCGATCTGGTCCTCGAGCACGAAGGGCGCGAGATCGTGGTACATCCCGCTGTCGGCGGGACCGCCGTCCAAAGACAGGCGGAACGCTGTGCCGCCGCTGTTGTTGAGCGCCTTGAACAGGTTGGAGGTGCCGGCGGGGAGGCTCACGGTGCTTGGCGCCGGCTCCACCGGGTCTCCGGCCCCGATCAGGACCTCGCCGTTCTTGAGGATCAGTCGCCGGGAGTCACCGCCGAGGGCCGTGTAGGCGACCTCGACCAGCCAGTCGCCCTGGCCATTGACGCTGATGTCGTTGATCCCGGCGACCGGCCCGTGACCGGGGATCATGTCGCCTTCGCGAACCAGCACCGAGAGCCCCGGCTCGCCCTCACCGGGCACCTCGGCGATCAGGCTCACGGCGGCTTGCGGGCTGTTGGCGTCGAAGGTCAGGAGCTCGTCGTAGGTGCCGGGGGCCTGGGGGTCGAAGCTCACGGTGATGGTGCAGCTCGCCCCCTGCGGCAGGCAGATCGGCGCCGGCCCGCAGGGGTTGGCGCCGCCTGAAGGGTCGACGCTGAAGCTCGCCGTGTCCGACAGCTCCCAGCCTTCGATCACCACCGCGTCGGCGCCGGTGCCGGTGTGCTGCAGCACGACCTCCGCGGTGCCGCCGGTGGAGCCGAAGTCGAGGATTCCGGGATCCGGCGTCAGCACCGGTCCGCCCGACTCGGGTGCGACCGCGATGCGGTGCAGCGTGCCGGACGAGCGGTTGGATACGAAGACCTCGCCCGCCTCATCCTCGCCGAAAGAAGCGATGCCGAGGCCGGCCTGCAGGAGCTGCCGGCTCTCCCACCCCTGCTCGCAGCGCGGCAGGGTCCCCCAGATCCGGCCCGAGCAGAAGTCGGCGTAGACGTAGACACCGCGAAGCTGGCCCTCCTGCTCGCCGCGGTAGCGGAAGCCGCCGGTCACCGAGCAGTTTCCCGGGGAGTGGGGGTACTCCAGCACCGGCAGGGTCGAGCCGCCGGTCAGCAGATCAGCGCAGGCGCCGGCCGGCACGTCCTCGAAGCAGTTGGGATGGTCCGGTCCGGGAGCGCCGGGCTGCAGACCGCCTTCCAGCACATCCCAGCCGTAGTTCTCGCCGCCGGCGCTCGACGCCGGCTGGAAATCGATCTCCTCCCACACGTTCTGACCCACGTCGCCGATCCACAGGTCGCCGGTGGCGCGATCGAAGCTGAAGCGCCACGGGTTGCGCAGGCCGTAGGCCCAGATCTCGTCCAGCCCGGCGACGCCGACGAACGGGTTGTCGGGGGGGATGGCGTAGTTGCGGTCGGGATCTTCGGGAAAATCATCGCCGTCGACGTCGATGCGCAGGAGCTTGCCGAGCGGGGTCTCGAGATCCTGGCCGTTCTCCTCCGTATCGCCGGCACCACCGCCGTCGCCGGTGGAGATGTGCAGGTAACCGTCGGGGCCGAAATGGACCTGGCCACCGTTGTGGTTCGAGAACGGCTGATCGAAGGTGAGGACAAGCTGCGCCGAATCCGGGTCGGCAACGTTCGGGTCCGTGCTCGAAACCTCGTAGCGGGCGACCACGGTATCGCCCGAGTTGTTCGTGTAGTTGACGTAGAAGAAGCCGTTGGTGGAGTACTCGGGGTGGAAGGCGAGGCCGAGAAGGCCCTGTTCGTTGCCGCCGCTGCCGACGATCGGGTCGATGTCCAGGAACGGCGTCGGCAGGACGGAGCCGCCCTGCAGGATGCGGATCTGCCCGGCCTGCTGGACGATGAACAGCCGGCCGCTGGTGTCGCCGGCGTGCGTCACGTCGACGGGCGAGGTGAGCCCGGTGGCCACCTGCTGCAGCTCGATTCCGAGCTCCTGCGAGCCCGCGGATTGGACGGACGCAGCCAGCGCCAGCCCGACGGCGGCGACCCTCACATATTGGAACATGGGCACGGAGGATACAACATGACGAGCTGCGAGCACACGCTCGCTATAATTGCTGCCGCGAAATGAACCCCCCTGACCTCGTGTCATGATCGGCCAGTGCCTACGATCAGCCGTTTCTTCGGTATCGTGATCGCCATTTTCTTCGACGACCACGGTTATCCGCATTTCCATGCTCGTCACGCCGCAGGAGAAGCGAAGATTCGGATCGACAATCTCGAGGTGATCGACAGCGACCTGCCACGACGTCAGCTACGATTGGTACTCGCCTGGGCGGAGCTGCACCAGGAGGAACTGAGTGCCAACTGGTGGCGGGCTCGCGCCGGCGAGAGACTGCAGGAGATCGAGCCGCTGCGATGATTGGACTCACACCCGACGTCATCGAGGCTGTTGTGATTCGCCACGGCGTCCTCATGCTCAGCTTCGCCGACGGGACGAAGGGCGAGGTCGACGTGCTTGACCGCATGCGCGGCCCGGTTTTCGAGGCAGCCCGTAAGCCCGAAGGCTTCGCGAAGGTCGCCGTCGATTCTGAGCTCGGTACCGTGGTTTGGCCAGGTGGCGCCGACCTGGCACCAGACACACTCTACGATCGCGTGCGCACGGGTACGTGGCCGCGGAACCCCGTTTCAGCGACGCCAGCTTCCACTCGCTGACGATCCACGGATCGATCCCGGATCCTGGGACGTGCGCGTCCAATCGACGGCCGCCCTGCGGCCGGCACCCCGAAGGGCGCCGGCCGGCAAGGGTCGGACCTACGGGCCGTAAAGGCCGAGGCCGAAGGTCCTGCTGAGGAAGACGGCCATCTGGTCGCGGCTGACCGGGTTCGCCGGGCAGTAGTTGCCGCCGCCGCAGCCGGCGGTGATTCCGCGATCGACCAGGTCCTCGATCCAGTTGGCGAACAGCGACGGGCAGGGCACGTCGCCGAACACCCCCGTGCACGAAGGCGGCGCGTAGCCCGGGCCCTCCAGCGTCTTCAGCAGGAACACCGCCATCTGGTCACGGATCACCGGGTTGCTCGGGCAGTAGTTGCCGCCGCCGCAGCCCGCGGTGACGCCGCGCGCCACCAGATCCTCGATCCAGTTGGCGAACAGCGACGGGCAGGGCACGTCGTCGAAGACTCCCGTGCACGAAGGCGGCGCGTAGCCCGGGCCCTCCAGCGCCTTGAGCAGGAACACCGGCATCTGATCGCGGGTGTTGGTCGCCGACGGGCAATACGTCGTCGCCGTGCAACCGCCGGTCACGCCGTTGTGGAGCAACGTCTCGATCCAGGAGTAGAACAGGCTGGTGCGCGGCACGTCGGTGAAGCTGTCGCCGATGTGCAGCTCCCAGGTCGTGGCCGCCCCCGCCGACAGATCCTCGTCGAAGGTCGCGTCCCAATGCGTCGCCGGCCGCGTCGCCGGGTCGTTCAGACCCATCTGGTAGCAGCCGCCGGTGTCGAGGCAGCTCGCCGTGGCGCCCGGACCGAGCAGGCCGTAGTCGGCCGCCTCTTCGACCAGAGTGTAGGTGGCCCCCGCCGGACCGGTGAACTCCGACGCCAGGCCGGAGACGGTCTGCTCGACGCCCTCCTCCATGAGCCAGGACGGCGCCACGTCGACGATCTCACCCGGCTCGAACAAGCCGTTGCCGTCGGAGAACGTGCCTTCCGCCGGATCCACCTCCAGCGCCGCCGGTGTCAGGACGGCGGTCGCTTCGCAGACGTCCGGCTGGCCGTCGGGCACCTGCACCAGGACGTCGGTCATCGTGACCTCGTCGAAGCGCAGGCCGAAGGCGCCGGTCTCCGCCGGGTCGGTGCCGTAGGCCACGTCGAGCTGGATGAGCTGACCGGCGATCTCCGCCGCGCCCAGGGCGCCGGCCGACCAGGTGCTCGGCAGCCAGCCCGGGCCGCTGCCCGCCCAGCCGGGCTGCCCCGGCGGGTCGTCCGAGGCGCAGGGCGCCGGCGCCGGGTTGGTCCCCGAGGCGTTGTAGGCGCGGCCGCCGTCCGGCGACACCACCGTGCGCTCGCCGGTCGCCGGATCGAAGACGCCGACGTTGGCGCGATCCCACCAGAAGCCGCCCGAGAACGGCTCGATGTCGAACTGATTGTGGACCTCCAGCGTCGAAGTCGCGGTGAGCTGCAGCAGCGGCGAGCGGATGCGATCGCAATGCTGATTCAGCCCCGTCGAGGAAGCGCGATAGAAGGCGGTGCCGTCGGCGCCGCCCGGCGGCGCGTCGGTGCGGTTGAAGATGCCGCTGACGAGCTGCCAGCCGTCCTCACCCGCCTCGAAGGAGAAGGTCAGGCTGGGCTCCTCCTGCAGGTCGCTCTCCAGCGCTTGCAGCGTGTAGGTGTGGCTCAGGGCGAGCGGCGCCAGCTCGTCGCTGGTCACCTTCACCTCGAGCTCGAGGGTGTCGTTGAAGGCGAAGCCGCCGCCGAGCACCATCAGCTCCGCGGTCGCGGTGGCGCCCTCCGCCAGGCTGGCGGCGATGGTCGACGGCAGGGAGGTGAGGATCTGGGCCTCGGGATGCGAGACGAGGGCCGCCTCGACGATCCGCAGGTTGGTCAGCGCGCCGACGCCTGTGTTGCCCACCTCGAAGCTCAGCGTGCCCGTCTCACAGTTGTCGAAGAAGCTGTCGCCGTCCCCGGTGTCGGCCTCCCAGGCGAGCGGCGCGGGGACATAGGTGAAGCCCGGACCGGGCACCGGACTCACCGCCTCGCAGGCCGTCATCGCGCTGGTGCAGGAGTCGTTGTCCCCCACCGCCACCACGGCGTAGAGCACCTCGAATCCGTTGCGCGGACCGGTCTCCACGAACTCGATGTCCGACGTCTTCCCCACCAGCGCCTTGCCGAAATCGCAGCCGTGCACCCCTTCGGTGCGGTAGATCCAGTATTCGCTGGCGCCGGAGACGGCGTCCCAGCTCAGGTGCACGCCCTCGTTCAGCGGCGTCGCGACGACGTTCTGCGGCGTCGCCGGGGCGCCGGCGCAGCCCGCGTTCTGCACCGTCGGCGACGGGCAGGCGATCTGGTGCCGGTCGAAGGCGGCGAAGATCGCCGTCATGTGCGGCGTACCGTCAGTCAGGTCGCCGTTGTCGTCGTCCGCCGCCAGGTAGCCGAGATAGCCGCCGTCGGCGTTGCAGCCGCCGGTGCCGTCGGTCACGCACTGGTACCAGCTGCCGACGTTCGACGAGCCGTAGTAGGTGAGCCGCGTGCCCAGCTCCAAAGCGGTGTTGAGGTCGAGGTCGAACTCCGAGCCCTCGAAGCCCATGAGGTCGCGGTGCACCAGATCCCAGACGGACTCGGCGTACACCGAACCCTCACAGTGCACACCCCCTCCGCACGGGGCGGGGCCGCCGCCGCAGTTCGCGTCGATCCAGGCGACGGTGTGCGGATTGCCGCTCGCCCGCTTCGCCCAGTCGATGTCGCGCACGCCGGTGCACTCGGTGCACGGATCGCCGTAGCCGCCGCAGTTGACCCCCGGTCGGAAGTTACGACCCATGCAGGACGTGTTGAGGCGGTTGGCGGCGTAGATGTCGGCGATGCCCTCCCCGGGGTTGGCGATCGAGCCGGTGTTGTCGTTGTTGTCCATCCCGTGGCCCCACTCGTGGTCGAAGACCCCCGCCAGCTCGCCGGTGTTGGAGCAACCGCCGCCGGAACGGAAGAAGTTCACCTGCCCGTTCCAGCTCGCGTTGCAGGTGGCGACGATGTTCATGTTGGCGGTGAGCTGGCCTTGCAGCCAGCCGTTGTCGGGCAGGTAGCCGCGAGCCTGCTCCATGATGCGGTTCATCTCGTAGTAGCCGCTGCGCGTGGAGTTGGTGTCGCCCGCCGAATGGCCGGGCGGCACGGCGCAGTCGGTGCCTGCGATCCCCTCGAGATCGAGATCGCCGGCGGCTGCCGACTCGTCGATCGCTCCGCAGTTGTCGTTCATGTGCAGGTAACGCCCGGACAGCGCGGTGGAGATCGTCCCGCTGTCGGCGCCCGGCGGCACGTTGCCGCCAGTGCTGCAGAAGCCGAGCGCCTCTCCATCCAGGGCGATGTCGGCGAACGGCATGGGGAAGCCTTGCTGCAACTGGCCGTCCGGAGGCACCTGATCGTTGCTTATCGGATAGATCCAACCCTCGACGCGGCGCGAGGCGTAGTGGGCCTTGTCCTCGAAGGACAGCACCTCACCGCTGTGGGCGTCCACCAGGGCCTCCCAGACCGCCACCGGGTCGCCGTCGAACCGCGGCCCGACCACCCACACCAGCCGGTACTCGAGGCCCTGCCCGAGCGTCACCAGCGACTCGTCGGGCTGGCCCGACACCGGGAGGATCTCGAGCCGCGGGGCCTTGCGGAAGCCGGCGACCGGGATGCCTTCGAGGTAGCTCAGTACCGCCGCCTCGGCCTCGGCCGCGGAGATCCGCGGCGTCGGGTCGACCGCCGCGTCGCTCCAGTTGCGCTGGCCGAGAAGGACCAGGTTGCCGCTGTTGATCGTCGCCTTGACGGATGTGTCGCGCACCGGGATGCCGTTGATCTGGCGCCCGACGTGGATCTGGATCAGCCGCTCCCCCTGTGCGGTCACCCGCGGCGCCGCCAGCTCGCCGGGGTTGAAGCGCAGCTCCGCCGCGTGCGCGACCAGATAGCTCCGCAAGGCCTCCCAGGCGGCCTGCTCACGGGCGGCGGCGTCGGCCGGCGCCTGGCGGCCGAGATCGGACCAGGTCAGGTTGTTGCCCACGCCGGAGCCGGGGATGAGGGGGCGGGTGGGGATCAGCGAGCCCCAGCGGCCGGTGCGCAGGTCGAAGTAGGCGTTGGCGGGATCGACCCCCAAGCGGTTGAGGTCGGTGCCCAGCCGGCGGCCGGAGTCGACCGACAGCTCGGCCACCGGCCGGAAGACGTTTTCGTAGTAGAGGCTCGGATGCCGGAACTCCTTGCCCCGCGCCGGGCCGCCCTCCGGCGGCACCACCGCGAAGCTCGTCGTCGCGACGAGAAAGGCGAACGACCCGGCGAACAGACGGCTACGGTCCATGACGCTTCTCCCCCCCCCGTGCCAGCGGCACAATCAGGCGCGCGTACGTTGCCCCGAGGGCGCGCGCAGGTACTCAGCTGCTCCCTATGTGAACGAATCGGCTCACGAAAGACGATGCGTTACTGATCGAACTCTCCATCGGACGAGCCGGCTGAACCTACAGGCCCCGTCACCGCACTGTCAAGACGAGGGGACACACAAATTTTGTGTGTCCCCCTAGCGGATCTCGAGGCGGAGGTCGCGGTAGTCGTCGCGGGTTGGATCGACGGCGCCGGCGCGCTGGCCATCGAGCCGGAGCTCGGGCCGGCTCGCCCAGCGCGCGGTCTCCACGGTCAGCAGGGC
>JBOGJI010000100.1:0-4930 GCA_050747865.1 Thermoanaerobaculia bacterium
TTTCCCATTCTCCCAGTCGCACCACCTCCCGGTCGCGCTCACGCGCGACGATGATGCTGATCTCAGAATGGATCCGAAAACTGCGGTCAGAACGCCGCTATGCCGCGCTTCTCAAACGCCGCTGACAGCGGGAGCTGGCGTTGACGATGTCGTGGAGCGGCGACGGCTCCACCTCGAGCACCCGGATCGTCGGGCCCGGAACGGCGGTGCCGCTGTCCGAATGCCGCGTTGCGTGGTGGCGCCGGCCGCAGCCGCTGTGCCTGCACGACGAGCTGGTGGACCCCATGCACCGCCAGTTTGCCCTGCTCGAGTCCCATCACGCGCTGGCCGGGGTGTGGTCGTCGCTTCCTGGCACCTGGGTCAACCGTCCCGATCGCGACGACTTAGCTTCGCACAAGCCGTATCAGCTCAACGTCGCGCGCGACGTCGGGCTCGAGGTGCCGCGGACGCTGGTGACCAACGACCCGGACGCGGCGCGCACGTTCGTGGCCGAGCTGGGATCCGAGCAGACCGTCTACAAGGCGTTCGGTGGCACCGAGCAGGCGTGGCGTGAAACGCGGGTACTGCGGCCAGACGAGGTCGCTCTGCTGGATCACGTTCGATTCGCGCCGCTGATCCTGCAGGAGTACGTCCCCGCGGTCCTGGACCTCCGGGTGACCGTGATGGGGCCCGCGGTGTTCGCGTCGGCCATCCATTCGGCTGACGCGGACTACACGGTGGACTACCGGGCGGACCTCGACGGGGTCGCGGTCGAGGCGTTCGACCTGCCCGCAGAGGTGACGGGTCGCCTCTATGCCCTGATGAGCCGCCTGGAGCTCATCTACGGCGCCCTCGACATGCGGCTCACCCCAGATGGCCGGTACGTCTTCCTGGAGATCAATCCGGCCGGCCAGTGGCGGTTCATGGAGGAGCGTACGGGGCAGCCGATGACGGAGGCGTTCGCGGGGCTTCTCACGCGGCTGGCGACAGAACGCGAATCGCGACGCACCGCGGCATGAGCCGTGAGCGCTGAAACGTGGAGCGTTCGGGAATCACTACTCACCGTACGGTTCAACGACATCGAGGAGAGGAACCCGTGAGTGCAAGAGAGTCTGACGAGAAGGCTGCCGGGTCGATCCGGATCCCGGCGCAGATCGAGGAACACCGGCGCCAGTTCAGGGCGCGCCTGCTGGAGAATCCGAACTACTTCGGCAATCTCAAGATCAGCGGCTTCGAGCCCCAGGTGGAGCTCGTGGGCAACACCACCTACGAGGAGATCGGCTGCGTGGGGTTCCAGCCGCAGATCAACCGCCTCGAAGCGGTGGTCTACGTCAACCAGCCCTCCGGCTATGGCGGCGACATCTGCAGCGCCGGCACGCCGGAGTACGTGCGCTTCTACCTGTCCTTTGACGGCGGCGCCACCTGGGAAGACCAGGGGGTGACGAGCTTCACCGCCTACGACATCCCGCAGGGGACCGCCGGCAGCAAGCGGCTGGAGTACGCCGTCGCGATCGAGGTCAGTCCGAGCAAGAAGTGGTGCGGGGTCGACAACGTCGTCCTGGCGCGCGCCATCCTGTCGTGGAACTTCGAGCCGCCGGCGAACCAGCCGGACTTCCCGCCGGTGTGGGGCAACGTCCACGACACGCGCATCCTGGTGGATCCGTTCAAGCTGAAGATTCCGATCGACGTTCTGTTCTCCGCCGTCGACCTGCAGTTGACGCCGCAGCTCAGCAAGATCGTCGATCCGGCGCAGGAGCTGGCGCTCGCCAAGCCCAAGGCCCTGAGCCTCTCCGAGCTCGCGGAGCGCTACCGCGGCAAGGTCGAGCCCCACCGCTTCGCGCTCGCCGAGGCGCGCCGGCTGCTCGTCGAGCCGGGCCTGAGCGACGAGGTGGTCGCGGCGGGTCCGGCGGCGCTCTTCGGCGGCCTGGACATCGACATCTCGGATCTGCTGGGCAAGCTGCAGCCCACCGACGGCAACACCAGCTACGAGGAGCTCGAGTGCGTCGGCCTCGACAACGAGCGCGACGAGCTGGTGGCGGTCATCCGGATCAAGAAGCCCCTCGGCTACTCCGGAGACCCGTGCAGCGACGGCAGCAGGGAGTACGTGACGTTCTGGGCCGACTTCAACAGCAACGGCACGTTCGAGACCTGTCTCGGCACCGCCCAGGTCAAGGTCTACGACATCGGCGCCTTGCCCGACGAGGGCCTGGAGTACGCGCTCCAGCTCCCGGTCAACCTCCACCCGTACCGCAAGCAATGCGAGGAGGGTCCGCGTCTGGTACCGATCCGCGCCATCCTCTCGTGGCAGGTCCCGCCGCCTTGCTCCAACCCGAGCTACGTTCCCGTGTGGGGCAACCGCGAAGAGACGTTGGTCCATATCCGCCCCGGCCAGGTAGTGCAGCCCGGGGACTACACGCCGTTCCTCTACAGCCTGTGCAACCGGGACATCTGCTCGATCGACCAGGTGAGCGGCTGGACCACGGGGGACAAGCCGTTCGGCGGCTTCATCAACATCCAGGGCGAGATTCCCGCTGCCATGGCGCTCAGCGTGGCGGACACCCTGAAGTACAAGATCTGGGTGCGCGCCCTCTTCGACGATGGGACTCCCAAGGGCTTCTGGCAGCCGCTCGCCAATCCCTTCACGGTCACCATCCAGGAGGGCACCGGTCCGGCGACCGCGATCAGCAAACCCCTCCCGCAGGCGGTTGATCCTGCAGACGGCTATTACACCTACCGCGAGTACGGGACGCCTCCCGGGAGCTGGCGTCGGGTCATCTCTCCCAACCGTCAGCTCGCCCAGTGGAATACCACTGTCGCCGAGACCGGCCTGTGGGAGATCATGATCCGGGCCAAGGACGCGGCCAGCAACATCTACATCGCCGGCGTCACGACCTGCGTCGTGGACGGCAGCACGCGGCAGAACGTCAAGGTGCGTCTCGACCAGACGCGGCCGGTCGCCGACATCGCGATCACCGGCTTCTCCCGCGGCGGCGGCCCCGTGCAGCCGGCGGCGGACTGTGCCACCTTCCAGGTCGGCGACGTGATCCACGGCACCTATACAGCGACCGACGCCCCCGACGACCACTTCCGTGTGCTGACCCTCGAGTTGCAGCCCGCCGACGCGGCCAACGGCGTGACGCCAACCCCTTTGGTGCGCAGCTACCCGACCGTACCGGGTGCCGGCGAGTCCGGCAGCTGGACTCTCGACACCGCGGGCGCCGACCCCTGCGGCTACACCGTGCGGTTGCTCGTACGCGACCGCACGATCGTGAGTTGCTCGGACTACGGCTGGTGGGACGACGACTTCGTCGGCTTCTGCCTGGTCGCGCCGAGCCCGTAGAGCTGTGAGTCGGGGCGCCCGCTTCCCGCGGACGCCCCGCCGCCTTTCTGTCAGGACGCCGGCAAACATCGTCGACATCGGCCAGGCACCATGCACGACATCTATTGGTTGCTCCTCGGCGTGCTCGCTGTCTGGCGCGTCACTCACGTCCTCCATGCCGAGGGCGGTCCTGGACGACTCCTCGACCGGCTCCGTCGGTCTGCCGCACAGACCTTCTGGGGTCGACTCCTCGACTGTTTCTACTGCTTGAGCCTGTGGATCGCCCTCCCCGGCGCGTGGTTCATCGGATCGGGCGTCGACCAACGGCTGTTTCTCTGGCTGGCGTTGTCGGGCGGCGCGATCCTGATCGAGCGGGTGACGGACCGGCAGGTCGTGGTTCCGGCACCCTATGTCGAAGGCGAGCGCAGCGAATGAGCTGCTGCGGGCGAGGGACACGGACCCCTGGAGGAGGGCCGCGCGTCATTCACGGGCGGGCGGGGAAGTATCGCGGAGCTCCTAACTCGCGCCAGCAAGACCCGGCAATGAGCTTTCAGTACACGGGAGCGTCGACACTGACCGCCTATGGCCCCGTCTCCGGCAGGTCATACCACTTCAGCACCCCGGGTGCCGTGGTGCCTGTGGACTCGCGAGACGCCAGGTCGCTCGCAGTGATTCCGAAACTGCGGCTCGTCAGGCGCGGCGAGGCACCTTCTGACGGTCGATGAAACGCTGCCTGCCCGAAACTCACTAGATACCAAGTGCCCGCATGGGCGGGCGACGGAGATCGGGAGAACGAGATGAAGCGACTCATCGTTTGCTGTGACGGGACCTGGAACAGCGCCGATCAGGAGCGCAACGGGCAACCCTCGCCGACCAATGTCATCAAGATCGCCTATCGGATCGCCAAGCGCGACGGCGCGACGCCACAGATCGTCTACTACCACCAGGGGGTGGGGACCGGTGGGGGTCTCGACCGGCTGACGGGCGGCGCCTTCGGCCACGGCCTCGAAGAGACCATCCACGACGCCTATCGCTTCCTGGTCGCCAACTACGAAACGGGCGACGAGATCTACCTGTTCGGCTTCAGCCGCGGCGCCTACACGGTCAGGAGCCTCGCCGGCATGGTGCGCAACTGCGGCATCCTGCGGCGCGAGTTCGTCGAGCAGTACCGGCGCGCGATCGAGCTCTACCGCTCCGACTCGCATCCCGACGACGACGCCGCCCGACTGTTCCGCGCCCAGTTCGCCGTCGAAGGAGTCGACGGGCAGCGGATCAAGATGATCGGCGTCTGGGACACCGTGGGCGCGCTCGGCATTCCGCTGCGCGGGCTGCGCTGGGTCACGCGGCGCAAGTACCAGTTCCACGACGCCGAGCTGTCCGGCATGGTCGAGCACGGCTACCACGCGCTGGCGGTCGACGAGCGCCGGCGCCCCTTCGAGCCGACGCTGTGGGCGGCGGTGCCGAAGCCCCGGCAGAGGGTCGAGCAGGCCTGGTTCTGCGGCGCCCACAGCGACGTCGGCGGCGGCTACTTCCAGACCGGCCTCTCCGACCTCGCCCTCGAGTGGATGATCGCCAAGGCGCGCGCCGTGGGGCTCCACTTCGACGACGCGGCGGCGTTCGCCCACCCCCTGC
>JBOGJI010000101.1:0-2811 GCA_050747865.1 Thermoanaerobaculia bacterium
CGCCTTGAGCAGAAAGACCGCCATCTGGCCGCGGGTGTTGCCGCCCGTCGGGCAGTACTCGGTGGCCGTGCAGCCGCCGGTGACGCCGTTGTGGAGCAGGGTCTCGATCGCGGTGTAGAACGGGCTCGATCGCGGCACGTCCGTGAAGCTCTCGCCGATGTGCAGGCTCCAGGTCTTGGTGGTGCCGTCGGTGTCCGAGAGCGATTCGTCGAAGCTCGCCTCCCAGTGGGTCGCGGGACGGACGGCAGGGTCGTTGACCGCCAGGAAGTAGCAGAGGCCGGTGTCACCGGCGCCGCGGCAACTGGCGGTCCCTCCCGGCTCGACGTTGCCGTAGTCGGCGTCGTCGATGGCGACGAAGTAGACGCCGCCGTCTGTACCGTCGAAGTCGGAGGCGGCTCCCGTAAGGAGCTCCATGGCGTTGTCATCGTTGCGCCACGTTGGAGCCACCTCGACCAGCTCGCCCGGCTCGAAGACGCCGTTGCCGTCGGCGAGGAAGGGCTCCGGATCGACCGCGAGGGCCATTGGGGTGAAGCCGCCTCCGCCACCCACACCGGTGCCGGCCAGGGGCAGGTCGGCAGAGGCGCCTTCGGCGCTCGCCGCCGTGAGCGTCGCCATGATCGGGCCTGGAACGATCGGGGTGAACGTCACGCTAACCTCGCAGCTCCCGTCGGCCGGCAGGGTGTCGCCGCAGAGGCTGGCGTCGGCCTCGAAGCCGCTGCTAGGGGCGTTGAAGGTCAGGCCCGTGGCGTCGGCGTCGCCGCTGTTGGTCAGCGTCACGGCTTGCGGCGCGCTCGTCTCGCCGACCTCCACCTCGCCGAAGTCTAGGCCGAAGTTCCAGAGTCGTCGATCGGCAGGAGCCCAATGGTGGTGGGTGGTGAGGCCGATTTCGGGGTGCTGCGTTACTGGCTACACTTGGTCGCCGACGCCGAGGAGCTCGAGGGCTCGCAGCTGATGGGGATTGGGCCGTGTGGTCATGGGGAAGGTCTGCTTGTCACCGCCACCGCGGCGGCGCATGCGATTGTGCACGATGGTGCCGAGCTGGGCGAGTACGTCGCGCAAGCTCTGCGCGGTGAAGCCCTCGTCGGTCTGCTGGGTGGTGGCCTTGCTCTGCGCCGCCGCCGAGCGGCGGGCCGGCGCGACGATCGAGCGGCGCCGGGCCCGGGCCGCGGGCCGGTCGTGGTCGTCAAACAGCAGCGGTGCGAGCGCCCGGCGCATGTGCCATTCGACGTAGTAGGCGAGCATGCACAAGAAGACGTGGGCTCGCACACGATCGGCCTTGCGGTGGTGGATCGGCCGCACCTTCAGATCCATCGTTTTGAGGCAGCGAAACGCCCGCTCGACGACCGACAGCGACTTGTAGTTACCCACCACTTGCTCGCCGGACATCTGCTCGGCGGGGACGTCGGTGCGGATCACGTAGAGACCGTCGAGCGCGCGTTCGGCGCGGATCTGCTCCTGCTTGCGCGCGTAGGCGAACGAGTCGTCGGTGATCGTCGTCGCGAAATGCTTGGCGACCTTGTACCGGTTGACCACCCGTCCCACCCGCACGCCGATTCTCGCCGCGCCGCGCAGCGGACGGTGCTCGCGGGTGGTGGCCGCGGCGATCTTGGCCAGCTCCTTCTCGGTGGCCGCCAAGAGCTCGTCGCGCTTGCGCGCCCGCTCGTCGGCCAGGAGCGGATTGCGACACACCATCAACCGCTCGCCGGGGTAGTCGGGAGAGGTGATCTCGGCCAGATCGCGCTGGTCAAACAGCGAGGGCGCGATCGCACCCTGGTCGACGAGCTTGGCGATTGCCGGGCCGCGCAGGGCGCTGATCCAGCTCAGCCCCGCCACCGGGCGCAGCTCGTCGCGGATGCGCGCCGAGGTGAGCAGACCGCGGTCGCCGACGAGCACGACGCGCTCGAAACGGAAGCGTTGGCGCAGCTTCGCGATCTGCGGCGCCAGCGTCGTCGGATCGCCGGTGTTGCCGTCGAAGACCTCGACCGCCACGGGGCGACCCTCGGGATCGCACAGCAGGCCGATCACGATCTGCAGCGTGCCCCGCTTGCCGTCGCGGCTGTGGCCGCGGCGGGCTAGCGGGCAGGTGCGCCCCTCGAAGTACGTCGAGGTCACGTCGTAGAGCACCAGCGTGCCGTCGAGATGGCGCGCGGCGAGCGCCGCCTCGATGCGGCCCTGGCGTGGCAGCAGCCAGTCCATCGCCGTGTACAGCTCGTCGGCCTCGGCGTCCTCGACGCCGAGCAGCTCGCCGAGCGTCGAGTGCGCGGTGTCGCGGTGTATGGCGCGGCCGGTGGCGAGCTTGGAGCTCGGCTCGACGATCCGGGCCACGATCATCGCCGTGACGAGGTCGCGCTGGCGACACCGCCGCGAGCCAAGGAGCTTCTCCAGGCCGAGATTGCGCAGGGTGCCCAGGGTGGCGGCGACATGGCCGTGGGGGAGGCTGCGGACGATCTCGAAGCACTCGTCGACGGCCACCAGGTGCTCGCCACGCAGCGAGCGACGGACGGCTTCGATCGCGTGGGCCGGCAGGTGGGAGAGATTGCCCAGGGTCTCGTGCTTGACCTTGCCGTCCTCGCGGTAGGTGCGCCGCAGCAGATGGGCCTCGTAGACGCGGCCCTTGTACCTGCGCCGCGTCGTGGCTACATGAACTGCGCCGCCTCGCCGAGTCATTGCTGCTCATTGTAGCACATAACGGGCCTACATTGCAAGGCAAATCTGTGCCTATTAGTGGCTACTCTTGCAACCCAGAAATCGAGGCCAACTCCCGTCAGATCAAAGAATTGGGAATGCTGAGACTCTGGAACTTCGGGCTAG
>JBOGJI010000102.1:0-4979 GCA_050747865.1 Thermoanaerobaculia bacterium
GTCACCCGCGGCGCCGACGGCGGCGCCCGCGCCGTGGCCAGCGTCGGCTGGTCGCGGGCGCCGGAGGGCCGGCGGCTGCTGGCGGAGCCGGTATGGCAGGAGCTGCTGGTGCACGGAGGACCGCTGCGGCGCCGCGGCGGCGAGCTCGTCGGGCGTGAATACGAGGAGCTGCTCGCCGTGCCGTTCGCTTGGCGGGGAACCTTTCTCGGCTACCTGGCGCTCCTCGACAAAGAAGAGCGGGACGCCGCCGCCGGGTTCAGCGACGAGGACCGCAGGTTCCTGGAGTCCGTCGCCGCTCTGGCGGCGGTCACCCTCGACAGCGCGCGCCAGGTCGAGCACCTGACGGCCGAGCGCGAGCAGCTGCGGGAGGAGAACCGGGCGCTCAAGGGAGAGCTGGCGCGGCAGGTCGGCGGCCGCCGCATCATCGCGCAGTCGGCGGAGATGCGGTCGGCGCTCGAGCGCGTGGAGCGGGTGGCGCCGCGCGGCGTCAGCGTCCTGCTGCGCGGCGAAAGCGGCACCGGCAAGGAGCTGCTGGCCAAGCTCCTGCACGTGGAGTCCGGCCGGCCAGGGCCGTTCGTCGCCGTGAGCTGCGCGGCCATCCCCGACACCCTGCTGGAGAGCGAGCTCTTCGGCATCCGCTCCGGCGTCGCCACCGGCGTCGAGGCACGTCGCGGCCGCTTCGAGCTGGCCGACGGCGGCACGCTGTTCCTGGACGAGATCGGCGACCTGCAGCCCGCCCTGCAGGTCAAGCTCCTGCGTGCCCTGCAGGAACGCGAGATCACGCCGCTCGGCGCGGAGACTCCGGTGTCGGTCGACGTGCGGCTGGTCGCCGCCACCCACCAGGATCTGGACCGCCTGGTCGCCAACGGCGGATTCCGTGAGGATCTCTACTACCGGCTCAAGGGCGTCGAGATCGTTCTGCCACCGCTGCGCGAGCGGCGGGGGGACCTGCCTCACCTGGTGCGGTTCTTCCTCGAGGAGTTCTGCCGCCGCGAGGGGCTGCCGGTCCCGCGGGTGGACCCGGAGGTGCTCGCGGTGCTCGCGAGCCACGAGTTCCCGGGCAACATCCGCGAGCTGCAGAACCTCGTGGAGGCCGCGGTCTCCCTGGGAGGGGACACCCTGGACGCCGGTCTGATCCGCTCGCTGCTCGGGCGCGAGGTCGAGCGCACCGGCCCCGAGCCCCTCGATCTCGCCAGCATCGAGCGCCGCCACATTGCCCGCGTGCTCGATCTCGCCGGGGGCAACAAGACCCGCGCCGCCGAGCTCCTGGGCGTGAACCGCCGCACCCTGCAACGCAAGGGGTTCTAGGGACTGCTTGCGGGACATCTTGCCGCGTATGCGGCATAGTGTCTCTTGCTGGGAACCATGAGCCATTTGGCCGCGTTTCATAAAACGGCCTCGATGGGGATCCGTCCATCTGCGTCATTGTGTCTCGCATAATCGCCGTCGCCATCGGCGGGAGGAAGCTCGACTTGTCCCCGAAGTCTTTGCATCACAAAGAGTTGCTTGGCACGTGCGCAGGGACCGAACGCGTTGGCAGGTACCTTGCCCTGCGCTCCAGCGGAGGAAGAAGAGGAGATCCGGATGCCCGCACTCGTCCGCAGAATGGCCATGGCCGCCGAGCGCTTGCGCGAGGCGCCCAAGGAGCAATGGCCTGGCGCGCAGCGGCAGACCGCGCCCGCCCGCCTTCGATGGGACGTCTGGCTGGCGGCGGTGACCTCGGCAGGCTTCCTGGCGCTGCTCGCCGCCGACGCCACACACCCCCTGCTGGTGGTGGCGCTCGAGGTCTTCCTGCTATTCTGACTGAAACTTGAACCGACCCATGCCCCGTAATGCCGTGCTGCGGGAGGTGGAGCTGACGCTCCCCATGGTGCCCGACATGGAGATCGCCGCCAGCGAGACCGCCGCGGCGATGGCCCGCTACCTGGGGTTGAGTCAGGATAAGATCGACGAGGTCCGCTTGGCCGTGGTGGAAGTCTGCATCAATGCCTTCGAGCACAGCCGGGCTCCCGACCGCAAGGTGCGCATGACGTGTGCGATCCTGGGGGAGGCTCGAGACGATCCCCGCGAGCTGCGCATCGCCATCCGGGACCGGGGAGTGGGATTCGATCCGGACAGCCTCCCCACCCCGCAGATCGAGGAGAAGCTGAAGGCGAGCCGCAAGCGCGGGTGGGGCATGCAGATCGTCTATGGGCTGATGGACGACGTCCAGGTGTTTTCGGGCAACGAGGGCACCGAGATCGTGATGAGCAAGCTGAGAGCCGAGAGCGAAAGCTGAGCGAGGCCGCCACCGATGACCGAGACCATGCGCCTGCACATTGATCGCCGCGAGGGCCTGGCGGTGATCGTCACCGAGGGCTACATCAACAACGAAGGCGGCGAGGAGATCGCCCGCGCCGCCAATCAGCTGCTCGACGACGGGCAGAAGATGCTGCTGCTGAATCTGGCCGGCACCAAGATCGTCAACTCGATCGGCATCTCGATCCTGATCGAGCTGATCGAGAGGATCCTCGAGATCAATGGTCGGCTGGCCTTCTGCAACTTGACGCCGACGATCGAGAAGACCTTCCACATCATGGGGCTGACCCAATACGCCGACGTCTTCCCCGACGTGGGCTCGGCGGTGTCAGCTCTGAAGGGGTAACACGCGCGTGGGCGCCGGTCGCCCCGGCGCTCGATGAATCGATGACGGCAGACGGCGACTTGGCGATCTCGAAGTCGCCGGCAGTCACTCCCGCCGCGGCGGAGCGACGCCTCGCCCGCGAGGCCCTGGAGGCCTGGTGCCGCCTGGCCGATCTGCCGGGCGCCGCCCTCTATCTGGAGCGAGAAGGAGCTCTCCGCCGCGAGCTGATGCACGGCAAGGGCCCGTTCCCGGCTGCGTGGCCCGTCGACGGAGATTCCGCATCGGTAGAGGAGCTGGTGGCCACGGAGCTGGGGGGAGGTGCGATGGTGGCGGCGCCGTCCGCGGTCGAGCCGCAAGGCCCTGTACGCCTCGCCCTGGAGGCCGCGGCGCGCGCCCTGACGCTGGCCGAGCAGCTCCGCCGGCAGCGCTTCGCGGCCAGCTATCACGGCGTCGAGCTGCAAGCGCTCTACGATGTCGGCCTCGCCATCGCCTCCACACTGGAGATCGAGCGGCTGGTGCCGGAGATCCTGGCGCATGCCGTGGCCCTGCTGGACGCCCGTCGCGGCGCCCTCTACCTGACGCGCGACGGCCGGCTCGAGCGGGAGGCGACCCTGGCCGGAACGGCGCGCCAGGTGGCGCTCCCGGACGAGCCGACGGTGCGGTGCCTGCTGGCCGGCGAGCAGCCCGACGCCCAGGATCTCCTGCCCGGAGCCCGGCACCTGCTGGCCGTCGCCGTCGGCGACGAGAGCCGTCCTCGCGGGCTGCTGGTCGTGGCCGACAAGGAGAGCCGCAGCGGCGTCGGCCCGTTCAGCCGCGGCGACCGGCAGACGCTGTCCCTGTTCGCCAACCAGGCGGCGATCGCCCTGGAGACCGCCGAGCTCCACGCCCAGGCGCTGGAGAAGGAGGGCCTGGAGCGGGAGCTGTCCCTCGCCTCGCAGATCCAGGCTCGGCTCCTGCCCACCAGCTTCCCGCGGCTCCCCGGCCACGAGGTCTACGGCTGGTCGCGACCGGCACGCCAGGTCGGCGGCGACTACTACGACCTGCTGCCGTTGCAGGAGCAGCGCTTCGGCTTCGTGCTGGGTGACGTCACGGGCAAGGGCATGCCGGCCGCCCTGATGGTCTCGACCCTCCACGCCGCCTGGCGGCTCCTCGCCGCCGCCGGCGAGGCCCAGGAGCTGCTCACCCGGATCAACGGCTACCTCTTCCGATCCAGCGCCGCGAACCACTTCGCGACCCTCTTCTTCGGCTCCCTCGATCCCGCCTCCGGACACGTGCGCTACATCAACGCCGGCCACAATCCGGCTGTCGTGGTGAGTGCCGACGGCTCGTCTCGCCTGCTCCCGTCGGGCGGCTTGCCCATCGGGCTCTTGGAGGGGAGCCGCTGGCAGGAGCAGGAGACGCGGCTCGCTCCCGGGGAGCTGCTCTGCGTCTACAGCGACGGCCTGACCGAGGCCAACGCCGCGGACGGCGAGGAGCTCGGCCTCGACCGCCTCACTGGCCTCCTCGTGGCCGGCCGGGATCGTCCGCTGGCGGATCTGATGGACGACCTCCGCGCCCAGCTCGACGCCTGGGCCGCCGACACCCCCCAGAGCGACGACCAGACCGTCCTTCTCCTGCGTCGCCGCTGACCCTGGAGCTGGCGGGGAAACGCCTCAAGAGACGGGGAGAGGGGACAACCCCTGGACGGCGGCGAAGGCGAGCGGCGGGCAGGAGCAGCCGCCGAAGATGCCGCGGTCGTGGAGCCAGCCGACCTGCGGCCGGTCGCCGATCCCCAGCAGGTTGGCGCCGGCGCGCAGCAGGCTTCCCTGCCACAGCACGTCATGGAGGGGCTCGGCGCGCTTGCCGTCGCGAATCCTGCGCACGCCGCGCAGGGCGGCCCGCACCGCGAGGCGCTGCGGCTCGAAGCACTCGACCGGGCTGATGTCCCCGACCCACAGCCCGCCGTCGGCAGCCGCCAGCAGGTCGTCCTCGCTTTTCGCACCGGGGAGGAGGAAGAGGTTCTGCGCCAGGGCGTCGTTGCCGCCGACCGCGTGGCCGGTCGGCGGCAGGCCGAGCGCGGCGGCCTGACGCTGGTCGAGCACGGGGGTACGCGGGGTGCCCTCGCTGACCAGCTCGATGCGTTGCTTGGGGGTGCCCTCGAGGTCGAAGGGGAAGGGAAGCCCTTCAGTGTCGGTCCCGTCGTCGCGCAGGGCGAAGGCACGATCGAAGACCTGGACGCCCAGGTTCTCGCGCAGGAAGGAGACGCCGCTGGAGTAGCTCAGGGCGCTGAAGGCGAAGCGGTGGACCACGTCCAGCAGGCTGCGCGTCGCTTCCGATGAAAGCACGAGGGGCAGGGGATCGCCGCTCCCTTCCCAGG
>JBOGJI010000103.1:0-28371 GCA_050747865.1 Thermoanaerobaculia bacterium
GGATCGCCGGCGTCGCGCCCCGCGCCCGTGCCGCCTCGTGCACCGCGAGCGGCTCGCCACCCGCCGCGGCGCGGGCCACCGCGGTCGAGGGGCGTGCCGGGTCGCTCTTGAGGATCGCGGTCTCCAGCTCCGTTCGGCCGCGCCCGCCCGCTTCGTGGGGGCGCCGCCCGATCAGCAGCTCGTAGAGGAGCACTCCCAGGGCGTAGACGTCCGTCGCCGTCGACACCGGCCCCCCGCGCACCTGCTCCGGCGCCGCGTATTCGGGGGTCATCGCCCGCAGGCCGAGGCGGGTCCACAGCGTGGTCTCCTCGCCCAGGAGCTTGGCGATCCCGAAGTCGAGGAGCTTCAAGTCGCCCTTCTCGGTCACCAGGATGTTCGACGGCTTCAAGTCCCGATGCACGACCAGGTTGACGTGGGCGTATTGAACCGCGTCGCAGACGCGGCGGAAGAGCTGGAGCCGCTCCTCGACCGGCAGGCGCCGCCGGTCGCACCACGCCGTGATCGGCTCTCCCTCCGCCAGTTCCATGGCCAGGTAGGGGCGTCCGTCGGCGGCGACGCCGCCGTCGATCAGCCGGGCGATGGCGCGATGGGAGAGGCGGGCCAGGATCCGCCGCTCCTGGCGGAAGCGCTCGACGATCGCCTCGCTGTCGAGCCCGCGTTTGAGGAGCTTGAGCGCCACCCGCTGCTCGAAGTCACCGTCGGCCCGCTCGGCCCGATAGACGACCCCCATGCCGCCGCGGCCGATCTCGGAGAGCACGCGCCAGGGACCGACGTGGTCCGGGGCCCGAGGCGCGGACGGGCCGTCTCTCTCCTCCTCCTTCTCCTCCCAGGCGTCCTCGATGAGGGTGCCGAAGTAGCCGCCCGCCCCGCGGTCGAGCACCCCGCCCTCGCCCTCGGCGGCATGCAGCAGCTCCGCCACCTCGCGGCGCACGTCGGCGTCGTCGCTCGCTAGCTCAGCGAGCAGCCGATCACGCTCTTCGCGGGGCGCTTCGAGCACCCGGTCGAGCACGGCGGCGACCCGCTGCCAGGTGGGATCCGTGGTGTCCGCCATGGAGATCAGGGCTGGGCGACCAGCTCGCGGTGGAGGAAGGCGCGCGCCCGCGCCCAGTTGCGCTTGACCGTGCGCGCGGAGACCGACAACGCCTCCGCCGCCTCGTCCACCGAGAGGCCGGCAAAGAAGCGCAGCTCTACCGTGCGCGCCGACTCGGGGTCGAACCGCGCCAGGTGCTCGAGGGCCTCGTCGAGCGCCAGCAGCTCCTCCGCCCGCTCGACGAGACCGACCCGGCCGCCGTCGAGGTCGCCGTGGAACGCCCCGCCGCCGCGCTTCGCCGCCAGCCGCCGGCGGGCGTGGTCGATCAGGATCTGGCGCATCGCCCGCGCGGCCAGACAGAAAAAGTGCCCGCGGTCCCGGATGCTGATCCGGCTGGGGTCCACGAGCTTCAAGTAGGCCTCGTGGACGACCCCCGTGGTGTCGAGCGTCTGGCCACGCCGGCCTCCGAGCTGGCGGCGAGCGAGCTGACGCAGCTCGTCGTAGACCAACGGGAAAAGGATGTCGGCCGCGCCCTTGTCCCCATGGCTCCAGGCGTGCAGCAGCTCCGTGAGCTCATGCGACGTGCCGCGGTCTGTGCCCATTGCCCTTTGTGGCCTCGCTTGTGGACCAATCTTACGCCTGTTCGAGGCTGGGCTTCGTTCGCTAGGCTGCGGCGTGGCATGGAAGCCGCATCGGTGCTCGTGGTGCGCTCGCTGGCCGCGCTCGTTCCTCTGGTCGCCCTTATAGTCGCCGCTCTGAGCTTTCGCCGGCGTAGCTGGTCCTGGCCATCCGCGGCGCTTGCCGGCTCGGTGCTGTGGGGGATCCTGCTCGTCGCGATCACGGAGATCTGGAGCTCCGTCACGGCCCTGCGCGCCGTTCCCCTGACGCTCTCCTGGATCGCGTGCCTGGTCGCTCTGGGCGCGATCGCTCTCGACCGCAGGTGGCGGGCCGCCGCAACCGCTGACCACCCAGCGACAACAACGGGGAGGTTCTCCCCCGCCGACAGCACGTTGGCTCTCGTCGTCGGAGGGGTCCTGGTGATCACCCTGGTCACCGCGCTGGTGGCGGCGCCGAACAACTGGGACTCGATGGTCTACCATCTGCCCCGCGTCCGCCACTGGATGCTGCACCAGTCGGTGGCCCATTTCCCCACGCACAACCTCCACGAGCTCTACTTCCCGCCCCTTGCCGAATGGATCGGCCTGCATCTCCAGATCCTGGCGGGAGGCGACCGCCTCGCCAATCTGGTGCAGTGGCTGGCGTTCGCGGGGGTGGCGACCGGGGTCTATGAGATCGCCGCCGAGCTCGGCGCCGGGCCCCGCGGGCGGCTCCTCTCGGCGGTCTTCGCGGCGACGATTCCCATGGCAGTCCTGCAGGCGTCGAGCACGCAGAACGACCTGGTGGCCACCCTGTGGGCGGTTGTCTTCGTCCTCTTCTGCCTGCGCAGCCGCCGGCGCGACGGCAGGGCCGACCTCCTGCTCGCCGGCGGCGCCTTCGGCCTGCTCCTGCTGACCAAGCACACCGCCGCGGTGATCGTCCTGCCGTTCGTCCTCTGGTGGGCCGTTCCGCGCCCGGTGGGCGGTCCGCGCCGCAGGGCCCTCGCGGCCGCCCTGACGATCGCCGTGCTTCTCAACACCGGCCATTGGGTGCGCAACACACGGCTCTTCGGCAACCCCCTCGCGCCCGCCAGCGAGGCGGGCGTCCCTCGCTACGTCAACCCGGATCCCGATCCGGCGACTGTGGTATCGAATCTCCTGCGCAACGGCGCCGCGCACGTCGCCGGCCCATGGACCGTCTGGAACCGGCGGGTCGAAGCGCTCATCGGGGGCCTCCACGAGCGACTACGGTTGGAGCGCCGCGAGCCGATCGCCACCTTCGACGACCACCCGTTCCAGCTCAGCGAGCGGTGGCTGCACGAGAGTAGTGCCGGAGCCCCGTTCCACCTGCTCGTCCTCGGCCTCGCCACCGCAGGGTGGCTGCTTGACCCGGAGCTCCGGCGGCGCGGGCGGCTCGCGGCCTATGGCGCCTGCCTCGTCGCCGGCTTCGTCCTGTTCGCGGTCGTGTTCCGCTGGCAGTCGGGCAATGTGCGGCTGCTGCTGCCGGGTCTGGTGCTCTGGACTCCGTGGGCCGCCAGGGTGATGGTCGCCGGACTGTTGCGACGGCTGGCGCTTCCGGCCGCCATGCTTTTGACGGCCACCGCGGTGCCGCCTCTGCTGGCCAATGAGATCCGCCCCCTGGTCACCGCCGACAACATCTTCGTCACGCCTCGTGCTCGGCAGCTCTTCGCCGGTCGCCCCTGGGAGGAGCCCGTCCTGCAACCCCTGTTGACGCGGATACGCGAGGCCGGTTGCGACCGCGTCGCCCTGATCACCACCGACGCGAGCTACGAGTACCCGGTGTGGGTGCTTCTCGAAGGGATCTCGCCCCGGGGGCCTCGGATCCACCACGTCCGGGTGTGGAACAAGTCGCGGTCCCTGCGCAGCCGGCAGCCGGAATTCGGCCCCTGCGCCGCGTTGCATCTCTTCGGCGGCGTCCGAGAACCGGAGCTCTACTGGCCCCGTGCGCGGCGTCGGCCGCCGTAGCAGGCGGGGTGTCCCTATGCCGCCTCGCCGACCCTGGGGGCCTCCGCGCCCGCGGCGGTCAGCGTCTTGCGGGTGAGGTAAGTGTAGACCGCGGGCACCACGAAGAGGGTGAGGGCGGTGCCGAGGAGCAGGCCGCCGATGACCGCGATGCCCATGGGCACGCGGCTCTCGGAGCCGGCGCCGAGGGCGAGCGCGATCGGCAGGATGCCGAGGACGGTCGACAGGGTGGTCATCAGCACCGGCCGGAAGCGCGCCGCGGCGGCGTCGATCACCGCATCGTGGATCGACAGGCCGGCGGCGCGGCGCTGGTTGGCGAACTCGACGATCAGGATGCCGTTTTTAGTCACCAGGCCGATCAGCATGATGATGCCGATCTGGCTGAACAGGTTGAGGGTCTGGCCGAAGTACCACAGCGAGCCGAGCGCGCCGATCACCGCCAGCGGCACGGTGAGCATGATCGTCAGCGGATCGCGGAAGCTCTCGAACTGCGCCGCCAGCACCAGGTAGATCAGGGCCAGGGCGAGCAGGAAGACGAAGAGCAGGGCGCGGGAGGACTCCTCGAAGTCGCGCGACTGGCCGGTGAGCGCGGTGGAGAACGAGTCGTCCAGCACCCGGTCCGCCACCTCCCGCATCGCCGCGATGCCGTCTCCGAGCGTGTAGCCGGGGGCGAGCGCGGCCGACACGATGGCCGAGGCGAAGCGGTCGAAGCGGTAGAGCTGCGGCGGCCGGCTCTCCTCGGTGACCGTGACCAGCCGGTCGAGCAGCACCGGCTCGCCGCTGGACGACGGCACGAAGAGATTTCGCAGGTCGGTCGGATCGACCCGGCTCTCCTGCGTGACCTGCGAGATCACCTCGTATTGCTTGCCGCCCAGGAGGAAAAACCCGATGCGCTGCTCGGAGAGCGCGAGCTGCAGCGTCTCGCCGACGGCGCGAGCGGAGACGCCGAGATCCCGCGCCCGGGCGCGGTCGATGGAGACTCGCAGCTCGGGGTTGGTGAACTTCAGGTCCTCCTCGACCAGCAAAAACGCCGGGTGCCCGTTGGCCTCGTCGAGGAACCGGGGCAGCGCCTCTTCCAGGGCGCCGAGGGTCGGCGCCTGGAGCACGAACTGGACCGGCAGCCCGCGCGAGCCGCCGACCGAGATGGTGGGATCCTGGGTGAGATTCGCGCGCGCCCGCGTCAGCCGCGCGATCCGCGGCTCCAGGGCCTCGGCGATCTCCTGCTGCGAGCGCTCGCGCTCGGCCGGCTCGGTCAAGACCAGGCGCATGAACCCGGTGTTGGTGGCGCTGGTGGCGCCGAAGCCGGGCGAGGTCACGGTGATGATCACCTGGTGCTCGGGCACCTCGTCGCGCACCGTGCGGATCAGCCCGTCCATGTAGGCGTCCATGTATTCGAAGGTCGCCCCTTCGGGGCCAGTGACCCCGAGACGGATGCCGCTGCGGTCCTCGAGCGGCGCCAGCTCGGAGGGCAGGACACCGAGGAACAGGACGATCAGCGCAAGGCAGACGGCGAAGATCGGCAGCACCAGCCAGCGGCGAGTGAGGAACCGGGTGAGGGCCCGCCGGTAGCCGTCGATGAGGCGGCGGAAGAACGGCTCGGTTGCCCGGTAGAGCCAGGGGTGCCGCTGGCGGCGCTTGAGCACGCGGCTCGACAGCATCGAGGTCAGGGTCAAGGCGACGAAGGAGGAGATCGCCACGGCGCCCGCCAGCGTGGCGCCGAACTCGCGGAACAGCCGGCCGGTCAAGCCGCCGAGGAAAAACAGCGGCAGCAGCACCGAGATCAGGGCCAGAGTGGTGGCGATCACGGCGAAGAAGATCTCGCGCGTGCCGGCGATCCCGGCCTCGGCGGGCTCCAGCCCGGACTCCACCTTGGAGTAGACGTTCTCGAGCACGACGATGGCGTCGTCGACCACCAGACCGATGGCGAGCACCAGGGCCAGCAGGGTGAGCACATTGATCGAGAACCCGGCGGCCCACATGACGGCAAACGCCCCGATCAGCGACACCGGGATCACCAGCACCGGGATCACCGTGGTCCGCCAGTCGCGCAGGAAGGCGAAGATCACGGCGATGACCAGCAGGAAGGCGACGAAAATGGTCTCCACCACCTCGGCGATCGAGCGGCGGATGAAGCGGGTGGTGTCGAAGCCGTAGCCGATCTCGACGTCCTGCGGCAGGTCGCGGCGGATCTGCTCGACGCGCTGGTAGAACGCGTCGGCGATGGCCACGTAGTTGGCGCCGGGCTGCGGCCGCGCCACCACCGCGACCATGGGGACGCCGTCGTTCTTGAGCACGGTGCGGGGATTGCGGGGGCCCAGCTCGGCGCGTCCTACGTCGGCGAGCCGCACGATGCGGCTGCCGTCCTGCTTGAGGATCAGGTTCCCGTATTCCTCCGGGGTATTCAGCCGCGACAGCGTGCGCACGGCCAGCTCCACCGTGTCGCCCTCGATGCGGCCCGAAGGCAGCTCGACGTTCTCCCGCTGCACCGCGTCGCGCACGTCGAGCGGCGACAGGCGATAGGCGGCGAGGCGCTGCGGATCGAGCCAGATCCGCATCGCCGGCTCCCGCTCCCCCCAGATATCGATCTGGCTCACCCCTTCGATGGTCTGCAGACGCTCGGCGAACACGTCCTGGGCGAGGCGCGACAGCTCGGAGAGATCGCGGCCGTCGCTGCGCACCCAGAGCATGACGATCGGCGGCGCGTCGGCGTCCGCCTTCGACACCTCGGGCGGATCGACGTCCGGTGGCAGATTGCCGAGCGCGCGGGAGACCTTGTCGCGCACGTCGTTGGCGGCCCGCTCGAGGTCGGCGTCGAGGTCGAACTCGACCCGCACCGTCGAGCGGCCGGCGCGCGACACCGAGGTCAGGGTGCGGATGCCGTCGACCGAGTTGACCGCCTCCTCCAGCGGCTCGGTGACCTGCGCCTGGATGACGTCGGCGTTGGCGCCCACGTAGTTGGTCGACACGGTGATGATCGGCGGATCGACGGACGGGAACTCGCGCACGCCCAGGCGCGTGAAGCCGAGGATGCCGAAGAGCACGATGGTGATCGACAGCACCCAGGCGAGCACGGGCCGGCGGATGGCGAGGGCGTACAGGGTCACGAGCCGGCCTCCTCAGCCTCCTCGCCCGCGACCTCGACCTTCGTCCCCGGACGCAGGGACTGCAGGCCGCTGACGATGACCCGCTCGCCGACGGCCAGCCCGCGCGTGATCTCCACCCGGTCCGCGGTGCGCAGTCCGGTCTCGACCGAGCGCGCCCGCGCGGTCCCGTCCTCGAGCACGTAGACCCGGTGGCCGCCCAGCTCCGGCAACACCGCGATGCTCGGCACGGCCAGCGCGTCGTCGGTCTCGCGGACGGCGAAGGTGACGTCGGCAAAGGCGCCCGGGAGGAGAGCGCCGTCGGGATTCGGGCTGGTGGCGCGCACCGTCACCGTCCGCGTCTCCGGATCGACGCTCGGCTCCACAGCGTAGACGGTGGCGCGTCGCACGCCCCCGGCGCCCGCCACCCGGAACTCCACCTGCTTGCCGGGCCGGAAGTCCGCCGCGTAGCGCTCCGGCACCGCGAACTCGAGCTTCACCGGATCGATGTCGAGCAGCGTGGTCACCAGGGTCTCGGGCGAGACGTACGCCCCCTCGCTCAAGCGGCGCAGCCCCACCACTCCGGCGAACGGCGTGCGGATCTGCGTCTTGGAAAGCCGCACCTCGATCAGGCGCAGCTCGGCACGCAGGGCGTCGGCCTCGGTGGTGGCGGCGTCGAAATCCTGATCGCTGATCAGCCCGTCGTCGTAGAGCTGGCGCTGGCGCTCCGCCCGCCGCTCGGCGAGCTCCAGGCGCGCCGCCACGCGCTCCTGCTCGGCCTTGAGCTCGCGGTCGTCGATCTGCACCAGCAGGGCGCCGGCGGCCACCGGCACGCCCTCTTCGAAGTCAATCGCCAGGACCTTGCCGGCGACCTCGCTCACCACCTCGACCCGCTCGTCGGCGTAGATCGTGCCGGTGCTGGTCAGGGTCTCGGCCAGGTGCTGCGGTTGCACCTCGACGACCTCGACCGGCAATGCGGCCTCCTCGCGTTCTTCCGGCGCCGCCCGCTCGGTGTCGCGGCCGGAGCTGACGAGTTTGGGCACCGCGAGAGCGGCCAGCGCGACTGCGGCGACGGCGATCCAGAGCGCGTTGCGAACGAAGGGCCTCATCATGTGCATGCTAGTACGCGGGACCCCGCTCGGGGTTCTACGCCGGCGCGATGCGCGAGCCGGTGGCGCGGCCGCGGGCCACCGCGTCGCGCAGGCGGTCGCGCTGGCGGCCGTCGACCAGCAGGGAGGGAATGCCGGAACGCGCCATCGCCGCGGCGATCTCCAGGCGATGGCGGATGCCGCCGGTCACGTCGGGCCCCGCGGCACCGGTGAGACCGCGGGCCAGCCGCGCCGCCGCCGCCGGACGCAGGGTGCGCACCGGCTGTCCGTCGCTGTCGAGCACGCCGTCGGTGTCCCCCGCCCAGACGACGCGCGCGACGCGATGGCCGTGCCGTTTGAGCCGCCGGATCATCTCCAGAAACAGGGTCTCCGTGGACGTGATCGCCGCCCCGCGGACGCGATCCATGACCACGTCGCCGAAGAGCAGGGGCACCAGTCCGAGCTCCAGGACACGCTCCATGGGCTCGGTCGCGAGCTGGGCCGGCCGCCGGTCCTCGGTGACCAGGAAGCTGCTGGCCGAGAGCGAGAAGGGGCACAGCCCGGCGTCGTCCAGCGCTTCCAGCACCCGGGCGTGGAGCCGCCGGGCCTCCAGGTGCGTGCGGGCGACGCCGGCGCGCTGCGCCTGCCCCTGGGCGCCGGGGAGCAGCCCCGCCCGCTGCGCCGCCGGGTGGCCGAACGATCCCGACCCGTGGCCCACCACCAGTCGGAAGCGCCGGCCCCGCGATCCGTCCGCCAGCTCATTGGCACAGCGCTGGAGATCCTGGACGCGAACCGTACCCGAGCGCTGCTTGTCGGTAATGAGGCTGCCACCCAGCTTGACGAAGACGAGATCCACGCTGCCTCCAGGGCACCGCTCGACGCAATCGCCGCATTGTAGCGCC
This sequence comes from Thermoanaerobaculia bacterium, assembly GCA_050747865.1. Classification (GTDB taxonomy): domain Bacteria; phylum Acidobacteriota; class Thermoanaerobaculia; order Multivoradales; family JAHEKO01; genus JBOGJI01. Next base: position 8,680 of record JBOGJI010000103.1, read on the forward strand.
AGGGCGCGCAGGACAAATTGTCGCTGTCAGATCGAGTACCTCGTCGGCCGGCCAGCACCAGAACGACGAGTATGGCGATCCGGTGCCGGGCATTGTGTCCGCCAGGACGCTCCGGAGTAGGGACGGTGGAAGTCTTCAGCCGCGAGCCAGGGCCATGAACGCCCTGGGCGAGAGGATGCGGATCGGGGACTCCGCAGCGACCACCAGGAGGTCTTGGTCCCCACTCACGAGGATCTCTGCACCGGCCAGGATGGCATCGGCCAGGACTCGTTCATCGTCAGGATCTCGCAAGGAGATCGGGCAAGGCGCATCACCCCGGGGAACGATGCCGCATCGCTCGAGGACGGTTTCCACCGCAGAGAGCGCCTCTCGGCTTGCCGCGAGCTTCTCGGTCAGGACTCGGCGGACTTCCTGCGCAACGACCTCAGGAACGACGATCTCGTACTCGGACAGAACGAGCCTCAAGACGTCGGCGCAGAGCCCCCGGGCGACGAAGGCGGCGACGAGGACGTTGGAGTCCAAGCAGACGCGCGTCACGAGACGAGCTTGAAGACGTCCTCATCGGTGTAGATGCCTCGAGCCTCAGCGAGCGGGATCAGCTTCCGCCGGGCCTCCTCCAGGAGCTCCAGCGTCAACTGCCGGCGTAGCGCCTCACGGACCACCTCGCTGCGCGAACGCCCGGTATCGCGGCAGACTCGATCGAGCATCTCCTCGATGCTCGGATCCAGACGAACGGTAACCGCAGCGGTCTTCATGTAGTACACCGTACTACATGAAGGCGATTCCCGCAAGACAGGTGACAGGCTCACTCGTCTTCTGCGGGGGCGGTGCGGTCGAAGTGCAGCAGGTTGCCGGGCGCGGCGGGCGCGGCGGCGTCAGGATTCTGGTGAGCCTCTTCGGCGGCCGGCTCGGGCTCTGCCGGGACGGCGAGGTGGAGGGCGAACTCGGCGGCGGGATCGACGAAGGTGGTGAGGGCGGCGAAGGGGACGCGCAGGCGCTGGTAGCGACCGCCGAAGCGCAAGGTCACGGCGAAGGCCTCGTCGTCCACCGCCAGCTCCCAGAACTGTTGCTGGAGCACCACGGTCATGGTCTCCGGGTGCTGGCGCCGCAGGGCGGGAGCCATCTCGAGCTCGGGGTGCGTGGTGTCGAAGGTGAGATAGAAGTGGTGCTCGCCGGGGAGACCCTCTGCGGCCACCTGGGTCAGCACGCGACGGATGACGTCGCGCCCGGCGTCGCGCAGCAGCGCCGCGTAGTCGATGGCGGCGTGCTCGGTCATTGCGGCGGGTTCTGCTCCCACGAGCCGTATACCGGGTTGGGGAAGACGATCCACCGATCCCCGAAAGGCTCGAGGGCCTGGGGGCCGGCATGGCGGATCTCCTGGTCGGCGGCGGGAAAGTCCTCGATGTTGTCGCCCAGATAGAGGACGACCTCGAGCGGCGGCAGCCCGGCCGCGGTCTGCCCCTGCTCCACGGCGCGGAAGCGCGGGTCTTTGTCCCTGCTGCCGTCCGCCGGCCGGCAGAGCATGGCGTCGTACGGCAGGGCCTCTTGCTGGAAATTCGCCTCCGTGTCGGCGCACTCCTCGGCCCTGCGGTTGGTGACGATTGCGAGGTGGCCGCCCAGCTCGTGCACCCGCTCGAGGAACGCCCGGGCTCCGGGGAGCGCGGGGGCCTCGCGGCGGGCTACCCATTCGGTCCAGCTCTCGGGCGTGTAGTACGCGCCGATCGCGGCTCGCTCTACGGCGTAGAGCGAGTTGTCGAGGATCGTCTCGTCGGCGTCGGCGACCACCGCCCAGGTGCCCGGCTCGCGACCGCTCGCCAGCTCCTCGAGCCGGCCGCCGGCGAGCCGGAAGGTCTGGACGTAGACGGCGCGGTGCTCCGCCGCGGTCCGCTGCCACTGCAACGCCAGCGGCCACTCCGCTTCGGCGGGGGCAGGCGCGGATGATGGCGGCCGCGGCGCCGTCGCTGTAGCGCACCCTCCAGCGACCGCACTGATCAGCATCACGATCGCCAGACAGCGTCGGAGACTTGAATCAGCCATCGCCGTTGGTGTCCGTGACATTCAGTGCTTTGAGCAGGAAGGCGTATTCGAAGGCCCGCTCGTGCAGCCGTTCGAAGCGGCCCGAGGCGCCGGCGTGGCCGGCGCCCATGTGGGTCTTGAGCAGCAGCAGCTCGTCGCCCGTCCTCGTCGCGCGCAGTCGGGCGACCCACTTGGCCGGCTCCCAATATTGCACGCGGGGGTCGTTCAAGCCCGCCGTGACCAGCAGGCGCGGGTACTCCTGGGCCTTCACATTGTCGTACGGGGAGTAGCTCAACATGTAGTCGTAATAGGTCTTGTCGTTCGGGTTTCCCCACTCCTCGTATTCGGTGACGGTCAGCGGGATCGAGTCGTCGAGCATGGTGTTGATCACGTCGACGAAGGGGACGCCGGCGATGGCGGCGCCGAAGAGGTCGGCGCGCATGTTGAGCACGGCGCCGATCAGCAGGCCGCCGGCCGAGCGCCCCATGATGGAGAGCCTCTCGGGCGCCGTGTAGCGGCCGGCCACGAGGTGCTCGGCGCAGGCGATGAAGTCGGTGAAGGTGTTGCGCTTGGCGAGCATCTTGCCGGCGTCGTGCCACGGCTCCCCCATCTCGCTGCCGCCGCGGATGTGGGCGATGGCGACCAGGAAGCCGCGGTCGAGCAGGCTCACCAGGTCCGAGTTGAACGAGGGGTCGTAGCTCGAGCCGTACGAGCCATAGCCGATGAGCAGCGCCGGGCGGCTCCCGTCGCGCTCGAAGCCCTGGCGGTAGACGAGCGAGACCGCGACGCGCGTCCCGTCCTCCGCGGTTGCCCAGACGCGCTCGGCGCGGTAGAGCTCACGCTCGTAGGTCGGCACCGGCCGGCGCTTCATGAGCTCCATGTTCCCCGCATCGAGGTGGTAGTCGTAGACGCTGGCCGGCGTGACCAGGGAGCTGTAGCCGAAGCGATACGTATCGGTCACGAACTCGGGGTTGTCGTCGCCGAAGAGCGTGTAGTCCTCCTCGGGGAAGATGAGTCGCCGGTCTCCCGCCCCGTCGTAGCCGCGCACGCGCAGGTGCGGCAGCCCCTCCTCGCGCTCCCACACGACCATGAAGTCGCGGAACAGGTCGACGGCCTCGAGCATCACCTCCGGCCGGTGGGCGAGGACCTCCTCCAGGTCCTCCCAGCCGCCGCCGGCGACCGGCAGGCGCGCGAGCCGGAAGTTCTTCGCCTCCGCGTTGGTGAGGACATAGAAGTGCTCGCCGTGATGGTCGATGGAGTATTCGGTCCCCTGGCGCCGCGGCAACACCACGCGGAAGTCGCCCTGCGGCTCGTCCGCCGGCAGCACCCGGACCTCGCTGGTGATGGAGCTGCCCAGGTCGATGACCACGAAGGCCTCGCTGCGCGTGACCCCGAGGTCGACGTAGAAGCGCTCGTCGGTCTCCTCGTAGACGATGTCGTCCTCGGCCGCGACCGCTCCCAGGACGTGCCGCCAGACCCGGTACGGGCGCTTGGCTTCATCCAGGGTCGTGTAGAACAGCGTCCGGTTGTCGGCCGCCCAGGCGACGCCGTAGTAGGTGTTCTGGATGTGGTCGGGCAATAGCTCGCCCGTCCGCAGGTCCTTGACCACCAGCTCGTAGACCTCGGCGCCGGTAATGTCGGTCGAATACGCCAGCAGGCGATGGTCGGGGCTGGTCCCCAAGGCGCCGAGCCGGAAGTACTCGTGACCTTCCGCCAGGGCGTTGACGTCGAGCAGCAGCTCTTCGGCCGCCTCGAGGCTTCCCTTCTTGCGGCAGTAGATCGGGTACTGCTTCCCCTCCTCCGTGCGTGTGTAGTACCAGTAGTCGTCCTCGCGCGCCGGGACCGAGACGTCCTCCTCCTGGATCCGCCCGCGCATCTCCCGGTAGAGGCTCTCCTGGAGGTCCTCAGTGTCCGTCATCACCGATTCGGTGTAGGCGTTCTCGGCCTCCAGATAGGCGATGACCTCCGGGTCTCCCCGCCGCTCCAGCCAGGCGTAGGGGTCCTCCCTCACCTCGCCGTGGATCTCCGTCTGCTCGGTTTCGATCTTCGCGATCGGCGCCTCGGCAACCGCAGGCGTCGTGGTGGCCACCGCTTCCATCTGTTCGCTTGCCTCCCGACTCGCCGTCGGCGTCTTCGCCCCGCAGCCGGGGCAACCCCAGCGCGAGATGCCACAGCCCGTCGACAGCACCGCGACCGCCAATACGGTCGCTTTCACAGTCCACAGGTAACTCGCATTCGACTTCATGATGACTCCGCCCTTCTCCGGCGGCGGATCCTAACCCGCCGCGAGCCGTAGCGGCCGAGATCAGCCCGGCAGCTACACCTCGGGGAGGCGTCCGGCGCGGCGGAGGCGCTCGAGGTGGGCCTCGATCTGGCGTGCGGCGAGGGGCCAGGCGAGCTCGGGAACGTCGTCGTAGACGGTCGGCAGCATCGCCTGGGGGTCCGTGCGGCCGCCGCGCCAGGCGTCGAGGATGCGCTCTTCTCGCCACAGGCGGTGCTCGATCAGCTCCGCAAGATAGCGCGCCGGCTCCGGCACTGCGGGGCCGTGGGCGGGGAGCAGCGCGGCGAGCGGCATCGCCCGCAGGCGCTCCAGGGAGGCCAGATAGTCGTCCATGTCGCCGTCGGGCGGGTCGACGACGATGGTCGATACCGCCGACACCAGGTCGCCGGCCGCCAGGCTCCCCCGTTCGGCGTCGAGGAAGCAGAGATGCCCTCGGGTGTGCCCCGGCGTGTGGAGGACGCGCAGGGTCATCGGCTCCGGCCCTTGCAGCCGCCGCTCGACGCCCTCCTCGAGCTCTCCACGCACGGACACCCCGAGATCCGTCAGCCGGCGAGCCGTGCGCGCGTGTGCCAGCACCGGCACGTCGAGCTCGCCGGCCGCCTGCGCGACGCCGCCGACGTGGTCCAGGTGGTGGTGAGTGAGCCAGATCTCGACGACCCGGCGCCCCTCGCCGGACTCCAGGTGCGCGAGCGCCTCCAGCAGCCGTCGTTGCTCCTGCGGATCCGGGGACCCGGGATCCACCAGCACGCACTCCCCGAAGCCGAGCAGGTAGGCGTTGGTATGGGTCGCCGGAGGCAGCGTCGGGGTCGCCAGCGGGAAGGCCAGCATCCCGGGAACGAACTCGACGCGGCGGAACGAGACGACATTGGCTTCGGAGGCGTCGCACAGCCGCGGCAGGCCTTCGACCGGGCCGTCTTCGGCCAGGACGTGCAGGATGTGGAGGATGGGCGGCGCCGCGAGGACCTGCCCGCTGCGCCAGCGCGCGAGCGCCTCCGCGGGTCGAACCCATTCCCCGCTCGCGAGCTCGCCCGGGACGACCCGCGGCTCGACATCACGCCCCGCAGGCCATTCGAGGAGGAAGAAGCGGTTGTCGAAACGCACGGGGCCGAGCGGCGGCGTCAGCCACCGACCGGCATAGACCAGGGGCGAGGCATCGAATACGACACCGGCCTCGACCAGCGCCGCGGCGCTCGATCGCCGCTCCTCGATCGTGCGCCGCCGAATCCCTTCCAGATCGGCGGCGCGGGGACCTATGCCGTGGGTGACACCCGTCTCTTCGAACAGCTCGCGCAGAGCCGCCGCCACGACGCCGGGGGCGAGCGCCTCGGGCAGCGGCAAGGCCTCGGCCAGGAACTCGGCCGGCATGCCGCCGTCGACCGGCGCCTCGTCGACGCCGGACGGACGGCTCTCGACCGCGACTCCCGAGTCCCCCTTCTCCACCGCGCCCCCGGGAAAGGCGTACCAGCCGCCCATGAACTTCAGCTCCGGCGCCCGCCGGACCCAGAAGACCTCCAGCTCTCCGTCGTCGTCCCGCCGCCACAGCACCACCGAAGCCGAGGCTCGTGGCGGGCGCGCCGGCGTGCCCTGCACCGCGCCCAGCCCGGTCAGGACCTTCTCGTAGAGTCCGCCGTTCGACACGCCGGCGTTTGTAGCAGATTTCTCTCTGCCTCGCCGTACCGGGTGGTAGGCTCCGTTCTCCGTATGCCCAGGTACCCGGACATCGCGCCTTCGGTGGCGGCCGTGCGGGGATCGGTCTATTCCGCGCTCGCCCGCCGGCCCGCCTCCGGCGTGGAGCCGATCCCGCTGCACATCGGGGACACCTGGATGGAGCCGCCCGAAGGCTGCCGCATGGAGGACCTGAGGGTCGAGGAGCATCCCGGGATGCACCGCTACGCCCCGGTCGCCGGGCTGCCGGCGCTGCTCTCGGCAATCGCCACCCACCATGGCGGACGCACCGGCGTCGACACGAGCACGGGGCAAGTGCTCGTCGCCGCCGGCGCCACCGGGGCCCTGGGTGCCGCGGCCGGGGCGCTCCTCGAGCCGGGCGACGAGGTGCTGCTCGCCGCCCCCTACTGGCCGCTGATCGCCGGCATCGTGCGCTCCTTCCATGGCGTGCCCGTGGATGTGCCGCTGGTCGGCGAGGCGACGTCCGCCGCCGAGGCGGTGGTGCGCTTCGAGGCGCTGCGGACCGAGCGCACGGTGGCGGTCTACTGGAACACGCCGCACAACCCCACCGGCAGGCTGCTGCCGCGCGACTGGATCGAGGCGTTGGTCGACTGGGCGCGAAGCCGCGAGCTGTGGATCCTTGCCGATGACGTCTACGAGGACTACGTCTACGACGGCGAGCACACCTACACCCGGCCGCTGGCGCGCGAGCGCACGGTCTCCGTGCACTCCTTCTCCAAGGCCTACGGCATGGCCGGCAACCGCTGCGGCTACCTCGTCGCACCCGAAGAGGCCGTCGCCGCCATGCGCAAGGTGGCCACCCACACCTTCTACTCCACCCCGACCGCCGCCCAGCTCGCCGCCCTCAACGCCTTGAACGGCGCCGGAGACCCCTGGGTCGCGGCCGCGTGCGAGAAATACGCGGCCTTGGGCCGCATGGCCGCCGAGCGGCTGGGCGTCGAGCCGCCCCAGGGGAGCACCTTCCTCTTCCTCGACGTCGGCGACGCCGCGGGCGAAGACGGCCTGGCCGGCTTCCTCGCCGTCTGCGCCGAGCGCGGCGTCCTGCTCGCTCCCGGCCCCAGCTTCGGCCCCTATCCCCACCACGCTCGGCTCTGCTTCACCGCCGCCCCGCCGGATCAGGTCGAGCGCGGCGTCACGATCCTCGCCGAGCTGCTGGGGCGCTCGACCTGACGTTCGCCGGCGCCGGGATCGGAGCACGAGGGCCAGTGCGATCCAGCAGCTCGAAACCCCTGTTGCTTCAGCACGTATGTGAACAGGAAAAGCACGTGCGGCCTCGGAGAGGGGCCGAGAGGAGAAGGACTATGCGAAGCCCGCGCACACTGCCCATGCCGAGTGCCCATCTGCTCCTGGTGGCGATGCTGGCCCTGCTCGCGGCCCCGGCGGCCGCGCAGGTGGATGCCGCGCCCACGGTGGGCATCCGCGAGACGGTGCCCGGCCACGTCACGTTCATCCACGCGACCGTGGTGGTGAGCCCGGAGCGCACTGTCGAGGACGCGACGCTGGTCGTGCGTGACGGCCGGGTGGCGAGCGTCGAGGCGGGGGTGCAACCCCCCGCCGGCGCGCGCGTCGTCGATCTCGGCGGCAGGCGGATCTATCCGGGGTTCATCGACCCGTACACCGAGTACGGACTGCCGAAGGAGGAGAAAGAGCGCCCGCAGGGCTTCTTCGGCCGGCGGACGCCGCCGCAGTATGAGGGCGACCGCACCGGCGCCCGCGCCTGGAACGAGGCGATCCACGCCGAGCGCGACTGGATCGAAGCGTTCAAGCCCGACGGCAAGGCGGCCGAGCCGCTGCTCAAGCGCGGTGTCACCTCCGTGCAGTCGGTGCGCATGGACGGCATCTTCCGCGGCCGCGGCCTGGTGGCCACGCTCGCCGACGCCGAGCCCAACGAGGTCGTGCTGGCGCCACGCACCGGGCAGTTCCTCTCTTTCGACAAGGGCTCTTCGCAGCAGGCCTACCCCAACTCGCAGATGGGCTCCATCGCGCTCATTCGCCAGACGCTGCTCGACGCCGACTGGTACGAGCAGGCGCGGCAGGCGGCGGACGCCGAGGAGCGGCCAGTGGTGAATCGCGCATTGGAGGCGCTGGCCGACCTCGAGGGACCCGTGGTCTTCGAGACGGAAGATCCGCTCGCGCTGCTGCGCGCGGCGAAGATCGGCGAGGAGCTCGGGCTCTCCATGATCCACGTGGGCACCGGTCTCGCGTTCGAGCGGGCCGAGGAGATCGCCGCCCTCGACAGCTCCTTGATCCTGTCGCTCGCCTTCCCGGAGAATCCTGACGTGGGAACGTACGAGAAGGCGCTCGACACCAGCCTCCAGGACCTGCGCCGCTGGGAGCGCGCGCCGACAAGTCCGGCGGTATTGGCGGAGCAGGGGGTGCGCTTCGCCTTCACCGGCCACGGGCTGAAGGAGAAGGACGATTTCTTCGCCAATCTGCGGCGCGCCGTGGAGATGGGGCTCGCGGAGTCGACCGCCCTTGCCGCCCTGACCACGGTGCCGGCCGAGCTGATAGGGCTCGCGGAAGAAGCGGGCACGCTCGAGCCCGGCCGCCGCGCCGACCTGGTCATCGCCAGCGGCGACCTGCTGCGTGACGAGAAGGCAAAGGTCCAGGCGGTATGGATCGGCGGCGAGGAGACCAAGGCCTTCGACGACGTCGAGGCCGCCGACTTTCGCGGCCGCTGGGCGTGGACGGTCGACGGTCAGCGGCTGGAGATCGAGGTCGGCGGACCGTCCGCCAAGCCCACCGCCAAGCTCGTGCAGGGCGAGGAGAAGGAGTCCCTGGAGGGAGTGGAAGCGACGCGCGACACCCTCTCCTTCCGCGCTCCGTGGGGTCCCGAGGCCGTGCCTCAAGGGCCTCGCGCAAGCGCTCGGCCGGCGGGCGTGGCCCGCTTTGCGCTGCGCCGCCTCGACGACGAGCTCTTCGGTCAGGTGGCGCTGCCCGACGGCCGGCTGGTGACCGCCGGCGTGGAGCGACTGACCACCGAGGTGGCCGACGAGGAGAAGAAGGAGACGACCGGCGAGGACGAGCCGGAGGCGCTCCTCTCCCGCGTCACCCACCCGAACGCGGCGTTCGGCTTCGACGAGCTGCCGCGGCCCGAGACGGTGCTCGTCCGCAACGCCACGATCTGGACCAACGAGGAGCAGGGGGTGCTCGAGGGCGCCGACCTGCTGGTGCGTGACGGCGGGATCGCCGCCGTCGGCCGGAGCCTCGACGCCCCCCGAGGGGCCAGGGTCATCGACGCCGACGGCCAACACGTGACCCCTGGCATCATCGACGAGCACTCGCACAACGCCATCGCCGCCGGCGTCAACGAGGCGAGCCACGCGGCGACGGCCGAGGTGCGCATCGGCGATGTGGTCGACCCCGACGACATCGGCATCTACCGGGCGCTGGCCGGCGGCACCACGGCGGCGCAGCTCCTCCACGGCTCGGCGAATCCGATCGGCGGCCAGGCGCAGGTGGTCAAGTTCCGCTGGGGGGCCGACGCCGAGGGCCTGAAGCTCGCCGCCGCTCCGCCATCGATCAAGTTCGCCCTCGGCGAAAACGTCAAGCAGTCCAACTGGGGCGACGTGTTCACCAACCGCTACCCGCAGACCCGCATGGGGGTCGAGGCGTTCATGCGCGACCGCTTCCTGGCGGCCAAGGAGTACGCCGCGGAATGGGACGCCTGGGAGGGGCTCTCCGACCGCCGGCGCCGCGACCGCGTCCCGCCGCGGCGGGACCTCCAGCTCGAGACCCTGGCCGAGATCCTCGCCGGCGAGCGCTTCGTCCACTGCCACTCCTATGTGCAGTCGGAGATCCTGATGCTGATCCGCCTGGCCGAGGACATGGGCTTCACCGTGCAGACGTTCACCCACATCCTCGAGGGCTACAAGGTGGCCTCCGAGATGGCCGAGCACGGCGCCGGCGGCTCCACCTTCTCCGACTGGTGGGCCTACAAGTTCGAGGTCTACGACGCCATCCCCACCAACGCCTGCCTGATGCACCAGGCGGGCGTGGTCACCTCGCTCAACTCCGACTCGGACGACCTGATCCGGCGCTTGAACACCGAAGCCGGCAAGATGGTGGCCCACTGCGGCCTGGACGAGCAGGAGGCGCTGAAGATGGTGACGCTCTACCCCGCGATGCAGCTCAAGATCGACGACCGCGTGGGGAGCCTCGCTCCCGGCAAGGACGCCGACTTCGTCATCTGGAGCGGCCACCCGCTCTCGGAGTACAGCCGGGTCGAGCAGACCTGGGTCGACGGGACGCTGCGGTTCTCCCGGGAGCGGGACGCCGAGCTGCGCCAGCAGATCCGCACCGAGCGGGCCGCCCTGGTGCAGAAGATCCTCGCGGAGGAGAAGCCCGACAAGGGCGGGAAGAAGAACGACGGGGCGCCCGAGGAGGGCGCGCCGGAAGAACCGCCCACGGCTCCGGCGGGCGCCTGGATCTTTGGTCTGGTCCCGGCGCTTCGTGCTCGCAGCCGGCACCACGCGTCGCGGAGATCGGGTTGGGTGTTCGCGCTCGGGCTGGCTCTCGCCGTCGCTCCGGCAGCGGCCCACAACTCGGTTCCGGGCGAGCCGCAGGCCCGACCCGTGCTGCTGCGGGGCGGCGATCTTCACACCGTCGCCCAGGGCGTGCTCGAAGCCACCGACCTGCTGTTCGCGGACGGCAAGATCGTCGCCATCGGCAAGGGGCTCACCGCCCCGCCCGAGGCCGAGGTCATCGACGTCGCCGGCAAGCGCGTCTACCCCGGGCTGATCGCGCTCTCCACGACCCTCGGCCTGACCGAGATCGAGGCCGTGCGCGCGACGCGGGATCTGGACGAGGCCGGCTCGGTCAACCCCGAGGTGATGGCCTACGTCGCCTACAACCCCGACTCCGAGATCCTGCCCACCGTGCGCTCGGAGGGCATCACCACCGCGCAGGTGGCGCCCCAGGGCGACCTCCTGCGCGGCCGATCGGCGGTGCTGCACCTCGACGGCTGGACGCGCGAGGACGCCGGGGTCAAGCCGGTGGACGGCCTGTTCCTCTCCTGGCCGCGGGCGGCGGTGATCGACGCCTGGTGGATCGAGGAGACCCCCGAGGAGCAGCGCAAGCAGATGGCCGAGCAGCGGGCCGAGCTGCGCGACACCTTCGAGCAGGCCCGCGCCTACGCCACCGCCCGGGACGCGGACGCGACCGAGCGCTTGCGCGAGGGCGCCAGAGAACAACGGCCTGTCGCGGAGCCGCAGGCGGAGCGGCAGGCCCTCGACCTGCGCTGGGAGGCCATGCGCCCGTTGTGGTCGGAGGATATGCCGCTCTACGTGCGGGCCGACGACTACCGCCAGATCCTGGAGGCGGCACAGCTCGCCGCCGACTTCGATCTGCGGATGGTGCTGGTCGGCGGCGCCGAGGCCTGGAAGGTGGCCGATCTGCTCGCCCGCCGGGACATCCCGGTCGTCGTCGACTCGACCTCGGCCCTGCCCTACCGCGCCGAGGAGGACTACGACCTGCCCGGCAGGCTGCCCAAGCTCCTCCACGACGCCGGGGTCGAGGTCGCCATCGCGCTGCTCGACACCGGCTGGGCGGCCCGCAACCTGGCGATCGAGGGGGCCGGGCGCGCCGTCGCCTTCGAGCTACCCTACGAGGCGGCGCTGCGCGCGGTGACCCTCGTCCCGGCGGAGATCTTGCGGATCGACGACCGCCAGGGCTCCCTCGAGGTGGGCAAGGACGCCACCCTTTTCGTCTCCGAGGGCGATGTCCTGGACACCCTCGGCCACCGGGTGACCCACATGTGGATCGAAGGCCGCACGGTCGATCTCGACAACAGACAGAAGGAGCTGTACCGCAAGTACCGCACCAAGATCGAGCGCCGCGCCCGGTAAGCGACGGGCCGTGTCCGACGCCGCCCCCGCACGATCGTGCGGGTTGCCTCGCGGGTCGCAAGTCTGCAGGATCGGATGCAGGATCGGATTGAGCCCGTGCCGGGCACACGAAGGAACCACCCCGTCGGGAAGGAGGCGAGATCCGATGATGCAGACGCTTTCCGGGATGGCCAAGGCTTGTTTCGCTGCCGCCCTGCTGACCGCGGGCCTGGCAGCCTGTATCGGTCACGAGCGGCATCCGCGCGTCGGCGCGCCGCAGGAGCCGAGCCCCACAACCGAGCCATCGCCAGGCACCGGCCATGCGGGGCATGTGGTGCCCAAGCCTCGCCGCTTCTTCCCCGAGGGAGCCGGCGCTCCCCTGTTCCAGGATCTCGGCTCATATAGCTGGCCGATCGACGCCGCCGGCGAGCTGGCCCAGCGCTATTTCGACCAGGGTTTGATCCTCACCTACGGCTTCAACCACGCCGAGGCCGTCCGCGCCTACCGGGAGGCGCAGCGCCTCGATCCGGAATGCGCCATGTGCTTCTGGGGCGAGGCGTACGCGCTGGGGCCGAATATCAACCTGCCGATGGCGGACGACGCGGTGCCGCAGGCCTTCGCGGCATCGCGCCGGGCTATCGAGCTGGCCGCAACGGCCAAGGAGCGTGCCCTCGCGGAGGCCCTGGTCGAGAGGTACGCCGCCGAGCCGGTCGAAGATCGTGCGCCGCTCGACGCCGCCTTCGCCGCGGCCATGCGCGAGGTGGCGCGCGAATACCCCGAGGACCTCGACATCCAGACCCTCTTCGCCGAGTCCCTGATGACCACCATGCCGTGGGACTACTACCAGGACGACGGCAGCGCCAAGCCGGAGACCGACGAGGCGGTGGCGGTGCTCGAGAGCGTCCTCGCGCGGTCGCCGAACCATGCCGGCGCCATCCACTTTTACATCCACGCGGTCGAGCCGTCGGCCGCTCCGGAGCGCGCCGAGGCGCCCGCCGACCGGCTCCTCCGCCTGGTGCCCGGCGCCGGCCACCTGGTCCACATGCCGGCGCACATCTACCTGCGCGTCGGCCGCTACCACGACGCCTCGAAGTCCAACGAGATGGCGGCGGCGGCGGACGAGACCTACATCACCCAGTGCCGGGCCCAGGGCTTCTACCCCGCCGCCTACTACCCCCACAACGTGCACTTCCTGTGGGCGGTGGCGGCCTTCGAGGGGCGCAGCGAGGTGTCGATCGAGGCGGCGCGCAAGGTGGTGACCCTGATCCCGGAGGAGATGGTCGCCGACGTACCGATCCTCGAGGAGCTCCTTCCCACGCACCTGTTCGGGCTCGCCCGCTTCGGCGACTGGGACGCCATCCTGGAGCAGCCGGCGCCGGCACCCAACTACCGTTACCTGACCGGGATCTGGCACTACACCCGGGGGCTCGCCCGCCTGGGCCGGGACGAGATCGAGCCGGCGGAAGAGGAGCTGGCGCGGTTGCGGGAGATCGCGGAGCTCGGCGATCTGAAGGAGCTCGTGCTGGTTTCCGGCTCGTCCGCCGCCGCCTTGCTGGGAATCGCGGTCGACGACCTGGCGGGCCGTCTCGCCGCCGCCCGGGGAGACTACGACGCGGCGATCGACCGGCTGCGCGACGCCGCCGAGGCGCAAGATGCGCTGCCCTACACGGAGCCCCCGCCGTGGTACTTCCCGCAGCGCGAGGCCCTGGGCGAGGTCCTGCTGCGCGCGGGGCGTCCCGCGGAAGCGGCGGCGGTCTATCGGGAACAGCTCGAGCTGACGCCGCGCAACGGCTGGTCGCTCTTCGGCCTGGCCCGCAGCCTCGAGGCCCAGGGCCGGCAAAACGACGCGGTCGCGGTCGAGCGCCGCCTCCGCGACGCCTGGGCGCTCGCCGATGTCGAGCTGACGGCCTCCATCTTCTGACGGCGCGGGATCGGCCGGCCGCTACAAACGTCGGTGGTCGAGCGCGGGGAGCGCGGTGCGCAGCCGGCGGAGGCGCTCGCGGTCGATCTCGGCGACGCAATACCCGACGCCGTCGGGGCATTCGGCCAGGATCGTGCCCCAGGGGTCGACGATCATCGCGTGGCCGTAGCTCTCACGCAGGCCGGCGTCGTCGTGCTCGCCCCACTGCGCCGGCGCCAGGACGTAGCAGAGGTTCTCCACCGCCCGCGCGCGCAGCAGAACGTGCCAGTGGTCCTTGCCGGTGGTGGCGGTGAACGCCGAGGGGACCGTCAGCAACTCGGCTCCGTCCGCCGACAGGCGGCGGTAGAGCTCGGGGAAACGCAGGTCGTAGCAGATCGACAGACCCAGCCGTCCAAGCGCGGTGTCTGCGACCACCGGCTCGCCACCGGGCTCGACGGTGGCCGACTCGGTGAACCGTACCCGGTCGCTCAAGTCAATGTCGAAGAGGTGGATCTTGCGGTAGACGGCGAGCCGCTCGCCGTCCGGCGCGAACAGCACGGAGGTGTTGCGGCACCGCGACGCCTCCGCGCCCAGCTCGTTGAACGAGCCGAGCAGCAGGTGGATGCTGAGCTCTTTCGCCAGCGCGGCGAACCGCGTGCAGGTCGGCCCGTCCAGGGCCTCGGCCCGCCGCACCTTCTCCTCGTGGGGCCCCAGGAAGTTGGTGTTCTCGGGTGTGGCGACCAGCCGCGCGCCCCGCGCCGCCGCCTCGCGCACCAGCTCCTCCGCCTGCCGCCAGTTGGCGTCGATGTCCGAAGTGCAGTTGAGCTGCACCACAGCGGCGAGGTAGCGATCCATCACGGCGGATTGTAGCGGCCGTTCCCGTCCCGGCCGAGACGAGCTCGGCCGCTACATCGGGTCCAGAACATCGAGAAGGGCGGCGAGCCAGCGCTCGGCCATCCAGCGGGCGCCCTCCTCGTTCGGATGGATGCCGTCGGCCGTCCGGCGCCCCGCGTCGAAACCGGTGGCGAGGTCCACCAGCCGGACACCGGGGTCGGCGATCGCCTCCACCCGTGCGGCGAGAGCCTCGTTGAGCTCCCCGATGCCGGCGGCGAGGGCGGGGACGCTCACTGGAATGACCTCAGCCACCAGGACGTGCGGCCGCGACGGCGAATCCCGGATCCGGGCCACCAGCTCGGCGACCTCTGCGGCGACCTCCGAGGGCGCCTCGCCGGCGCCCAGATCGTTGTGCCCCAGGTGCAGCAGCACCACGTCCGCCTCCGCCGCCGCCAGCCAGGAGTCGAGCCGGGCCGCGACCTCATCCGCCCGCCACCCCCAATGCCCCTCGTGATCGGCATCGAACGCGTTGCCGTCGGCTCCTCCCACCGGGCCGCGCAGACTCCCCACGAAGTCGAGCTCCACCCCCGCCTCGCGCAGCCCGCGGTCGAGCCAATACCGATACGAGCTGCGCGCATCGATCCCCTCGGTGATCGAATCCCCCAACGGCAAGATCCGCACCGCCTCCCCGGCGCTCTCCGCGGGGACCTCGGGATCCTGGGAGCCCCCGCTTCCGCCACAGGCGATCGTCGTCAGGATCGGAGCCAGCAATGACACAACGCCGAGCAACCGACCGGACGCCTTGTCCCGCATGTTCCGACTCTACCCCGCGCCGATACAATCCCCGCCCCCATGACAAACCCGGCCGACTCCCCCCTCGCCCGGACCCTGGAGGTCGTTCACGAGGGGATCGGCCAAGGGCTGCACCTGGGAGGGCAGCTCTACGTGTCGCACCGCGGAGAGCCGGTCGCGGACCTGGCCTTCGGCGAGGTGCGTCCCGGCGAAGCGATGACCACCGAGCACCTGATGTTGTGGCTGTCGGCCTCGAAGCCGGTCACGGCCGTGGCCCTGGCCGGGCTGTGGGAGCGCGGTGCCTTCGCCCTGGATGATCCGGTGGCTCATCACATCCCGGCGTTCGCGGCCGGCGGCAAGGAGGCCGTGACCGTCCGCCACCTGCTCACTCACACCGGCGGCATCCGCATGTTCGAGACCGGCTGGCCGGAGGCGAGCTGGGAGGAGATCCTCACTCACATCTGCGCCCGCAAGCTCGAGCCGAGCTGGCGCCCCGGGCGCACCGCCGGCTATCACGAGGCCTCGAGCTGGTTCGTGCTCGGCGAGCTGATCCGCCGGCTCTCCGGAAGGCCCTTCGAGCTGCAGGTGCGCGAGGACGTGCTGCAGCCGCTGCGGATGGCCGACTCGTGGATCGGCATGCCGGCGCGGCGCTATCGCGCGTACGGCGACCGCATCGCCCCCACCTGGGACATGGAGAAGCCGGGAAGGCCGAGCCACGGCTGGGAGTCGGAGCCGCGCTGCACCCACCCCTCCCCCGGCGGCAACGGCCGGGGACCCGTGCGCGAGCTGGGCCGCTTCTACGAGATGCTGCTGGGGGGCGGCGAGTCAGGCGGCAACCGCATGCTCACGCCCCAGACCGTCGAGGCCCTGACCTGCCGCCACCGCGTCGGCCTGGAGGACAAGACCTTCCGCGCCAAGCTCGACTGGGGCCTCGGCTTCATCCTCGACTCCAAGCATTACGGCCAGGAGAGCGTCCCCTACGGCTACGGCCCCCACGCCAGCCCGCGCACCTTCGGCCACTCCGGCTACCGCTCGGTCGTCGCCTTCGCCGACCCGGAGCACGGGTTGACGGCGGCTCTGGCCTGGAACGGGACTCCCTCCGACGGCGCCCACGAGCAACGTGTCGCGCTGACGCTCACCGCGCTGTACGAAGACTTGGGGCTGGGGGGTGGACCTCTGGCCGCTACGTGAGCGCCGGGGCCGGTTCGGGGAGCGGGCGGGTGGCCTGCTTCAGGCAGCGGGCGCGGAAGCGGGCGAGGGTGAGGTAGTAGCGCAGGCCGCCGTGCTGCGGGACGTTGTTGTGGCTGGCGCCGGGGACCAGGAGGAGCTGCTTCGGCTCCGCCGCGGCCTCGTACAGGCGGCGGCCGAGCTCGACGGGCACGGTGCCGTCTTCGGTGCCATGGATGATCAGCTTGGGCAAGGCGAGCTGGCCGATCTTGCGGACGCTGCGGAACTGGTTGCGGGTGACCCAGGAAATCCCGGGAAGCGGCATGGCCGCGCGGCTGGCGTCGGCCACGTCGGTGAACGTGGCCTGCACGATCAGGCCGGCCGCCTGCCGGTCGAGGGCACAGTCGATCGCCACCGCGCCCCCCAGCGAGTGGCCGAAGATGAAGAGCCGCCGGGGATCCACACCGCGAGTCGAGGTCAGGTGGTCGTGCGCGGCGCGGGCGTCGAGATATAGGCCCTTCTCCGAAGGCCGGCCCTCGCTGCGGCCGTAGCCGCGGTAGTCGAAGGCGAAGACATCGAAGCCAAGACGGGAGAGGAGCTTCAGCGCCCCGACCTGATGGGCGATCGAGCCCCAGTTGCCGTGGCAGTAGAGCAGCGTCGCACGCGCGCGCTTGCGCGGCACCCACCAGCCGTGCAGCCGCACGCCGTCCGCCGCCTCGAACCATACGTCTTCGGCCTCGAGACCGAACGGGCGGGGATCCCAGACGCCGTTCGGATAGCGGTCGGGCAGGAACAGGCGCCGGTGCTGGATGCGCTCGCGCAGGAAGGCGGCCACCCCGACGGCTCCGGCGAGCCCTGCCGCGGCGCCGCCCAGCAGGAAGGCCTTGCGGGGATCGGAGGTGATGCTCTGCTTGTTCGGGTCCATCATGCCGGGCCTCGGATACGCAAGAACGGCGCCGCGCGTTCCGATATTCCGGCGGGGCCCGCTCAGAACGGTCCGCCCAGCTCCTGGATCAGCGGCTTGCGCTTGGTCGCCAGGCCGACGCCGTCTCCCAGGGGGAGGATGATCGAGGTGAGCTGCGGGTGGATGAGGAAGTAGCTGTTGAACGCCCGCAGCGCGCGCGTGTCCTCGTCGTCCTCCCCCTCGGGATCCGCCACTAGGCCGCCCCACAGCAGGTTGTCGGCGATCACCATGCCGCCTACCCGCAGCAGCCGCAGGACGGCGTCCAGATAGCGCCGGTACTCCGTCTTGGCGGCGTCCAGATAGGCGAGGTCGAACGGCGGCTCGAGCCGCTCCAGGAACTCGAGCGCGTCGCCCTCGAGCAAGTCCACGCGCTCCTCCACCCCGCCGCGAACGAGATAATCGCGGGCCGCGGCGAGCATGCGGGGATCGTTGTCGAGGGTGACGACGCGCGCCTCCGGGGCGCCCCGGGCGAGACAGAGAGCGCCGTAGCCGATCGCGGTCCCCACCTCGAGGATGCGGCGCGCCCCCGTGCCCGCGGCCAACGCCTCCAAGAGCCGGCCGACTTCCGGGTCCGAGATGGGGATGTGCTCATCCGCCGCCCGCCGCTCCATCTCCGCCAGCAGCGGATCGCGCGGCGGCAGCGACCGCTCGAGGTACGCCGCCTGCTCCGGGCGCAGCACGGCGTCCACGCGTTTCTTCATGACCTCGCGGCGGTCCGTTCAGCTCGACCCGCGGGACAGCGGCGTCCACGTCAGCGCGTCGAGCCGCAGGGCGCGACGTTCGCGCGTGTCCAGATCGACGACGTGGAAGTTCGGCTCGAATCGGATGCGGCAGAGGGACGCCGCGGCTCCTTGCGGCGCGACGGTCAGCGAGACCTCGTGCTCCCCCGGACCGCTCAGGTATTGCTCGCCGGCGCCGCAATCGGTCGACACCCGCACCGCGGGCTGCCCGGCCGGATCGTCTAGCTGCAGACGCTCCATCGGCCCCAGCTCCGCCGGCACGTGCACGCGCATCCAGACGACCCCATCACCGCCGATGCCGGTCACGCGCACGCCGCCCGGGCCCTTGAGCCAGCGCCGTCCCAGAAACTGCCGGTCCCCGTCGGACACCGGCTCCCCCCACAATCTGGAGAACTGGAACCGGCGCCGGTCGAAGCTCTGCGGCGGCACCGAGACCGTGGCCACCCGATACTCCTGACGAGCGACCTCCGGCGCCGCCGTGGCCAGCGACCAGCGGTGGCCGGCGACGTCGTAGAGCCCCACCGTCAACTCGTAGTCGCCCGGCGCCAGGCTGGGGCCGAGCAGGGACTGGTAGAGCGGCAGCGGGTACTGCACGGTGCGGCCCGGCTCCCACTCCCCCGGGAACGGGTGGTCGAAGGTGCGCAGGATGGTCCCCTCGGCGTCGCGCAGGTGGACGAATACGTGGAGCGGCCCCTCGAGGCGCGACGGCGCCCGCCGCGGCGTCCACGAGACGGCCACCTCGCGGCGAGCCGGATAGCGCAGCTCGACGGACGACGTGCTCAGCGCCATCTCCCCCACCGGACGCATGCCGCCGCAGGACGCCACCACCCCGGCGGCGAGGATCGAGATCGTCCATCCCCCGACACCGAAGAAACTGCTTCGCGTCAATGGCATGGCGCAGATTCTACGGGGTCGCCCCCCACGGCGCCAGGCCGCCGCCGGTCGGCTACAATCTCGACCCGGCTTCTGCCGCCGCGTCGGCCGGACTCCGTCCATCGAGGTGCCGAGCATGCAAGATGCAAGTTACGTCCAAAGTCATTGAGCTTCCAATCGGCTGACGTGCAAACTTGCATCTTGCATGCCCGGCACTTCTGCGCCCCATGAATCTCGAGATCATCCTGCTCATCGCGATCCTCGCCGCGACGCTGGCGGCCTTCGTCTTCGAATGGCTGCCGCTCGACGTCGTCGCCTTGAGCAGCCTGGCGCTGCTGCTGGCGACCGGTCTGATCACGCCCGAGCAGGCGGTCTCCGGCTTCTCCAACCCGGCGGTCATCACCGTCATGATGCTCTTCATCGCCGGCGACGCCCTGGTGCGCACCGGCGCGGTGCGCAAGCTCAGCGAGTGGCTCGCCCGCCGGGCCGGCGGCAGCGCCAGCCGTCTGTGGACGTCGTTCCTGCTGCTGGTCGGCGGGGTCTCGTCCTTCGTCTCCAACACCGCGACCGTGGCCGTGCTCATGCCGGTGGCGATCCAGCTCGCCCATCGCATG
>JBOGJI010000104.1:0-3368 GCA_050747865.1 Thermoanaerobaculia bacterium
GCGTCTTCGAGATCTCCGAGCGCGATTCTGTCCCCACCCACGTCGCCGCCGACCGCGTCGCCGCCGAGCGCATCGAGCGTGTCAAGGCCCTCGGCACCCGCAACTGGGGCCGCATGGTCAACGACCGCCTCGCCCCGCGATAGCTAGCATCTCCATCGGACTCACACAGCACCTCTACGGCGTCGGCTACTCGTCGCTCCAACCTCTGTCGACGAAGCAATCATCCGTCGACTCCGCAGTCGACTTGCGCCGCGGTTCATTACTCCTCTGATATGGAACGACCGTTGTCAAGCCTCGATTTCGGTCGAGGGTGTAGAGGCAGGGCGGGGGACGGTTGTGCTGTATCTCGAGTCCACAGATGACGGATGAGGGAGCGGGTCGCTTCGACGACGAGTCACTCTGATATTCGCGGGTTACGTCGGCAGGCCGACGCAGAGCCGCATGACCGTGCTTCGTCGGGAGAAACCGCTGTCTATCCTCGCGAGTCCAGGAGCTTGCCCCCTGACGCCGTCGGCTCAGAGCGACGCCGACGCTCGGCTTGTGGCGGTAGTGCCAGGCCGCCTCGATCAGCACCCGGCGCAGGCGCGCGTTGCCCGCCTTGGTGATGCCTCCTCGCCGGATCGACTCCCCGCTCGAATGCTCGCGGGGTACCAGGCCGAGGGACGCCATCAGCTGGCGGGGACAGACGAAGCGCCGCACGTCATGCAACTCGGCCAGGATCACCCTCGCCGTCAGCGTGTCGATGCCGCGAAAGCAGCGCAGCCAGCCCACCGGCTCCCGGTAAGGCTCGCTGTCGGCGATCTCGGCAATCGACACGTCCAGCTCTTGAAGCTGCGCCTCGAGCCGCTCGATGCCGAGAAGGTAGGTCCCAAGCGTCGCCTGGGACGCCGGATGCTCGAGCTCGAGACTCCACAACCACCTCCGGTGCCTTGCCCACCCCCAGTTTTCACGACTGATCTGACGGAGTAGCCGGCTGCCGGCCTTGAGTTTGGCTGGAAGCGTGGGTCTTGACAGCATGTGTGTTCTATGACACATATACATTTCGTGACGACTGACTCCGAGTCCGTCGACGAGCTCGAGGGCTGGTTCCGCGACCAGGTCGCCGAGCTGTGGCCGGCAGCGTTGGGCTCTCTGAGCCTGCGACGCAGTCCCTGTGTCCGCGGTCCGGAGCGCTGCTATGTCTGCCAGAGCGGCGAGCTGCACGCAAGCTACGTGCTCTACGGACGCATCGAGGGCAAGCGCTTCTCCGTCTACATCCCCGACGAGCTGGCACCGAAGCTACGCCGGGCGATTCGCAACGGCAGGAAGCTGCAAGCCGTGCTGCAGGAGACCGGGCGCCGCTACGCCCTGGCCTTGAAGCGTGAGCGGGATCGACGAGGCTCCTGACGCGTATCTGCTGGAAGCGCTCGCAGCGCTGGTGGAGGAAGCCTTCGGCTCGCTACGCCGGACGGTACAGAAGAATCTGGCGGTGCTGGCGTGTGCCTACCTGCGGCTGCTGGCGGCCGGGCGCTCCGGCTACGGCGCCCTGACGCTGGCGGCGTTGGCGCGCATGATGCCGACGCCCGGCACCGCGCGGGCGCGGGAGAAGCGCCTGCATCGATTCCTGGACAATCCCCGGCTCGATCCACGAGGCGTCACCGACGGGCTGGTACGCGTGATCGTTGGCCAGCGCGGGCAGGGGCTGTGGCCGGTGCTGTTCGACCAGACCAAGGCGGGAAGCACCCAGGCGCTGATTGCCGGGGTGCCGTGCGAGGGCCGGTCCCTGCCCCTTGCGCTCTACACCTTCGACTATCCCTGGCAGGAGCGGGCGGCAAAGAGTCAGAACCAGCTCGAAGAGGTCTTCCTGTGTGATGTGGAATCGGCGCTGCCGTCTGGGGTGCGGGCGGTCTTCATCGGCGATCGTGGCTATGCGCGGGCCGCCCTGTTGCGCCACAGTAACGCCCTCTCGCGCCTCTACATCGTCCGCGGCCGCGTCGGCACGACCGTGGACGTCCAGGGCAGATGTCGCAAGCTGGGCGAGCTGCCGGCTCGAGCCAAGCGGCCGCGGCGCTACCGCAGCGTGCTCTACCACGGCCAGCAACGGGTGCCCGTCGATGTCGTCGCCTACCACGACCCCTCCTTCGAGCAGCCCTGGTGGCTGCTGGTGCCGGCCGATTGCGAGGCGCTCTTGCCCACCCAGACGGTCGTCGACCTGTACCGGCAGCGTATGCGGGTCGAGCAGAGCTTCCGAGACTTCAAGACTCACCTGGGTCTGCGCGGCCTGAAGCTGAAAGTCCGCATCGCGCCACGACTGGGCCGACTGCTGCTGGCCTTCACTCTCGCCTATGCCTTGGCCGTCGCCGTGGGAGGCTCCGACGCGGCGCAACCGGCACGCAAGCAGCTCGAGTGTCCCCGCCGTCAGCCGCGCCACGGGACCTGTCGAACGTTGAGTGCCTTCTCCGTGGCTCGCCTCATGCTGTCTCACCCGCAGTGGCGCCGCACCGCCGAGCGCTGCCTGTACCAGATGATCCTCCGACTGACCCACGGAGAGGCTCTTCTGCGAGCGCCACCAATGGCTCCGATCGAGCGGCTCTACGCTGCCTGACCCGCTTCGCCGGCCTAAAGCGCTACCCACCGCGATCACTCGGACCTTGCTCGCTCGGCCCCGCTCACCGCCACCCACGGCGATCAGTCCGCAGGCCGACCAGCCCCACCTCATCCCCTTGCACCGCCACCACCGATCCCGCACCGCAGATCATGCGACTCCCCGCCCACGTGCCGCTCACCTGCCACCTGTCGACAAACTGGGGGTGGGCAAGCCTCCGGTGCCGCTGCGTCCAGGCTCTCCCGTCGACATAGTGCAGCCCCCGGCGCAAGAGCAACTTCCCCAGCCGATGCCGACAGCGTGTCAGATCCTGCTTGATGCCCTCGCGACATCGACACAGATCCCGCACCGCCGCCTCCGATGCGCTCGGTGGATGCACCTCGGTCAGAAGACCCGCCAGCAGCAACTCGGCGAGCTTGCGCGCGTCCCGCCGATCCGTCTTGACCCGTTCTCCGGGCTTGGCCGGGATCAGCGACGGCGCGATCACCTGACACGACAGGCCCTCGGCCTGAAGCTGGCGCTGCAGCACCTAGCCGCACGGACCCGCCTCATAGGCACTGCGGACCTCCCCTTGAGCCTCGCGACCGAGCTTCTTGGCCAGCCGGCGTACCGCTCGGGGCTCGTTCGCCAACTTCCACGTCACCGCTTCCTTCCCTCCCGGCGCCAGCATCGCCACCACGATGTCCTTCTTGTGCACATCCAAACCCACGTAGGGGGTACCCTTCTCCATGACCGGTTCCTCCTGTCGTATGCGGCTCTGCCGCCGTTTCGGGGCTAACCCGCG
>JBOGJI010000105.1:0-1613 GCA_050747865.1 Thermoanaerobaculia bacterium
AGCGACGCGGGGTCGCGCACGAAATGTGCCGTGCAGTGACTCTGGGCGCCCATCCATTTGTGGGGGTTGACGACGATGCTGTCGGCCCTCTCCACCCCGGCCCACAGGGGGCGCAGCTCCGGGCAGATCATGGCGGACCCGGCCCAGGCCGCGTCGACGTGTAGATAGAGATCGAGCTCGCGCGCCACGGCCGCCAGCTCGGCGATTGGATCGGTGGCCCCGACCCCGGTGGCGCCGACGCTGGCGACGATGCCGGCCGGCTTGTGGCCCGCGCGGAGATCCTCAAGGATGAGCGCCCGCAGGGCTTCCGGGTCGGCGCCGCGCAAGGGGCCTTGGATCGGGATGCGGACGAGGTTCTCCGCGCCGATCCCGGCGAACCAGACGGCGCGGTCGATCGAGGTGTGGGCCTCGGCGGTGGCATAGACACGCAGGCGCGGCGCGCCGGAAAGCCCTTCTCTGTTGCCGCTCCAGCCGAGCGCGCGCTCGCGCATCACCAGCACCGCGGCGAGTGTGGCCGTCGTGGCGGTGTCCTGGATCACGCCGGAGAAGCCCTCGGGCAGGCCGAAGGCCTGGCGCAGCCAGTCGACCATGCGCGTCTCGAGCTCCGTCGCCGCGGGCGAGGTCTGCCACAACATGCAGATCGCGGCCATGGCGTTGACCAGATGCTCGGCCACGACCGAGGCCGGCGCGGAGTTGGCGGGGAAATAGGCGAAGAAGCGCGGATGCTGCCAGTGCGTCATGCCCGGCACGATGTCGTGCTCGAAATCGGCGAACACCTGCGCGAACGGCTCCGGCTCTTCGGGCGGTGACGGCGCGATCCTGGCGGCGATCTCGCCCGGCGTCACGCGCGGCCGCACCGGCCTGTCGCGCAAGCCGGCACGGTAGTCGGCGCCCCATTCCGCGGCCTTCACAGCCCAGGCGCGAAAGTCCTGCATGGTTCGAGCTCCTCCGCGCCGGCCGGCGCTGCCGGGTTATCCGGCGGCTGGCGACGCTTCGAGCAGCGCACGCACGGCCTGCTCGACGTCGGCGTCGGTGAACTGGACGTTCGGGTCGTCGGCGGTCAGGCGTCGGGCCAGCTCGCCGTCACGGCCGTAGACGTAGACGGCCGGGATCCCCAGCAATCCGAGCTTGTCGAAGGCCTCGAGGATCGGCAGCGTGCTGCGGAAGTGGTGGATCCTGCCGCCCTGCTCCCGCGCGAAGGCCTCGGCGCGCTCGAGCGCCCCGGCGTCGCCCGGATCGTCCAGGTCGAGGGCGACGAAGACGACGCCCCGGTCGCCGTAGCGCTCCGCGAGCTCGACCATCGCGGGGAAGCGGTCGAGGCAGGGCACGCACCAGGAGGCCCAGAAGTCGACCACCACGATCTTGTCGGCATGGGAGGCCAGGGCCTCCTGCCACGCGGCGTGGTCGACCGGTGTGAGCAGCGGCTCCTCTGCCGTCGCCGCCGGGACTAGCCCCAGCGACGCGAGCAGGAGCGCCGCGGCGGCTCGCGTCATCCCTCGTACTCCACCGAGCAGCCGCGCGCCTGGGTCTCCGCCTGCGCCACCGCCTCACCGGCGCGCGTGGCGTTGAGGGCGGCGGCGGCGTAGAACTCCGTCGGATCGCCGTTGGTGTAG
>JBOGJI010000106.1:0-1619 GCA_050747865.1 Thermoanaerobaculia bacterium
AGCGACGCGGGGTCGCGCACGAAATGTGCCGTGCAGTGACTCTGGGCGCCCATCCATTTGTGGGGGTTGACGACGATGCTGTCGGCCCTCTCCACCCCGGCCCACAGGGGGCGCAGCTCCGGGCAGACCATGGCGGAGCCGGCCCAGGCCGCGTCGACGTGTAGGTAGAGATCGAGCTCGCGGGCGACGTCCGCCAGCTCGGCGATTGGATCGGTGGCCCCGACCCCGGTGGCGCCGACGCTGGCGACGATGCCGGCCGGCTTGTGGCCCGCGCGGAGATCCTCAAGGATGAGCGCGCGCAGGGCCTCCGGGTCGGCACCGCGCAAGGGCCCCCGGATGGGGATGCGGACGAGGTTCTTGGCGCCGATCCCGGCGAACCAGACGGCGCGGTCGACCGAGGTGTGCGCCTCGGCGGTGCTGTAGACGCGCAGGCGCGGCGCGCCGAAGAGGCCCTCTCGATTGCCGCTCCAGGCTAGTGCGCGCTCGCGCATCGTCAGCACCGCGGCGAGCGTCGCGGTCGTCGCGGTGTCCTGGATCACGCCGGAGAAGTCTTCGGGCAGGCCGAAGGCCTGGCGCAGCCAGTCGATCATCCGCGTCTCGAGCTCGGTTGCCGCGGGCGAGGTCTGCCACAACATGCAGATCGCGGCCAGAGCGTTGACCAGATGCTCGGCGACGACCGAGGCCGGCGCCGAGTTGGCGGGGAAATAGGCGAAGAAACGCGGGTGCTGCCAGTGCGTCATGCCCGGCACGATGTGGCGCTCGAAATCGGCGAACACCTGCGCGAAGGGCTCGGGCTCTTCGGGCGGCGAGGGCGCGATCCCGGCGGCGATCTCACCTGGCGCGACGCGCGGCCGCACCGGCTTGTCGCGCAGGCCGGCGCGGTAGTCGACGCCCCATTCCGCCGCCTTGACGGCCCAGGCGCGAAATTCCTGCATGGTTCAGTCTCCTTGGCGAGGCGCGCGGGGCGGCCCCAGGGTCTACCCGGCGCCCTGCGAGGCGTCGAGCAGCTCGCGGACGGCCTGCTCGACGTCGGCGTCGGTGAACTGGGCGTTCGGGTCGTCGGCGGTCAGGCGCCGCGCCAGCTCGCCGTCGCGGCCATAGACGTAGACCGCCGGAACCCCCAGCAATCCGAGCTCGTCGAAGGCGTCGAGGATCGGCAGCGTGCTCCGGTAGTGGAGGATCCTGCCGCCTTGCTCCCGGGCGAACGCCTCGGCTCGCTCGAGCGCCCCGGCGTCGCCCGGATCGTCCAGGTCGAGGGCGACGAAGACGACGCCCCGGTCGCCGTAGCGCTCCGCGAGCTCGACCATCTCGGGGAAGCGGTCGAGGCAGGGCACGCACCACGAGGCCCAGAAGTCGACCACCACGATCTTGCCGGCGTGAGAGGCCAGGACCTCCTGCCAGGCCGCGTGATCGACCGGCCGGAGCAGCGGCTCCTGCGCCGTCGCGGCCGGGACCAGCCCCAGTGATGCGAGAAGGAGCGCGGCGGTGGCTTGCGTCATCCCTCGTACTCCACCGAGCAGCCGCGCGCCTGGGTCTCCGCCTGCGCCACCGCCTCACCGGCGCGCGTGGCGTTGAGGGCGGCGGCGGCGTAGAACTCCGTCGGATCGCCGTTGGTGTAG
>JBOGJI010000107.1:0-5032 GCA_050747865.1 Thermoanaerobaculia bacterium
GCTGCGGCGTCGCCGCTCCTCGACGATGGCACCGCATCGCCAGCGTCGCGGCTCCTTGCAGCAGGCCCACGGCGCTCGCAACG
This sequence comes from Thermoanaerobaculia bacterium, assembly GCA_050747865.1. Classification (GTDB taxonomy): domain Bacteria; phylum Acidobacteriota; class Thermoanaerobaculia; order Multivoradales; family JAHEKO01; genus JBOGJI01. The sequence continues at coordinate 84 of JBOGJI010000107.1, forward strand.
CGACCCATGGGAGATTCATTCACAGGCTCTCAGGTTACGGGGCAGGAGACGGGTCCCGTGTGAAGCGTCTGGATCGTAGCACACGGGCCCACCGCCCTCTACCGGGCCGTGCGGGTCAAGCGGCCGGCGAGGCGGCGGCTGCGCGCCACCAGGTCGGCGCGCAGAGTGTCGGTGGTGGCCAGCTCAGGGGCCTGGCGCAGGTAGCGCAGATCGGCGAGCAGCGCGTCGAGAGAGGCGGTCAGCCGGGCCGGAATGCCGGCTGCGGCCAGGCGCTCGGACCAGTGGTCGAGCGGAGTGGCGGCAGGCATCCGGTGCCGGCGGACCAGCAGGTCGCGCCAGGCGGCCTCCAGCCGCGAGGCGGCATGGCGCGGCGAGGCCGCGGTCGCCGCCTCGCCCAGCGCGGTGGTGAACGGGGCGTCGGTCGCGGCCCGCTGTCGCCACATCCAGACGCCGAGCGCGGCGAGCGCGACGAGGAGGATGGCCGGCGCGGCGACCCACATCGCATCTCGCCGACCGTCGAGACGCTTCGGCCTGGGGGTCGGCCCGCTCGGCTCGTCCGCGATCTTCCGCGGCGGAGCCGGCGCCACCGACAGCGCGACGGGCTCGACCGACGCCGTGGCGTATTCGTTCCTCCCGGGGTCGAAGTAGACGACCGACGGGGGCGAGAGCGCGAAGCGCCCGGACCGCTCGGCGACGACGGGGAAGGTCCACGTCCGCGTGCCGACCACCGTCGTGCTGTCGAACGTCTCGTCGCCGCGGCTGGCGGCGGGGAACACGGTCAGGCCGGCGGGGGAGGCGAGCCGCGGATCCGGCAGCCCCTGGAGATTGCCGCGGCCCCGCAGCTCCAGCTTCAGCGTGGCCGCCTCGCCGACCCGGATCTCCCGGGGATCCAGCGTCGACCGCAGCTCGTAGCGCCCCACCGTGCCGCCGAAGCCCGCCGGCGCCGGCGGCAGCTCGCGGATGTCCACCGTCACCGGCCGGGACTGCAGCTCGATGCGCTGCTGCTCGCGGAACAGATCGCCGAAGAGACCCCGCTCGGGCACCTCCGCCGTCAGCTCCAGCTCGGCGGGGCCGATCTCGTGGGGACCGGGCGACAGCGGGAAGAGGGCCCATTGGAGGAGGATCGCGTGCGTATACCGCTCGCCGTCGAGCTCGACGATTTCGGCGCGGCGAGGGTCGGGCAGCGGCACGCTGCGCGCCCAGAAGTCCTGGAAGGACGGCAGATGCCGCCAGTTGCTGTGCCGCAGCCGCGTCTGCGTGTAGAGGTGGAGGGTGTAGAGCACCTGCTGGCCCACCCAGGCCGTTGCCGGCGCGATCTCGGCGCGCAGGATCGACTTGGGCTCTCCGCGCCACAGCGATCCGGGGAGGCGCTGCATCAGCTCCTCGAGCGAGTTGGTCGGCTCCTGCCCGCCCGCGGGCGCCGGCGGCGGCGAGGGCGGCGGTCCTTCGATCGCCGTCAGGGTCTGATCCGCGAGCTGCACCACGCGCCCGGCCACGGTCACCCGGATGTTCTGCACCGCCGCCGGCCCCGGAGCCTGCGGGACGAGCTGCCAGGTCATGGTGTGCGTCCGGGACACGCTCAGGTTGACGATCTGCACCTGGCGGCTCTCCAACGGTCCGGAGATCACCTCGAGATTGTCGAGGGTGAAAGATGGCTGCAGCTCGACGCTCGACAGCCCCTGTTGCTCGACCCGCAGGGTGAGCTGGACGGGCTGGCCGACGGCCGCCTCCCTCGGCTCGAGAATGGCGTGTACCTGGACGTCCGCATCGGCGGCCGCGGGGACGCCGGCGAGCAGGGCCGCGCCCAGCACCCGTAGGAATCGCGATCCCCTTTTCACCAGTCCTTCTCCACGACGTTCTTGCGCTGCCCCCGGCGCTGGGCCTCTTCCCGCCGGTGGGCCCGCTCCAGGTTCTCGACCGCCTCGAGGATCGCGGCCGCCTGGGCCGCGGTCATGTCGGGCTGCCGCTCGAAGCGCCGGAGCAGGTCCTCGGAGGCTGTCTGCGGCTGCGGCCGCGGTGAGCCCGGCTCGCCCTCGGGTTGTGCGTCCCGGCCGCCGCCGGCCCGTTCCGACGGTCTGGAGGTGTCGGTGCCGTCTTCGCCCTGTCCCTGCTCTTCCCGTCCCTGCCGGTCGCCGCCCGGGGCCTCCTGCGGCCGGCGCAGCCCGGAGCGCTGGCGCTCGAGCTCCTGCAGCGCCAGCTCGAGATTGAACTTCGCGTCCTCGTCCTTCGGACGCCGGCGCAGGGTCTCCTCGAGGGCGGCCACGGCACCCGCGGCGTCCCGCTCGGCGAGCCTCGCGGTGCCCAGGTTGTACCAGGCGTCCGCCGCCAGCTCCGGCTGCGTGGCCTGGCGCTCGCCGAGGGAGGCGACGGCCGCCTCCAGCTCGTCGACGGCGCCGCGGCTGCCGGTGAGCAAGAGTCCGGTGCCGGTGTTGTAGCGGACCCGTGGGTCCCCGGGTCGCAGACGCGAGGCGGTCGCCAGCGCCCGCATGGCCTCTTCCGGTCGTCCTTCGGCGAGATGCCGCCGTGCCATCTGTGTCCGCTCGCGCGGGTTGTAGAGCCAGCGCTCCACGGCGGCCGGCAGGTGCAACCAGCCGGGCAGCGCCGCCAGCAGGGCGAGGACCACTACCGACCTCATGCCGGACTCTCCCGGAACGGGGGCAGGAGGAGCCAGAGGCCGAGGGTCAGGATCGCGACCGCCAGCGGCCACTGGAACCGCTCGGCGCCGCTCTCGACCACCGTGTCCCGGGCCTCGCCCCGCGCCAGCTCTCCCAACCCGCCGACCAGCTCGTGGAGGTCGGTGCCGGCGTGGGCGGCCCGCAGGTAGCGGCCGCCCGTGATGCGTGTCAGCTGCTCGAGCATGGGCTCGTCGAGCCGGCTGATCACCACCCGGTCGTCGGCGGTCCGCTTGTACTCCACCTCCCCGTCGCCACCCACCGGCAGCGGTGCGCCCTCGAGCGTGCCGATGCCGACGGCGAAGACCCGGATGCCTTCCGCCGCCAGGCTCTCGGCTGCCTCCGCCACACGGCCGCCGTGGTCCTCGCCGTCGGAGAGCACGACGACGGCGCGACCGCGCCCGGCGCCGGCTGGCAGCAGGCGCGCCGCCTCGTTGAGCGCCGGGGTCAGCCAGGTGCCGGGAGAGGGCAAGGTGCCCGGCTCCAGCGGATCGAGGAGGAGATCGAGCATGGCGACGTCGACGGTCAGCGGCGACAGCACCAGGCTCTCGCCCTCCGTTTGCACCAGCGCGAGCCGAGAGCCGGGGAGTGCGGCGGCCAGGCGGCGGGCGACGCTGGTGGCGACGAAGAGGCGGTTGGGCCGGACGTCCTGGGCGACCATCGACAGCGAGGTGTCGAGCACGACGACGATGTCGAGGCCGCGCCGGGTGACCGTCTCCTCGTGTTGCCCCCAGCGCGGCCGCGCCAGTCCCAACCCGGCGGCGAGCGCCGCCAGCGCCAGCAGCAGGGCCGACAGCCACCATCGCCCGGGGCCCGGCTGGAGCCCCAGGCGCGGCCACAGGCCGCTCTCGGCCCAGGCGCGCAACGCCGCCAGGTGGCGCCGCCAGACCCAGGCGGCGGCCAGCGCCATCAGCGGGGAGGCGGCGACGATCCACAGCAGCTGCGGTGCCGCGAAGCTCATGGCTCCACCGTCCAGCCGCAGGCGGCGGTCAGCAAGGGAAGCGCGAGCAGGGCCAGCCCGGCCCAGGCGAAGGGCGGGAACGCCTCGCGATAGCGGACGTAGCGCTTCACCTCGAGAGGCGTGGTCTCCAGACGGTCGATGGCCGCGAAAATCTGCGCCAGCGCTTCCTCGTCGGTGGCCTCGAAAGCGCGGCCTCCCGTGCGCTTGGCGATCGCCTGCAACACCTCATGATCCACGTCCATGGTCATCAACACGCGCCGCAGGACCCGCTCGCCGGTGATCGGGTGGGTGGCGGGCAGCGGCACCGGGACGCGGCCGCCCCTGCCGACGCCGATGGTGTAGACGCGCAGGCCGAGCCCCTCGCAGATGGCGGCGGCGGCCGCCGGGTCGATCGCGCCGGCGTTGTTGACGCCGTCGGTGACCAGGATGATGACCCGCGAGCGCGCCTCGCTGTCCTTCAACCGCGCCGCGGCGGTGGCGAGGCCGACGCCGATGGCAGTGCCGTCGGGCAGCTCGTGCAGCCTCACCGTGTCGACCAGCTCGTCCAGCATGCGCCGGTCGGTGGTGAGCGGCGCCCGGGTCGAGGCGGTCCCGGCGAAAACGACCAGACCGATGCGGTCCCCCGTGCGGCCGGCGATGAAATCGCGCACGACCTGTTTCGCCACCGCCAGCCGGTTCTCCGGCTTGAAATCTTCTGCGCCCATGCTGGCCGAGATGTCGAGGGCGATCTGGATGTCGATCCCCTCGGTCAGGCTTTCCTCCCAGGCGAAGCCCTGCTGCGGCCGGGCGAGGGCGAGGATGAACAGTGCGAGCGCCAACAGGCGCAGGTAGAACGGCAGGTGGAGGCGCCAGGAGCCGGCGGCCCGCGAGGGCAGGCGGCTGTAGCGCAGCGCCGCGGGCCGGCGGCGGTGGTGCAGGAACGCCAGCAGCGGCAGCGCGAGCAGCGCGGCCAGCACCGCGGGATCCTGGAAGGCGAGGCCGGTCACGCGGCCTCCCTTCCGGCTTCGGTCGCGACCCGGGTCTGTGTGGCCTCGCGCAGGTGCGCGGCATGGGCTTCCACGCGGTCCGCCAGATCGCGAGCCGCGGCGAGGAGCTGCCGGCGGGCCGCACGCGGCGCGCGGCGGGCGAACTTGACGCCGTCGCATTCGGTGAGCAGCTCGCCGGCGGCGCGCACCGTCTCCGTGGGCAGGTGGAAGCCGGCCAGCCGGCGGCGGACCTCCCGCGTCGTCGATTCGAGCGCCGGGAAGCCGACGGAGCGGCCGAGGAAGCGGCGCATCGCCCAGGAGAGACCGGCGTGGAAGCGGAGGCCGTCGGCC
>JBOGJI010000108.1:0-1251 GCA_050747865.1 Thermoanaerobaculia bacterium
CCGTTGCTGCATGACTCGCGGCGCATGCGATCGGCGGCACCTCGCCGCGACTCGCGTGCAGTCGTTTCGCGTTGGAGACATCCGCGATGAACCGGTCGAGAATGAACCGGTCGAGGTTCGCCGCGGCGTCCTGCAAGCGCTGGGAGTGGTTGAGGTACACCTCCTCCCGTTTGAGCGTCTTGAAGAAACTCTCGGCCGTGGCGTTCTCGTAGGGCTTCCCGACCGCTGCCATGCTGATCTGGCCCCCCCGCTCCGGCACCCGCGCCACGTAGGGCGTGCTGGCATACGGCACCCCGCGATCCGAGTGGTGGATCAGGCCCGGGGACGGCTGGCGGACGGCGAGCGCGTGGTCGAGGGCGGCCAGCGGCAGCCTCGTGTCGATCGTCCGGGACAGGTGCCAGCCGACGCGGCGGCGGGACCAGGCGTCGAGAAGACCGGCCCGATAGGCGACGGTCGGCGGCCAGCGGAGGGAGGTCAGGGCGGCCCCCCACGCCTGATCCGGGCCGCCCCAGGCGGTTCCGGCCAGCAGATTGGGGTAAGTCCGCGGCGGATGCGCCGCATCGGTGGTCACCACGAAGCGGCGTTCGAGCTGGCACCGCCGCGATTCCTCCCGCATGACCCGCAGCACCCGCTGGTGGTTGAGGATCCATCCCGCCCGCTGGAGCGCCTTGGTCACCCGGCGGTAGCCATACCCCGGAAACTCCAACACCAGCCGCTCGATCGCCTCCCGCAACTCCGTGTCTCGCGCCGCCACCTCCTCGGGCGCGGGCCGGGTGTCGGACCAGGTGCGCCCGGTCCCGACCACCTCGCACAGCCGCCGGATCGACCGCGCCGGATCGGCGTCAGGCATCGCGGCGATCATCGCGTGCCGCTCCGCGCCGGAAGCGGCGTCCCCCCCTTTTTGAGCGCCGCGTTTTCCACGGCCAGGTGCCCGCGGAACCGCGCCAGGTCCGCCCCCTTGCGCTCCAAGGCCGCGGTGCCGGTTGCCGCGCTGGGGCTGAAGGCGGCCTCACCGCGCGCGGCATACTCCCGGCGCCAGCGGAGCAGGAGCCCTTCGGCGATCCCGTGTTCCCGCCAGCCGTGCGCGGGCCGCGGCTCGTCGACGACGACTTGGCGCATCGCCGCTCGCGTGAACTCACGACTGCAGGTCCGTCCCCGTCCCATCTCGTCCTCCGCTGGCTGGCGGTCCGTCTACCGCCGCCCCCGGAGGCATTGCCTCTCAGCGTGGTTCGCGATTTGGGGGGCAGTCCA
>JBOGJI010000109.1:0-21533 GCA_050747865.1 Thermoanaerobaculia bacterium
GTGTCCGACCCGCGCCGCTCGTGCGGCGGGACCCTACATCTCCTTGCGTAGCCCCAGGTTGATGACGTAGTTGTCGAGGGTGCTGCGCTCGAGGTCGGTGTCGTAGGTGGCGAAGAAGGACCAGCCGCGATAGCCGGTCAGGGTCAGCCCGACGGCGAGGTTGAAGTAGTCGCGGTCGGGCTCGTCCGTCGGCACCCCGAACTCGCGATCCAGGGGGTCGCCGACGAACTGGCCGGGGATCTGACGCTCGTCGTCGTCGAACTCGTGGATCCAGCCTGCTCGGAGCTGCGGCTGCACCACACCCCAGGCCACGCTCACCGCGCGGCTCCAGTCTATGCCGAGCTCGGAGAGCAGGGACCGGATCGACTGGTCGCCGATCGCCAGCGCGAACGGCACCTCGCCGCCCTCCGCGTCGCCGTCCACGTTCGCGTCGACCAGGCTGGCGCGACCGAAGAGCTCGACGGTAGAGGCGCCGAAGACGTGCTCCCAGCCGCCCATCAGGTCGGCCATGAGCTGGTCGCCGTCGGCTCCACCCTGCACGGTGTACCGGGTCTCGCCGAGGAAGGGGACGGGCAGGTCGACATGCCGCGTGAGGTCGAAATCCAGGGTCCCGTAACCGAGGACTCCCTGGAGGTAGCCGGCATCCGAGGTGCGCGAGGCGAACGCGGTGACGTTGAAGCCGTCGGCATCGATGCCGCCGCCGTCCCCGGACAGGTCGAGGTCGACGCTCTGGTAGGCGACAGCGGCTCCCAGCACCGCGTCGTCGCCGAATCGCCGGTCGAGGCCCACGGTGCCTCCGACGTTGCGCGTGTAGTAGCCCTCCTCGATGAGCGTCCCGTCCTTGTCGACGGTGGCGTGGCGACCGCTGGCGAAGAGGCCCCAGCGGGGTGCCTCTTCGAACGGCTCGTCGATGCCCGGACCCGGGCCGGTCGTCGGCTCCTGCGCGGCGAAGAGCGCCGGCAGCGTGGAGGCGATGCGCACCTCCCGGCGGTCGGGCGACCAGCTCACCGTGCGGCCGGCGACGGCGCGCACTCCTGTGCGCAGCGCCGCGAGCCGGCGGCCGACCTCGCGGTAGCCGGTCTGGGGCAGGTTGATGAGCAGGTTCCCCTGGGTCACGTTCTCTCGCGGCGTGATCTGCTCCACGACCTCATCGCGGTCGCTGTCTTCGAGCCCGGAGAAGAAGGCGCAGAAAGCGACGAACTCCTCCGGTGGGCTCGAGCAGATGCTGTCCAGCACGCCCTCGACCGAAGAGGGCTCCTGAGCCTGGGCTCCAACGACGTTCGCCAGGACGGCGATGCCGAGCAGGGCCGGTATCAACAGGGAGCGGCGACGGCGGTTCTCGAGTTGGATCTCGTCATGGCGCATTCGTGGTTCCCTCCGGGTTGGTGGCTGGGCTCATCTCGGCGACGTCTCTCGATCTCAGGGCTCGGGCTTACGGGCATAGGCGAACATCGCGCCGTCGACCACCCGGATGCCCGCGTCCTCTTTCATCTCGCGCAGCCGCGCGAAAGCCCCCTGCCTGTAGCGCTCGCGGGCGGACTCGGACATGCCGTCCGCCCACATCCGCGAGCCCTGGGACAGCTCGTGCCGCCACCAGTCCTCCTCGTCCGCGAAGTAGAGCGTGGCCTCGGTCGTGTCGAGCCGGATGTCGACGAACCCGGCCCGCTCCAGCGCCGCCGCGAGCCGCTCGCGCGTCCCCAGCCGCATCGGCGCGGTGCAGGCGGGCGGCGGCCGGAAGCCCGGACCCATGGCCTCCCGCAGCAGGGAGAACAGCCACTTCCAGCGCTCGTACTCCCGCGGGTCGGCAGGCGAGTGGTTGACCGACACCGCCAGCATGCCGCCGGGCTTGAGCACCCGATGCAGCTCCGGCAGGACGTGGTCGAAATCGACGAAGAACAGAGCAAAACCGCAGGTGACGATGTCGAATCGCTCGGGCGCGAAGGCGAGTGCGTCGGCGTCCATCGCCAGGAAGGCCGCATTCGTCACCTCCCGTCGTCGTGCCTCCACGGCCGACTGGACGACCATCTCGCGGGCCAGGTCGGCACCGACGACGAGACCGTCCGGCCCCAGCCTCTCGGCGAGCGCGAACAGGATCGCCCCCCTGCCGGTCGCCAGGTCCAGGACCTTCGCCGCGGGAGGCACCTCTAGCCCGTCGACCAGCTCGCTGCCGAAATGCCGGAAACGCCGGGTCCCGACCTGGTCATAGCTGCGCGCGGCGCGGTTATATGCGGCGGCCACGTCCCGCTTCATACGACCGTATTCGGGATCGCCCAGGAGAACGTGCCCCTCGCCCCGCAGCGGCGCCGTCATGGCAGCCGAGTTCGTCGTGGCCACGCGTTCCAGCGGCACGTCGTCATGGGCCGTAGAGCGCGAGCCCGAAGGCCTTGGTGACGAGGACCGCCATCTGGGCGCGGCTGACGGGGGTGCCCGGGCAATAGGCGGGCGGCTCGCTGCTGCAGCCGCTCGCGATCTCGCGAACGAAAAGCTCCTCGATCCAGTCGGCGAACGTCGATGGGCAGGGCACATCGGTGAACGTCCCACCGCACGGTGGCGGCGTATAGCCCGCACCCTCGATGGTCTTCAACAGGAAGACCGCCATCTGGGCGCGGGTCACCGGGTCGCCCGGACAGTAGCTGCCGCCGCCGCAGCCGGCGATCACCCCGCGACGTGCCAGCTCCTCGATCCACGGACAAAACGGGCTCGTCGCCGGCACGTCCACGAACACCTCCTCGCCCTCGATACAGGCCGGCGGGACATAGTTCGCACCCTCCGCGGCCTTGAGCACGAACACCGGCATCTGGGCGCGGCTGTTGGCACCGGACGGGCAATATTCGGCGGCCGAGCAGCCGCTGGTGACGCCGTGGTGCAGGAGCGTCTCGACCCACCGATAGAACGGGCTCGACCGCGGCACGTCGGCAAAGCTCTCCCCCAAATGCAACGTCCAGGTCCCGAAGCCGCCTCCGCCGCCCTTGCTGAACAGCTCTTCGTCGAGGATGGCGTCCCAGTGGGTGGCCGGACGGGTGACGCCGCTCGGACCGATCTGCACGGCATAGCAGGAGCCGGTTTCTCGGCAATTGACGACCTCACCCGGCTCGACCGTCCCGTAGAACGCGCTGTCGATGATCAAGTCGTAGGCCGGTCCGTCCGGGCCCACAAAAGCCGAGGCTGCCCCCCCAAGGAGGTCGGGACTGTCGAGCCAGAGCCAGGCGGGGGCGACCTCGACGCACTCCCCGGGCTCGAAGACCTGGTTGCCGTCCGACAGCAGCGGGAAGGCATCGACCGTCAGGCCCACGGGCGACAGCACGTCGCCGAGCGCGACCCTCACGACCCGCCCGGGGGAAGTCAGGGTGCCGAAGTAGGCAAAATCGCCCGCGAGATCGATCGCCGCCGAGAAGAGAGCGTCCTCGTTCGTCTCCAGTGGAATCGCGTTGACCCGTTCGAAGGTCCCGAGGTCGATCTCCACCACCCACCCCGGGGAGGTGCCGGTGCCGAAGTAGGCAAGCTCACCCGTGGGATCGATCACCGCCGAGACGAGACTGTCCTCGCCGCTCTCCAGTGGAATCGCGTCAAGCCGTTCGAAGGTCCCGAGGTCGATCTTCACCACCTGCCCAGGGACCGTGCCCGTGCCGAAGTAGGCGAAGTCACCCGGGGGATCGATCACCGCCGAGAAGAGGCGGTCCTCGCCGCTCTCCAGTGGGATCGCGTCAACCCGCGCGAAGGTCTCGAGGTCGATCTTCACCACTCGCCCCGGGAAGTCGTCCGTGCCAAAGTAGGCGAACTCACCCGCGGGATCGATCACAGCGGAGCGGAGGCGGTCCTCGCCGCTCTCCAGCGAGATCGCGTCAACCCGTGCGAAGGTCGCGAGGTCGATCTTCACCACCCGCCCCGGGACAGTGTACGTGCCGAAGTAGGCGAACTCGCCCGTGGGATCGATCACCGCCGAGGAGAGAGCGTCCTCGTCGCCCTCTAGTGAGATCGCGTCGATCCGTTCGAAGGTCTCGAGGTCGATCTTTACCACCCGCCCCGGGACGGTTTCCGTGCCGAAGTAGGCGAACTCGCCCGTGGGATCGATCACCGCCGAGAAGAGGATGTTCTCGCCGGCCGCGAGCTCGATCGCATCGATCCGCTCCAGAGAGCTCGCCGGGGTCCCGCTCGCCAGCGCCAGCAGGACCAGCAGCGGAATCGCCATACCACCCGTGAGCATTGCCGCCCCTCTGCCGCATCGCAGGACGTACTCGATTCCGACTGGACTCCTCTTCATTGGCGCTCCTCCCTCGAGCCGACTCGAGTCCGCATGCGCGACCCTTCGTCGCGGACCAACGTGTCAAGGCCGCAGCGGCCGCAGTTGCAACGGGTCTCCGTCATCAAAACTCGAAGCGGGCTCCCAGCGTGAAGGTGCCCACCTCCAGGTCGTCGCGGCCCAGATCGGTGTCGTAGAAGACGAAGAAGGAGCGGCCGCGGTACGTCGTCGCTGTCAGGCCGATCCCGAGATTGAAGAAGTTGCGGTCGGGGGCGTCCGTCGGCACCACGAAGGTGAACTGGTGCACGTCCTGGATGAAACTGCCGCGCACCAGCCGGCTGTCGTCGCCGAACTCGTGCAGCGCCGCCGCCCGCACCACCGGCTGCAGCACTCCCCACTCGCGGCTGGCGGCATAGCCGAAGTTGAGACCCAGCTCGGCGAGCAGCGAGTCAAGCGACTGGTCCTGGATCGCCAGGTCGAACGGCCCGCCGCCGCGCTCCCGGTAGCCGTCCAGATCGGCCTCGACGTAGCTGGCGCGGCCGTAGAGCTCGAGGCTCGACGCCCCGAAGGCACGCTCCCAGCCGCTGCCGAGGTTGGCCATCCACTGCGTCCCGTCGGTATCGCCGCGGGCGACGAAGCGACTGACGCCTTCGAACGGCACCGGGAGATCGACGTGACGGCGCAGGTCGAAGCTGTTGCGGCCGTACCCCAGCACCCCGTCGACGTAGAGCGCCTCGCCGAGCCAGGCGCCGTAGGCGGTCAGCGAGTAGCCATCGGCATCCAGACCGCCACCGTCCTGGAGCAGATCGAGGTCGGTCTTCAGGTAGCCGGCTGCGCCACCGAGGATCAGATCGCTACGCACCCGGTAATCGGCACCGACGGTGACCCCCTCGATCCCGGCGTCGAAGCCCTCCTCCCTCTCTGTCCCGTCGCGGTCGGCGGTGGCCACGCGGCCGCTGACGAAGACGCCCAGGCGTGGCGCGGTATCCAGCGCATCGTCCATCCGTGGCTGCGGCTCCTCGGTTGCCTGGCCGCCGCCGCTCGCCGAGCCCTGCCCCCCACCCCTCATGGCTTCCACGGCGCCCTCCAGAGCCTCCTCGAAGCGTGCCTGGCGCGCCATCGCGTCTGCCACCGTGTCCACCAGCGCCGCCACCCGCACCTCCTCGCGGCCGACGACGAGCGCCAGCTCCTCCTCGACGCGCCGGCTGCCGCCGCCGCGTAGTGCAGCCAGCCGCCGGCCGACCTCGCGGAAACCCCACTGCGGCAGGTCCAGCATCAGGCTGCCCTGTGCCGCCACCTCGCGCGGCGTCGCCTCCTGCACCACCTCGCGCTCCAGATCTTCGTCGAGGCCGAACAGGTAGCGACAGAAGTCGGCGAACTGGCCCTCGGGCTCGATGCAGGCGAAGTCGAGGACGCCGCCCACCGAGAGGTTGTCGGGGTCGAGGTCGGCATCGGAGTTGAGGTCGGCGGCGCCGCGCACGCGCAACCGGAAGACGACGCTGGTCTGCTCCTGCTGTGCCCTGGCCGCGTCGCCTGGAGCTCCGGCCGACGGATTGAGCGTCGCGCGGATGAGGACGATGCCCGGGATCTCCCCCAGCTCGACGGTCTGCCGCGACACGCCGTCGCCGCCGCTCAAGGTAGGACTGCCGCTGGTCAGCTCGGCTTCCCCCTCTTCCACGGTCCAGAAGACGCGCGCGCCCTCGATCGGGGAGCCGTCCGCTGTGCGCACCCGCACCGCCAGGTCGGCCTCGAGCTCGACCACGCCTTCCGGCTCGGCGTCGCCGAGGATCTCGACCTCACCCTCCTGCTCGTCGTCCAGCAATACGAGATCGACGGTGGAAGGCGAGCCCAGGGTCGCCTCCACCGGGTTGGTCAGCGTCACCCGGATCGTCTCGTCGCCCTCGGCGAGATTGTCGTCGAGGAGCGCGATCTGGATCGTGCGCGTGCCCCCCTCGTCCGCGCCCCACGACGCCACCGCCGTCACGGGCGTGAAGTCGGCGCCGGCGGTCGCCGTTCCCTCCCGGGCGTTCACCGTCACGCGCGCGGGGTCGCCCGATGGGTTCAACCGCTCCACGACCACCGTCGCCGTGCCCGCGGCCTCCGACGCCGGCGGCGCCGAGGCGATCCGCACGACACTGTTCTCGTCGTCGTTGAGGATCGTGCCCACCCCCTCGCCCTTGGCCACGGTGGCCCCGTCCACGCCCGAGAGAACCACGTGGAACGTCTCGTCCGGCTCGGCGCGGGTGTCTCCCCGCACCGGCACCGAAATCGTCTGCGTCGGGGAGCCACCGAAGGGGAACGACAGAGAGCCCGAGGTGGACACGTAGTCGCCGTCTGCCGCTGTGGCGGTGTCGTCCTGGGTGGCAAAGCTGGCGCTCACCTCCTGCGTCAACGGAGACACCGTGACCGTGAAAACCGCGGCGGTCTGGCCGGAGTCCCCTTCCACCACTTCGACGTCGTCGATCGAGATCGCGGGCTCCCCGTCGTCGTTGAGGATGGTGCCGACGCCCTCGCCGTCGGCGATCGTCGCGCCCCCCTTGACCCCGATCTCCACCGTGAAGGTCTCGTTCTCCTCGCGCCTGGTGTCGCCGACGATGGGCACGGTGATCGTGGCTTGGAACGGGGCCACCGGCTCGATCGTCACCACGTCGGACCGTTCCTGATAGTCGTTGTCGGCTACGGTGGCCGTCCCGTCCGCCGTGGCGAAGAAGACCGCGATGGGCTCCAGAGTCAGCGGCTCCGCGCGCACGGTGAACACGGCGTTCGTCGTCCCGGAGTCTCCCTCCTCGACCTGAACGTCGTCGATGGACAGGGCGGGCTGGTCGTCGTTGAGGATGGTGACCGTCGAGCCTATGCCGCCGCCTCGAGGAGCTGCATCGGAACGCGGGATGATGACGCACCCGCACGTCTCGCTGCATGTCGAGCTCACGGAGGTGACCAGAACGTCGAATGTCTCGTCGCCCTCCAGCAGGGTATCTCCGAACACGGCGAGGCTCCCGTCGACCAGATCGCCGATGCCGCAGCGATGCGCTGTCGTGGGCTCGACCGGCCCGTAATCCTCACCACCGGTCGCGGTCCCGTCCTGTGTCTGGTACGTGATCTCGACCAGGCACACATCGTCGACCTGATCGACATCGATCACGTAGTCCACCGGTGTGCTCCCGACGTCCCCCTCGACGAGCTCCGTCGGAGTGGTCGCCAGGTTGATCGCCGGGTTGTCGCACCCGAAGCCCCCCGCGTGGAGCGGCCCGGCCGACAGCACCGTCACCAGCAGCGCGAGCGGTATCGACAGGACCCACGTTGCGCGAGAATGTTTTGTCATGTCGCTTTCCGTACGAAGAAAAATTCGGAGACTTCCGAGCGGGCCCACTGGATGGGGGCGAACACCGGTGCCGGGCCGGCGCCGTCGCCGGACGTCAGGCGGCGATTGACCTCGCGGTAGAGGCGGGACGACTCGAGCACGCCGTCGTTGCTGCGCAGCGCGTCCAGGAAGGCCTCGGCGAACACGGATTGCTTCCCCTCGGGCGGCGCCGCCACCGGGTGGGGTGTGTCGGCCGCCAGCACCAGGCGGGCGCGCTTGTCGAGCAGCCGCCGCAGGTGGTAGTGGCGCTGCTCTTCGGTCATCCCGTGCGGCAGCTGGGCCACCGCCGAGCGGCTGCGCAGGCCGGCGAACACCGAGTCGGCCACGACCATGGCGTGACGCGCGGGAATGAGGTCCAGGTGATCGCCGACCAGCTGGCTGGGAATCCAGTTCGCCGGGCTCTGGGGCGAGGCGTCGATCGGCTGCCAGTAGGCGGTGGTCCCCCCGGCGGCGCGATGCGCGTGGCCGGAGTAGTAGATGAGGAGATTGTCCTTCTCGGTCAGCTCCTCGCGCAGGCGATTGAGCGCCTGCATGATGTCCAGGCGCGTCGCATCGAGCAGGAGCCGGACCTCGAAGCCATATTCGCGCTGGAGGACGTCGGCGACGCGCCGGGCGTCGGAGCCGGCGGTCGGCAGGTCGGGCAACGAGGCGTATTGGCTGTTGCCGATCACCAGGGCCACGTAGCGGCCGAAGTCGAGCTCTCCCCGCCGCGGTCCGGTCTGGGGCGGCGGGCGGCGCTTCAGATCCTCGACCTCCTCCCGCAGCTTCTCGGTTTCCTGCTCCTTCTCCTCCAGTTGCTCCCGGGTCTCGCCCAGCTCCTCCTCGGCCTCGGTCAGCCGTTCGTAGTCGATGCTCTGGAGGATGACCAGATCCTCGGCCAGGCCGGCGGCCCGGCGGTACCAGCGCAGCGCCTCCTGGGCGTCCTGCGCGACGCCGCGCCCCGACTCGTAGAGGGAGCCGAGGGCGATCTGGGCGGCCGAATACTCCTGGTCCGCCGCCCGGCGGTACCAGTCGGCGGCGGCGGCGAAGTCGGGATCCACGCCCAGGCCGCGCTCGAACATCTGTCCCACGTAGTACTGGGCCTCGGCGTCCCCGCCCTGGGCGGCCGGCAACCAGACCTTGAGCGCGGTGCCCAGATTGGCCTGGTCCGGCGCCGTGTATTCGCCGCCGCGGATGCGGCACTCCACCGCCGTCGCCCGGATCGGCTTGCGCGCCGCCAGATAGGTGGCACGGCGGCCCAGCCGGCGCACCTTGGGCGGCAGCAGGCAGTCGACCACCAAGAGGTCGTCGGCGCTGTCGACCTGCGCTTCCGGGGATCGCTGCTTGGCCGCGGTCGCCGCGCCGGGAGCCAAGAGCGCAAGGCTGCCGGCCACGGCGCCGACCAGCGCCGGAGAGAGACGTCTCCTACCCATTCCACTCACCCCTACGCATTCTTCCGACTTCAGGGGCCACGATCGGCTCATCGTCGCCTGCCGGACCGCCGCGATGGTTGCGGTATATTCCTGGAGAGACTCCCGTCGCGCGCTGTCGGACCATGAGCTCAGAGCCCAACCGAATCGTCCTCGGCGTCGAGGACATCGACCGCAAATACGAGGTGCTGGAGAAGCTCGCCGAAGGCGGGATGGGGGCCATCTACAAGGCCAGGCACCTGCTGCTCGACGAGATCCGGGTGATCAAGACGGTGCGTCCCCAATACCGGGACGATCCCGAGCTCAAAGAGCGGTTCCTGCGCGAGGCGCGGCTGGCCACCCACCTCCACCACCCCAACATCGCCCGCATCCACGACCTGTCCGTCGGCGAGGACGGCACCGCCTGCATCGTCATGGAGTTCGTCCACGGCGTGAACCTGGTCGACCGGATCCAGCACGAGCCCCGCCTCGAGCAGCGGGAGATCCTCGAGCTGGCCGGCCAGACCCTGGACGCCCTGGGCTATCTGCACCAGCGCAAGATCGTCCACCGCGACATCTCGCCCGACAACATCATGCTGGCGCGCGACGCCGAGGGGAGGACGCAGGTCAAGCTCATCGACCTCGGCATCGCCAAGCCGCTCGAAGGCGTCGGCTTCCAGACCAAGACGGCGATGTTCATCGGCAAGATCCGCTACGCCTCACCCGAGCAGCTCGGCGGCGGGCATGCCGCGGGGGCGCCCGGACCGGTCGCCATCGACGGCCGCAGCGATCTCTAC
Source organism: Thermoanaerobaculia bacterium (assembly GCA_050747865.1). Classification (GTDB taxonomy): domain Bacteria; phylum Acidobacteriota; class Thermoanaerobaculia; order Multivoradales; family JAHEKO01; genus JBOGJI01. The sequence continues at coordinate 9,787 of JBOGJI010000109.1, forward strand.
TCCTTGGGCGTCGTGCTCTACGAGCTGCTGACCGGCGCGTTTCCGATCCGCGGCTCCGACGAGGCCTCGGTGATCGCCGGCCACCTCTTCCACCCACCGCGCGAGTTCAGCGAGACCGACCCGGGGGGGCGGGTCGACGAGCCGCTGCGCCGGGTGCTGTTGCGTACCCTGCAGAAGGACCCCGCGTACCGCTTCCAGAGTGCGGCCGAGCTCTCCCGCGCGCTGCAGGACGCCGCGCGCGGCGTGTCGGCGGAGGACCTAGCAGGCACACAGGCCGCCCGGACGCTGATCCACGCTCCGACGCCACTGCCCCACCCCACTGCGCAGGGCGACGCTCGGGAACCAACGGCCGGATGGGATCCGACGGTCCTCGGTCCCGGCACACCCGTGCCGGCCGCGACGTCGGCAAGCCCGGGCCGGACGGTGGTGGCGGGAGGCCCGGAGGCCGCCGTGAGGCCGCTGCGCGATCGGCGCGCTCTCCTCCGGTCGCTGGCGGCGCTGGTGGCGGTGATGGTCGTGCTCGGTGTCGGGTATCTGATTTGGGCTCTCGTCAATGGAGCAGAGAAGGACGATGGCGGCCCGGTGGAAAATCCGCTGGCCGGCATCGAGTTCGGCAACTACAAGGCCGTCGTCATCGGCAACAGCCGGTACCGGTATCAGCCCGCGCTCGAGACGGCAGCCCGCGACGCCGGCGAGATCGCCTATGTGCTGGAGAACCGCTACGGCTTCGAGGTGATCCTCTTGCAGGACGCCGACCGCGAGACCATGGTCACCGCCTTGTCCGAGCTGGCGGAGGGGGCCACCGAAGAGGACAACCTCCTCGTCTACTTCGCCGGCCATGGAGAGTTCTTCGGCCCTGACCGGGTCGGCAACTGGCTGCCGGTCGACGCCCAGCCGGATGACGCTTCCCTGTGGGTGAGCAGCCGGTACGACGTGGCGCACTACCTCGACTTGAGCTTGGCGCGCCACGTCCTGGTGATCGCCGACTCCTGCTTTTCCGGCTCCCTCACGCGGCCGGGGGCCGCACGGCCGGCCGGCGAGGGATCCGATCCGCAGACCCTGACGCGAGATCAGGTCCTGGGTGAGCTCCAGCAGCGGTCGCGGCTGGTGCTCACCTCGGGCGAGATCAGCCCGGTGGTGGACTCCGGAGGCGACGGGCACTCGATCTTCAGCGGCGCCCTGCTCGAGGTGCTGCAAACGAATCGGGACGTGCTCGACGCCGCCGCCATCTACAGTCGCCTGACACCGCGAGTCGTCGAGGCGTCCGAACGCCTGGGCGTGCCGCAGCGGCCGCGGCTCGGCGCCGTGGAGGGAGATGGCGGGGCCGAGGCCGAGGGGACGTTCTTTTTCGTGCCCAAACCCGACGAAGCCGCGCCCGCGCAGAGCTGAAGCGGCGGGCACGGAGGCCGGCCGCTTCAGAATTGTCCGAAACCGCCTTCGCGAAGCTGCGCCACGCTCTCGGTAGCCGTGCCTTCGGCGTCGCGGACGTAGAGCCGCCGCGCCGGGTAGGCGATGCGGATCCCCTCCTCCGCCAGCCGCTGGTGGAGGGCGACGTTGATGCGCTGCCGGACGTCGGTCATGGTGGCGAAGTCGGCGTGCAGCACATAGTAGGCGACCTCGAAGAGCAGCCCCGAGTCGGTGAACTCCTTGACGTAGGCGCGGTCGAAGCGCGTATCGCCCGCCGCCTCCACGATCTCCCGCACGATCGGGGTCAGCTCCCGCACCTTCTCGTTCGGCGTCTCAAAGGCGATGGCGAAGCAGAACAGCACCCGGCGCTCGCGCATCGTCTTGAAGTTGCGGATGCGGTTGGAGAGCAGGTGGTCGTTGCCGAACACCAGCTCCTCGCCGCCCAAGGAACGGATGCGGGTGGTCTTGACGCCGACGTGCTCGACCTTGCCCTGCATGTCGTCGACGATGATGAAGTCCCCGACCTCGAACGGCTTGTCCAGGATGATGGCGATCGAGGCGAAGGTGTCCTTGAGGACGCTCTGCAGGGCCAGACCGACGGCGATGCCGCCGATCCCCAGGCCCGCGATGACGCTCCCCACCTCGACGCCGAAGTTGTCGAGCGCCACCAGGACCACGATCGACCAGATGCCGAGGCGGGCCACGAAGCTGATCAGCGAGATGCCGGCGGCGCGTGCGGGGTCCTGCTCCCGCGTACGCCGCAGGTAGTGCCCGATCGTGAACCCGACGACGTGGTTGCCCCACAGCCCGATCTGGACGAAGAAAATGACGAAGTAGAGGCGATGGAGCGCCTGGTCGAGGCCCGGATTCAGGTCCAGCACCAGGGAGCCTAGATACGCCCCGAGGGCGAGGAAAGACGGCCATCGGCTGTGGCGGACGAGGTCGAGCAGCAGGTCGTCGACGATGTTCTGCGTGCGCGAGACGAAATCCCGCAGGCGGCGCGACAAGAGGCGCTTCAACAGCACCAGTACAGAGGAGACGAGCAGGGCGATGGCGAGCGCCACCAGCCAGCGCTCGGCGCTGTTGCCGAACAGCTCGTGGGCGAGCAGCTTGTCGAGGATGGGCAGACCGGTCACCGTCAGTAGCCCTTGCGATGTGGACACCTCGCCCGACCGTGGCGCCCGTCAGGAAGGCAGCGCGTCGGCGTCGGTCGTGCGCGTGTCGAGCTCGCGGGAGATGGCGACGAGCCGGTCGCGCAGGCCGCTCAGGTCGATACCCGAGTCGCCGTGGCGCTCCATGTAGTCCTCGACCGCGGTGACCGCCGACTCGACCTGGGTGCGGACGTTGCCGACCTTTTCCTCTTCCTCGGGGGTGAGAAGGCCGCCCCGCCGCTCGTCGAGGACCCTCAGGATCGCGGTGACCGTGGCCTGGGCCACGGCCGCCAGCAGCTCGAGCTTCATCGCCAGCGCCGTGCCTTCCGGCGGCGGGCCTTGCTGCGAGGTCATGTTCTCTCCAGTGTACACGACATCCCTCAGCCGTCCTTCTTCTTGCCGAACAGACCCTTGAGCGCCTTGACCGGGCCCTGGGGCTGGGCCTCCGCCTCCCCCTGCTGGGCCTGCATCGCGGCGAGCCCCGGGAGCAGCGGCGTTTCGGCGTACCCCGACGGCATGGCGAAGAGACTCTCATCGACGGCTTCCTCGCGCAGCGTCGTGACCTCGAAACGGGTGGTGGAGCTCGCGGTCTCGCCCTTCTTCGAGGTGGTGGTCGTCGCCTGCTCCATCTTCAGCACCAGGCCCTCGGCCTGGCGGGCTTCCTGGGCCAGGATCGTGTCCAGCTCGGGATCGCCTGTGGTCGGCGGCATCGCGCGCAGCCAGACGAAGAGCGCCGGATCCTCGATTGCCGTGGTCGCCCAGGCGTCGGTGGCGGTCTCGTAGCGGTCGCTGCGGTCCATGAAGGCAATCTTCATGTCTGCCGTGTACCCCGACTTCCACCGATAGTGCGTCGTCGGGTAGCCGAGCACGGATTCCCCGGGCTGGCTCGACAGCCGCTCGGAGACCGGATCCTTGAAGTCCATCTGGACCATGCCGCCGGTGGCCTCGCCCATGCGGCTGAAGAAGCTCATGATGGCTGCCAGATCCCAATGCGAGTAAGTCCGCTCTTCGGGATTCACCAGGTAGACGGTCTGGCCGCCGTCCGTGGTGAGCAGGTAGGTGCCGGCGCCCATCACCGGGTTGTTGCTGTCGACGAACTCGACGCGCGCCTTGCCGGCCTCGGCCCAGCCGCGCACGGCCATCTCCATCCCCTGCCCGTCGCCGCTGCTGGTGATCCGCTGCTCGAAATAGAGCCCGGCGGCCGCCGGTACGACAGCCGCGAGGATCCCGAGAGCGGCCATCAGCGCCACGCGATACGGTCGGCTCCAAAGCATCGTCCTGGTCCTCCTGCGAGTCATGCGGGCATAGCCCCCTTTCATTACGGGATTACGCATTCCACCGCGCGCGCGGGCCACGACGGTAGACTGCGAGGCGCGCGACCATGCAGCACGGCCCGGATCACTGGCAGGTGTGGGTGGACACCGGAGGCACCTTCACGGACTGCCTGGCTCGCGATCCGCATGGAGGTCTCCATCGCGCCAAGGTCCTGAGCAGCGGCCGCCTGCGCTCCCCGGCGCGGCCGGGAGCCACGCCCGACGAGGTCCTGCTCGACCTCGGGACCGGCCTGCCGGAGGGCTTCTTCGCCGGCTGCCGGCTGCGACCGCTCGCCGACGGCGGCGGGGCCGCTCCGCGAGGCGTCGAGATCGCGGAGCACCTGGCCTCGACGCGGCGCCTCCGGCTCGCCGGTCCACTCGATCCTGCGCTGTCCGGACCGGCGACGGTGGAGGTCGACTTCGAGGAAGAAGCCCCGCTGGTGACGGCGCGGCTGGTGACCCGCACGCCCCGCCGCGGCACGCTGCCGCCGCTGGCCATGCGCCTGGCCACCACCCGCGGCACCAACGCCCTGCTCGAGCGGCGGGGCGCGGCAGTGGCGCTTTTCGTCAACCGGGGATTCGCGGACCTGCTGAGCATCGGCACCCAGCAGCGCCCCGAGCTGTTCACCCTCGACCCCGCCCGGCCGGATCCGCTGCACGCCGCCGTCGTCGAGGTCGGCGGACGGCTCGCTGCCGACGGCAGTGAGATCGAGCCGCTCGACCTCGCCGGTCTGCGCCCTGGGATCGCCGAGCTGCTTGAGCGCGGCATCCGGGTCGCCGCGGTGGCGCTCCTGCACGGCTACCGCAACCGCGACCACGAGCAGCGGCTGGCGGCGTTCCTGCGGCAGGAGGGCTTCGAGCACATCTCCTGCTCGGCCGCGCTCGCCCCGCGCATCCAGATCCTGCCGCGCGCCGAGACCGCCATGGTGGACGCCTACCTGACGCCGACGGTGAGCCGCTATCTCGACGCCGTGCGCGCGGCAACGGCCGGCGGCCGGCTGCACGTGATGACCAGCGCCGGCGGGCTGGTGGAGGCCGGGGCGTTCCACGCCCAGGACAGCCTGCTGTCTGGTCCGGCGGGGGGCGTGGTGGGTGCCGCCGCGGCGGCCCGCGACGCCGGGTACCCCTGCATCCTCGCCTTCGACATGGGCGGGACCTCGACGGACGTCTGCCGCGTCGCCGGCGAGCACGCCTACCGTTTCGACACCCGGATCGCCGGCGTGCGCGTCCTGGCGCCGGCCCTGGCCATCGAGACGGTGGCGGCCGGCGGCGGCTCGGTATGCCGCTTCGACGGCAGCCAGCTCAAGGTGGGGCCGGAGAGCGCCGGCGCCGACCCCGGGCCCGCCTGCTACGGCGCCGGAGGCCCGTTGACGCTGACCGACGTCAACCTCCTGCTCGGGCGGCTCGAGCCGCGGCGTTTCGGCATCCCGCTTCGAGCCGAGGCGGCCGAGCACGCGTTCGCCGCCCTCGCGAAGCAGATCGAGCGGCAGCGCGGAGAGCGGGCCGAGCGGGAGCCGGTGCTCGAGGGCCTGCTGCAGATTGCCAACGAACGCATGGCCGAGGCCATCCGCCGCATCTCGATCCGGCGCGGCTACGACCCCGCCGACCACGCCCTGCTCGCCTTCGGCGGCGCCGGCGGGCAACACGCCTGCGCCCTGGCCGGGATCCTCGGCATGCGCACGGTCCTCATCCCGCCCGACGCCGGCCTGCTCTCCGCCCTCGGTCTGGGGGCGGCCGCGTTCGAGCGCTTCGCCGAGCGAGAGGTCCTGGCGCCGCTGTCGACGGTGGGCGGCGAGCTGGCCCGCTGGATCGAGGAGCTCGCCGAGGCGGCTCGGGAACAGTTGCTGGCGGAAGGCAACGCGCCGGAATCGATCACCCGCCGGCTCGTCCTCGCCAACCTGCGGCTCCGCGGACAGGAGACATCGGTGGCGGTCGAAGTCGGCGCGGCGGAGCCGGATGACCTGGCCGCCGCCTTCCACCGGCGCTATCGCGAGCTGTACGGCTACGGTGCGGAGGGACGGGAGATCGAGCTCGAGTCGCTTCGCGTGGCGGTCTCCACCGAACCGGGACTGAAGCGGCCGGCCTCCGAGCCGGCCGAACAGTGGGAGCCTTCGAGCTCGCACGGCCCCGTCCACCCCGGCCGGCGCGAGCCCCGGCCGGCGCAACCGTCAGGCGGGGGCGCGGATGGAGTCGAGCCGGTGCTGCGGCGACCCGCCCGGTTCGCGGGCGCGTGGCTGGAGACCGACCTGTTCGAGCGTCGCTCCCTGACGCCCGGGAGCCACCTGGACGGGCCGGCCTTGGTGCTGGAGGACCACTGCACCACCGTGGTCGAGCCGGGATGGCGGCTCACCATCGATGACGCCGGCACGCTGGTGCTGGAGCGCCGGGAGGACGTCGATGCGAACTGACGGTCGTTTCGAGGCAGTCGAGCTCGAGCTGTTCACCCATCGCTTCGAGGTCCTGTGCGAGCAGATGGGGGACATGCTGCGACGCATCGCCGTGTCGGTCAACGTCAAGGAGCGCCTCGACTTCTCCTGCGCCCTGCTCGACCCGCGGGGGGAGCTGGTGGCCAACGCGCCCCACATCCCGGTGCACTTGGGCGCCCTCGGCCTCTGCGTGCGGCACGTCGCCGCGGCCCTGCCTCTGGGACCCGGAGACGTCGCGGTCACCAACCATCCGGCACATGGCGGCTCCCACCTCCCCGATGTCACGGTGGTCGCTCCGGTGTTCGAGCGCCAGGACGGCGGCGCGCTGCTCGGCTACGTGGCCAACCGCGCCCACCACGCGGAATTGGGCGGCAGCCGCCCCGGCTCCATGCCGCCGGACGCCCGGTCGCTGGCCGAGGAAGGCGTGGTGCTCGAGCCCCTGCTGCTGGTGCGCGGCGGCGAGGCCCGGTGGCCCGAGCTGCGCCGCCGCTTGGAGGAAGCCCCTTATCCGTCGCGGGCGGTCGAGGAGAACCTGGCCGACTTGGCGGCGGCCACCGCCGCCGTGTCTCAGGGCACCGCGACACTGCGCGATCTCGCCGCCGCCCATGGCGCCGACCGCGTGGCGCACTATATGGCCGCGCTCACCGCCGAGGCCGAGCGCCGCATGCGCCTCGCCCTGGCGCGGCTGCCCGCCGGCACGCGGCAGGCGGAGGAGCGTCTCGACGACGGCACTCCCTTGCGGGTGGCGATCCGCCGTCACGGCGAGGAGCTGGAGATCGACTTCTGCGGCTCCGGCCCCGTGCACCCGGGGAACTTGAACGCCACCCCGGCGGTGGTGCGAAGCTGCGTCCTCTACGTGCTGCGGTTGCTGCTCGACGAGCCCCTGCCCTTGAACGAAGGGCTGCTGCGACCCGTCACGCTTCATCTGCCCGAAGGGATCCTCAACCCGCCGTTCCCCGAAGACCCCCGCGATGCTCCGGCGGTGGTGGGCGGCAACGTCGAGACCAGTCAGCGCCTCGTGGACACCCTCCTCAAGGCCCTCGAGCTCGCCGCCTGCAGCCAGGGGACCATGAACAACGTGCTCTTCGGAACCGACCGCTTCGCGTATTACGAAACCGTGGCCGGCGGCGCCGGTGCCGGCCCCGGCTTTCCCGGCGCCAGCGCCGTCCACACGCACATGACGAACACGGCCATCACCGACCCGGAGCTCCTGGAGCACCGCTATCCGGTGCGGCTCGAGCGCTTCGCGATCCGGCGCGGCTCCGGCGGGCTGGGACGCTGGACTGGCGGCGACGGCGTCGTCCGCGAGTACCGGTTCCTCGCCCCGATGGAGATCTCCCTGCTGACCCAGCACCGCAGGGAGGGGCCGTATGGCCTGGCCGGCGGCCGACCCGGCGCGCCCGGTCGCCAGGTCTTGATTCGCGCCGACGGGCGCGAGGAGGTCCTCCTCTCCGTCGACGGCCGCCGCGCCGAGCCGGGCGACCGCCTCCTCCTCGAGACCCCGGGCGGAGGAGGCTGGGGAGCGCCGTGACGCGTCGCGCTCAGGGCACGCGCGCTACTCGGCGGCGGCTTGCCGCGGATCGTCGGCGGGGTTCACGTAGGTGATCCCCCAGGGCCCGATCGAGGCAAGCTGGACGATGACCTCCTCGTCACCCGTCGCGGCGAAGTGGCGCGACCCGATGGGCATGGAGAGATAGCTGCCCGGCTCGAAAGCCTCGAGCGCCGCCTCGTCGAAGGCATCTCCCATGCCTAGCTGGAACGTGCCCTGGAGCACGGTGACCCTCTCGACCGCCGGGTGGAAATGTGGCGGGATGCGATAGTTCGCCGGGAGCTTCAGCCTAGCGGCGAAGAAGCCCTCCTGTGCCAGATCGCCCTCGACGACCGACGCCATCGCGCCCGGCGGCAGGGAGCCGATCGGCGCCCACTCCATCTCCGCCGGAGTCAGCATCACATGCGGCGCCTCGCTCGCCGGCTCGGCCTCCGGCGCCTGTGCGGTCGCCGCCGCGGCGAGAACGGAAAGTACGGAGACCACCACCAGTCCGAACCCTTGGTGCTTCACGCTCATCGTCTTGTCCTCCTCAGGGTTGTCGTGGCAGCCAACATACTGCCCGGCCTGCCGCGCGTCAACTCTGCCGCGCCAGACCACGACCGCGCCGCCGAATTTCTTCGCGGTGTTCCCGGCCTCGAGGAAAACTTCAAGGCTGTAGAAGATGTCGCCGCTCGCCTGCTGATGGAATCTGTGCGCCCGGCGCGCGCCGCGGGCACCTCCCACCGGCCGCCCATCGCCGCCGGGCTCGTCGCCGGCGCGGCGATCGGCATGCAGCCCCAGGAAGACATCTCGCTCCGTGATAAGATTCACGAGGATGCTGCCGAGCGAGATTCTGGCTGAGTCGACAACACTGTTTCATGACGTGCGTCCGGGGGACATCGACCCCGAAACCCACGCACCGTTCGTTATCGAGCGGGTTCTGGAGCGCGGAACACTACACAGCGTCGGCGCCCTGCTCCGCTTCTACGGGCGGAAGCGCATCCGCGATTTCTTCCGCGATGGCGGAGCCTTTCGCCTGTCTCCACGTACCGTGCCGCTCTGGCTCGCCTATCTGAAGCTCAGGCCCGAAGAGTGCACACCGAAGTCCTCACTGCGTCGCAGCTCGCCGTTCTGGAGCGCCTGAAGGAGCTCCCAGCGGTTTGCGAGTTCTACCTCGCAGGCGGTACGGCGCTCGCCCTGCGTCATGGCCATCGACGGTCGATCGACTTCGACTTCTTCCGACCGACGCGGTTTGACGAAGACGGCTTGTCGAGCCTGCTCGAGCAGGCGTCCGACACGTTCGAGCGCCTGCCCACCGGCGAGCAGACGCTCTACGTGCTCCTATCTGGCGTGACGACCTCCTTCTTTCGCTATCCCTATCCGCAGCTTGAACAGCCGGAGGCCACGCCCTGGGGTTTCACTCTCGCCTCCGATGCCGACATCGCGGCGATGAAGATCGAGGCGATCGCCGGAAGGGGATCGCGCAAGGATTTCGTCGATCTCCGTCTCCTGTGCCGGTCTGGGCTGACCGTCGAGGCGGCGTTCGACCTGTTCGACCGAAAGTTCGGCACCCAGCGAACCGATCGCTATCACCGTCTGCGCGCTCTCACGTACTTCGACGACGCCGAGCACGAGCCGCTGCCCGACATGCTGGTGCCGTTCGACTGGGACGAGGCGAAGCGCTTCTTCACCGCCGAAGCCATGCGCCTCCTTGCCTCCGAGGCGGGCTGAGGCGGGCAGCTCGGCGCGGGCCAGAACGCCCGACACCGGGACCCCATCAGTTCGGCGAGTGCAGACCCAAGGCCTTGGCGAGGAACACCGCCATCTGTCCGCGGGTCAGCGGGGCGTTGGGGCAGAAATCGCCGTCCAGGTCAAGTTGCCCCCGAAGTTGTTGTGCTCCGCAAGCGCCTGTCTCAGCGTCTCGATGGCGATGGGCCGTGCGGCCGTCTCCAGGCTCGAAGCCACGAGCGGCTCCGCGAGGGGGTCGATCTCCTGCGCCGGTGCCGGCGAGCCTGTGAGCAGCGACCAGACGGCGATGACGGCGAGGGCAGTCGTTACCTCGGCGGTGTGCCAGCGCTCATCTCCCCACGACGCGCGCGCGCTCGTCGCGGCGTCGGAGGGGTCATGGATCGGCTTCTACTCGGCGGCAGCTACGAGTGAGCGAGCCACTCAGGTGGCTCGTGCGAGGGCGGCCTGGGCACGTCGGGTGAGGGGGGAGCCGGCGCCGCGGGTCGACTCGAGGACGGTGAGGCTGTGGCGCAGGAGCTCCTCGGCCTCTGAGCCACGCCCCTGGCGCAGGAGGCACTCGCCGAGGTAGAGCTCCGCTTCGGCCGTCTGCCAGCGCTCCGGGCCGCGTCGGCGTAGGTCGGCGAGGGCCTCGCGAAGCACTTCCTCGGCCTCCTCCGCACGACCGGAGGCGGTGAGCAGCTCTCCCCGATCGACTTCCAGGGCAAGGCGCTGCGGATGGTCTTCGGCCAGCGTCGCCGCGAAGGCGGATGCGGCGCGCTCGTACTCGTTCGCGGCTCTCTCCAGATCTCCGCGCTGCAGGGCCAGCTTGCCGAGCGCGGCGTGCGCGGACCCTACCTGGGGATGGCGCGGCCCCAGCAGCCGCGTGGCCAGCTCGCGTGAGGCTTCGAGCTCGCGCTCCGCCTCCTCCAGGCGCCCGGCCTCGCGGAGCGTCGAGCCCAGGTTGAGCTGGACGAGCGCCACGTAGGGGTGCTCTTCACCGAAGAGCTTCCTGTCGACGCGCAGGACCTCGCGGTACATCGCGTCGGCCCCTTCGAGGTCGCCGCGGAGGCGGTGGAGATTTGCCAGGTTGTTGGTGGCGGTGGCGGTGTAGAGATGGTTCCGGCCGAGGCGGCGCACGTCGAAGTCGACCACCTGCTGCATCAGCCGCTCCGCCTCGGCGAGCTCGCCGAGCTCGCTCAACAGCATGGCCAGGTTGTTGCGGCTGGTGGCGGTGTCCAGGTGATCGAGGCCGAGCGTGCGCTCGTGGAGCTCCAGGGCCTCGGTCATGGGAGCCCGCGCTTCTTCCGTGCGCCCCATCGCGCGCAGCACCAGGCCGAGATCGGAGCGTGCGGAGGCGGTCTTGGCACCGTCTTCCGGGCTGAGAGCGTGGTGGAGGGCCACGGATCGGCGGGCCAGCCGCTCCGCCTCGTCGTAGCGTCCCTGCTGCATGGCGATGACCGCGAGCTTCCCCGTCGCGTCGGCAACGCCTAGGTGCCCTTCGCCCGGGGCCTGGCGGCGAATGTCCAAAGCCTGGCGGAAGCTCCGCCTGGCGGCGACGAGGTCTCCTTCGTCGATCGCCAGATCCCCTAGCGCCGCGAGCCGGTCGGCGATCCGCAGGTCCTGCGGGCCGTAGAGGCGGCGGGCGGCGGTGAGCGCCTCAGTCAGGAGGCGCCGCGCCGGCTCGTAGAGCGACAGGCGCCGCTGCAGGTCGCCGAGGACACCCAGCATCTCGATCCGCACCTCGGGCTGGTCGGCCAGCTCGAGCTCGACCCGCTCGGCGGCCGCGTCGAGCAGGGTGCGGGCGCTGACGTCCTCGCCGCGTGAGCGCGCCGGGTCGGAGTGGTCGAAGATCTGGATCAGGAAGTCGCGCACGGCGGCGGCCTTGCGTGCCTCCCGCGCGGTGGCGCGCGCCTGCAGGGCGACAGCCGCGATGCCGCCGGCGAGGGCGAGGATCAGCACGGCGGTCGCGGCGACGCCCAGCCGGTGGCGGCGCACGAACTTGCGCGCCCGGTAGGCGCGGCCCTCGGGACACGCGGTGACCGGCTGCCGGGTGAGGTACCGGCGTAGATCCTCGGCCAGCGCCTCTGCGGAGACGTAGCGCTCCTCCGGCTCCTTGCGCAGCGCCTTGAGCACGATGGCGTCGAGGTCGCCGGCGAGCCGGCGATGCAGGATCGCCGGCGTCGCGCCCCGCGCC
>JBOGJI010000110.1:0-21904 GCA_050747865.1 Thermoanaerobaculia bacterium
TCAGGGGTCAGGGAGAGACCATCCGCTTTGCCCCTGAACCCTGACCCCTGACCCCTGACCCCTGACCCCTGACCCCTGTACCCTAGCCAGGGGGATGACGCCATGTTCGAGCAGCTAGAAGCGATCACCGAGCGCCATCGCCGACTCACCGAGCGGCTGGCCGATCCGGCCGTGGCCACCGATCCGCAGCAGTCCCGCGAGAACGGCAAGGCGCTGGCGGAGCTGGAGCCGGTTGTGCGCCTCTACCGCGAGTACCAGGAGGTCGCGCGGCAGCTCGCCGACACCGAGGAGTTGCTCGCCGGCCTGGCGCCCGACGACGACTTGAGGGAGATGGCGCGCGACGAGCAGCGGACCCTCGCCGAGCGCCGGGACACCCTGGGCGAGCGCCTGCGCCTCGCCCTGCTGCCCAAGGACGCGAACGACGAGCGCAACGTGGTGCTCGAGATCCGCGCCGGCACCGGCGGCGACGAGGCCAGCCTGTTCGCCCGCGAGCTGTTCCGCATGTACAGCCGCTACGCCGAGGCTCAGGGGTGGCGGGTCGAGATCCTCGACCTGTCGGAGTCCGGCCGCGGCGGCGTCAAAGAGGTCTCCGCCATCGTCGAGGGCCGTGGCGCCTGGTCGCGGCTGAAGTTCGAGGGCGGCGTCCACCGCGTGCAGCGGGTGCCGGACACCGAGGCCTCGGGCCGCATCCACACCTCGGCGGTCACCGTCGCGGTGCTGCCCGAGGCAGAAGACGTGGAGGTGGTGATCGACGAGAACGACCTGCGCGTCGACACCTTCTGCGCCTCGGGGCCGGGCGGCCAGGGCGTCAACACCACCTACTCGGCGGTGCGCATCACCCACCTGCCCACCGGCCTGGTCGTCTCCTGCCAGGACGAACGCAGCCAGATCAAGAACAAGGCCAAGGCGCTGCGGGTGCTCAAGTCGCGGCTGCTGGAGATCGAGCAGCAGAAGGCGCAGGCCGAGATCTCCAGCCAGCGGCGCTCGATGGTCGGCTCCGGCGACCGCTCGGAGAAGATCCGCACCTACAACTTCCCGCAGAACCGCATCACCGACCATCGTATCGGGCTGACCCTGCACCAGCTCCCCGACGTCCTGGAAGGAGAGCTGGACCAGCTCCTCGACGCGTTGACCGAGCACGAGCAGGCCGAAGCTCTCAAGCAGACCGCCGACGCGTAACATCGCGCGCGTGACCGTGCGCGATCTGCTCGCCGCCGCCCGCTGGCGCCTCGAGGCTTCCGCCGGCGGCGCCACACCGCGCGAGGCGAGCCTGCTGCTCGCCCACGTCCTGGGCGTGTCGGAGGCCCGGCTCCTGGCCCGCGACCGCGAGCCGGTGGCCGAGCGTGAGCGCCGGCGCTTCGAGTCCCTGCTCTCCCGGCGCCTCCACGGAGAGCCCGTCGCCTACCTGACCGGGGAGCGCGAGTTCTACGGCCGCTCCTTCGCCGTCGACCGCCGCGTGCTCATCCCCCGTCCCGAGACCGAGCTGCTGATCGAGGAGGCGCTGGCACTGCGTCCCGACGCCGGCGCCCCGCTCCTCGACATCGGCACCGGCTCCGGCTGCCTGGCCGTCACCCTGGCCTGCGAGCTCCCGACCGTCTGCGTCGTGGCCACCGACCTCTCCCCCGGCGCTCTCGCCGTGGCGCGCCACAACGCCCTCCGCCACGGCGTCGGCAGCCGGGTCCAGCCGATCCGCACCGACCTGACAGCCGGCATCCGGCTGGAGAGCGTGGGGCTGGCAGTAAGCAACCCGCCCTACGTGGCCGTCGCTGACGCCGCCGACCTCCCCGTCGACGTGCGCGAGTTCGAGCCCTCCGCAGCCCTCTTCGCCGGCCTCGACGGCATGGACGCGCTCACCCGCCTGCTCGACACCCTGCGCGACCTGAGTCCCGGCACCCCCGTCCTCCTCGAGATCGGCGCCGGCCAGGCCGACGCCCTGCGCGACCTCGCCGCCACCCGCCCCTTCCGCCTCGACCGCATCCGCCCCGACTACGCGGACATTCCCCGCGTCGCCGTCCTCCGCCGGGCGAACGGGTAGCGCTCTCGAACGCGGTACATCGGGAATAATGCGCGGGTCATGGATCGGTTCGTGATCGAGGGACCGTGCCGCCTCTCCGGGCGGGTGCGCGCCGAAGGGGCGAAAAACGCCGCCCTGCCGGCGCTCGCCGCGACGCTGCTGTCCGACGGGGAGGTGACGCTCTCGGGGCTGCCCGAGGTGCGGGACATCCGCACGCTGCGGCGGCTGCTGGAGCACCTGGGGGTGGAGTCCGCGGCCCAGGAAGACGGCGGGCTGCGCCTCGCGGTCACCGGCGACGGATCCCACGACGACGCGCCGTACGAGCTGGTCAAGACGATGCGCGCCAGCGTGCTGGTGCTCGGGCCGCTGCTGGCCCGTTACGGGCACGCGCGGGTGTCGCTGCCCGGCGGCTGTGCCATCGGCGTGCGGCCGATCGATCAGCATCTCGCCGGGCTCGAGGCCCTGGGCGCGGAGGTGGATCTGGAGCACGGCTACGTGACCGCGCGGGCGCCGGCTCTGCGCGGCGCCCGCTTCCGCTTCGCCATGCCCACGGTGACCGGCACCGAAAACGTGCTGATGGCCGCGACCCTGGCGCGGGGCACCACAGTGCTCGAGAACTGCGCGCGCGAGCCCGAGGTCGAAGATCTCGCCGCCCTGCTCTCGGCCATGGGCGCGCGCATCGACGGCGCCGGCACCTCGACGATCACGGTCGAAGGCGTGGAGCGCCTGGGAGGCGCAGGCCACCGGGTCGTCGGCGACCGCATCGAGGCCGGCACCTACTTGATCGGCGCCGCGATCAGCGGCGGCGACGTGACGGTGGAGGGCACCCACGAGCAACATCTGCTGGCTCTGCTGGAGCGGCTCGCCGAGACCGGCTGCGAGGTCGACGGTGCCGATGGCGCCGTGCGCGTCCGGCGGGCCGGAGAATTGCAGGCACGCGATGTCGTGACCGCCCCCCACCCCGGATTCCCCACCGATCTGCAGGCGCAATACGTGGCGCTGATGACGCAGGCCACCGGCACCGCGACCGTCTGCGAGAGCGTCTTCGAGAACCGCTTCCAGCACGTGCCGGAGCTGCGGCGCATGGGCGCCCGGATCGACATCGACGGGCACTATGCCAAGGTGGCAGGTCCCTCGCCGCTCGCCGGCGCGGCGGTCATGGCCACCGATCTGCGCGCCTCGGCCTGTCTGGTGCTCGCCGGGCTGGTCGCCGACGGCGTCACCGAGGTCTCCCGCATCTACCACCTGGACCGCGGCTACGCGCGTATGGAGGAGAAGCTCACCGGGCTCGGCGCGCGCGTGACGCGGGTGGTTTAGGAGAGCGACTGATGAGCGACTGCCTCTTCTGCCAGATCGCCGAAGGAGGGATCAGCGCCCGCATCGCCTACGAGGACGACGAGCTGATCGCCTTCCACGACGTCGCGCCCAAGGCCCCGACGCACATCCTGGTGATCCCGCGCCGCCACGTCGGCACCCTCCTCGATCTCGGCTCCGAGGATGCAGGTCTGCTCGGGCGCATGCAGATGGCCGCGATCCATCTGGCCCGCGAGCTGGGTCTCGATCGCAGCGGCTTCCGCCTGGTGACCAACTGCCTGGAAGACGCCGGGCAGTCCGTCTTCCACATCCATCTCCATCTGCTGGGAGGCCGCCAGATGGGGTGGCCGCCCGGATGAGCCACCGCCGCGGATCCACGACCCTGTTCGCCGTGCTCGTGGCCGCGGGTCCCGCGGCGGCGGACAATCCCCGTCTCGAGCTGGTCGAGCTGCGGCTCGCGGGCCGGGACGAGGAGGCGCTGGCCTTCGTGCAGCATTTCCGCCAGGAGCAGCCGCGGCAGGCGCAGGCCCTGGGGTTCGACTACGCCGCCGGGCGGCTGGCGGAGGCGCTCGGGCAGCTCGATGCCGCCGAAGAGGCCTACGCCGCGGCGCTCAGCAGCCCCGAAGCCCTGGTGCCGTTCGCCCGCTATCGGCTGGCGCTGCGTCAATACGCCATCGGCCATCCCGAGGTGGCGGCCGGGCTGGCCGCCACCGCGCTCGGCAAGCGCCCTCCTCGATCGCTGGCGGAATCGCTCACCTCCCTGCTGGTGCGCAGCATCGCCGACGGCGGCGACTGCCGGCTGCTCGCCGGCCTGCAGCGAGACCGTCTGCCCGCGCCGCTGACGCGGAGCCTGACGCTGGCCGTCGCGCGCTGCGCAGGCGACGCTGGGGACCGCGACGACGGCCTCGAGACGCTGCTGGAGCTGCTCGCCGAGCGTACGAACGACGAGACGGCGCTCGAGGCGACGCGCCTGGTGAGCGAGTGGACGGCGCCGGAGGAGGTGTCCGCCGAGGCCGCCGCGCGCGTCGGTGCGGCCCTCCACGACCATCGCGAGTTCACGAGCGCCATCCCCTGGCTGGAGCAGGCGGCGGCGGAGAGTCGCGGCGGCCGTCGGGCGGAGACGCGGTATCTGCTGGCGCGCTCCCGGTTCTGGCGCGGCGAGTACCGGGAGGCGGCACGCCAGTTCGAGCTCGCGGCCGAGGCGGCGAGCGGCCCGCGCGAGCGGGCTCGCTCCCTCTACCAGCAGGGGCGGGCGCTGGAGCTCGCCGGGCTGTGGCCCGCCGCGGCGACGGTCTATCGCGAGATCCCGACCGCCGACCCGACGAGCGGCTGGGCGCCGGCGGCGCTGCTGTCCGCGCTGCGCCTGGATTGGCGAGCCGGGCGGGAAGAGGAGGCGCTCGATGACCTCGAGGCGCTGCGCGCGAACCGCCGCTGGCAGGCCACGGTGGATCGGGCCGGTCTCTTCCTCGCCGCCTCGGACATCACGCGCCGCAACGCCGAGCGCGCACCCCGCTGGCTGGCACTGGTGGTCGGCGGCGAACCGGACGTCGACCTTCAGGAGACGTATTGGCGGGGCCGGCTGGCGGAGCTGGAGGAGCAGCCGGCCGCCGCCGTCGAGCGCTACGCCCAGGTCCTGCGCCGCGCCGCCGCCCATCCGCTGGCCCTCTCCGCCCGTACGCGCCTGGCACAGCCGCCGCTGGCCACCGAGGCGGTCCGCGAAGGGCTGCGGCTGGCCGCCACCTCGGGCCGCCGGCAGCTCTTTGCCGCCTGGCTCCTGCTCGGCGACGGGCATCTCGGGGGGGCGACCGCCCGCCTGGCGGTCGAGCAGGACTTCGCGCGCGACCAGGGCGTCGCCGCGCTAGCCGGGGCGCAAACGCTGCCGCCGTCGCGCTGGCGTCTGTGGGACGCGGAGCCGACGAGCCCGGAGGAAGGCCTCCTCGCCCTGGGGGTATGGGACGAGGGGGCGAGCGCCGTGGCCGCGCGATTCCCTCTCGACGATCCGGCGCTGGCACTGACGGGCATCGACCTGCTGGTAGAGGGCGAGCAACATCGCGAGGCGCTGCGGCGGGCCGAGATCCTCGCCCGCCGCCTGCCGGGCGCGCTGCCGGTGTCCTTCTACCCCAGGAGCCTGCGCGAGCGCCTCTTCCCCCGCCCCTGGTGGCCGCTGATCGACCGCGAGACGGCTCGGCAGCAGGTGCCGGGGCTGCTGCTCACCGCCGTCATGCGCGAGGAGAGCCGCTTCGACGCCGCGGCGGTGTCCGAGGTTGGGGCCCGCGGCCTCACCCAATTCGTCCCCGATACCGCCCGCCGGCTGGCCCGCCGGGCCGGCCTGCCGCAGCCGCGGCCGGAGGACCTGCACGACCCGGAGACGGCGATCCGCCTGGGCGCCGCCTATCTCGGCGCGCTGCTGACACGCTTCGACGGGCAGATCCTGTCGACCCTGGCGTCGTACAACGCCGGCGAGGACCAGGCCGGGCTGTGGCGCAGCTACTGCTTCAGCCCCGACCCGGCGGAATACTTCACCAAGGTCGGGTTCCCGGAGACGCGGGCGTATCTGGTCAAGGTGGTGGAGAGCTGGGTTCGGTACGAGGAGCTCTATGGGCAGGACGGGGCGCAGCTACGACTGGATCGGTAGACCCGCACTCGCGAAGGGTTCAGGGCACAGGGGTCAGGGTTCAGGGTAGGGAGGGCGGGGGGTCACGGGCGGCGGTCGAGCAGCGGCGGGAGCTCGGCGTGCCCCACGTTGCTGTAGTCCTCGATGTCGGCGTCGAGGCGCAGCTCCTCGGTCCAGCGGGCCAGCTCCTCGTTCAGGCGCCGCTGGCGCAGCACCTCCCGGATCTGCTCGCGCACCTCCTCGACGGGCGGCACCTCGGCGTTGCGCCGCCGCATCTCGGCGACGAGCACGGTGTCGTAATACTCCTGGATCTCCTCCAGGCCGACGAAGATCCGCGGTCCGAGCCGCTCCTCGATGTAGGTGAAGACGAGGAGCTGGCGGGCGACGAGCGCCTTGACGCCCTCCCCGTCCAGACCCAGCTCGGCGAGGCGCGCCTGCCAGGCGGCCTCGCTGGCGAAGCGCCTGCGGATCTCGCGGAACTCCTCCTCGACGCGGTCGACCGGCAGCTCGGTGAAGCCGTAGCGGTCGATCTCGTGGAAGCGCAGGCGCTGCTCGATGAGCTGCTGCAGCGCCCGCCGCCGGAAGGCCTCGTCGCTCTCCTCGGGCTCCCTCTCGACCAGGCCGAGGGCGACCACCCGCTCGACGTCCGAGGCCAGGATGGGCTCCTCGTCGACCACCGCGAGTACC
Source organism: Thermoanaerobaculia bacterium (assembly GCA_050747865.1). Lineage (GTDB taxonomy): Bacteria > Acidobacteriota > Thermoanaerobaculia > Multivoradales > JAHEKO01 > JBOGJI01. The sequence continues at coordinate 6,630 of JBOGJI010000110.1, forward strand.
CGATCCACGAGCTGCTCCTGAGCCGACGCGATCCCGCCAACGAGCGCCAGAAGCACGCACAAACCACTAGATGCCAGGTACTTACGCGGTGCGCCGTCCACTGCTTTGAATGCTATCATACCGCTACATCGTCGTAGCGGCCGACCCGACCACGCGCCTTCGGCGCGCGGTGCCCGCGGTCGAGACAAGCTCGGCCGCTAGGATCCGCGTCTAGACCATGTCCCTCCTTCCCATAGCTCTGGCCCAGCTCGACGCGCGACTGGGGGACCTCGCGGGCAATCTCGAGCGACACCTCGAGACGATCGAGCGGGCGCGCATGGCCGGCGCCCGGCTGGTCGTCTTTCCCGAGCTGTCGCTGACCGGGTATCGGCTGCTGCATCTCACGCCGCACGTGGCGCGGGCGGCGCGGGACTCCCCGGAGCTCGCCACTCTGGTGGAGGCGGCCGGCGACATGACGGTCCTCGCCGGGCTGGTCGAGTCCGGCGCCGACGGCGTGCTCTACAACAGCGCCGCCCTGCTCACCCGCGACGGGGTCCAGGCGGTGCAGCGCAAGATCCACCTGCCGACCTACGGCATCTTCCAAGAGGGCCGGTTCTTCGCCCCCGGGCGCCGGCTGGAGCCAGTGGAGATCGCCGGCGTGCCGGCCGGGATCGTGATCTGCGAGGACCTCTGGCACCCCCAGATCTCCCGCCGCCTGGCGCGCGGCGGGGCGCAGGTCCTCCTCGTCACGTCGGCGGGCCCCGGCCGCGTGAGCGGCGATGCGGTGCCCGACAGCCAGCAGTCGTGGGAGCTGCTCACCCGCTCCACCGCGATGCTCAACGGCTGCTGGGTGCTCTATTGCAATCGCGTCGGCTTCGAAGAGGGCTCCTTCTACACCGGCGGCAGCCACGTCGTGGCGCCCGACGGGGAGATCGTGGCCCGGGCTCCCCTGCTCGACGAGCACCTGCTGATCGCCGAGATCGACCTGGCCGCGGTCGGGCGCGCACGGCGGCGCATGCCGCTGCTCACCACCGAGCGGCTCGACGTCGAGGGGCCTCGATGAGAGCCTGCCCTGCTGTCGATCTCGGCCTGCGCGCGGAGCTCGCCGTCGAGGTGCTCGGCCGCTTCATCGCCGACGCGGTGGAGACCACCGCCACGGAGGGTGTGGTGGTAGGGCTTTCGGGAGGCGTCGACTCGGCGCTCGCTGCCGCCCTGGCCGCGCGGGCGCTCGGCCCGGAGCGGGTCCACGCCTTCTACCTCCCCTACACGACGTCGAGCGAAGACGCGGCGCGCGACGCCGTGGCCGTGGCCGCGAGCCTGGATCTCCCGCTGCGGCGCATCGACATCTCCCCCATCGTCAACGCCTACCTCGACGCCGAGGAGCCGCAGGCCGACCGCGTCCGGCGCGGCAACTTCATGGCCCGCGTCCGCATGGCAGTGCTCTTCGATCAGGCCAAGCGCCTGGGCGCCTTGGTGCTCGGCACCTCCAACAAGACCGAGATCCTGCTCGGCTACTCGACCCTCTTCGGCGACAACGCCAGCTCGTTGAACCCGCTGGGCGACCTCTACAAGAGGCAGGTCCTGCAGCTCTCCCGCCACCTGGGCCTGCCCGGCACGGTCATCGACAAGCCGTCCAGCGCCGACCTCTGGCCCGGCCAGACCGACGAGGACGAGCTGGGCTTCCCCTACGCCGTCGCCGACGAGGTCCTCTACCTGCTCTTCGACCAGGACCTCGAGCCCGAGGAGGTCATCGACCGCGGCTACGACCCCGCCACCGTCGACCGCATCGTCTCCCTGGAGGCCGCCAACCGCTACAAGCGCCGCCTCATGCTCATCTGCCGCCTCTCCAGCAGCGCCATCAACCTCGACCGCGAGATCCCCCGAGATTGAGCGGCAGACTGCGGATCGTCGCGACGCCGATCGGGAATCTCGAGGACCTGTCGCCGCGGGCGCGGGAGGCTTTGGCGTCGGCGGATCTGGTGGCGTGTGAGGACACACGACATACCGGCCGGCTGCTGCAGCGTCTGGGGCTCAAGAAACGGCTCGTCTCGCTGCACGAGCACAACGAGCGGCAGCGGGCGCCGCGGCTGCTTTCCGCGCTCGAAGAGGGGCAGACGATCGCGCTGGTGTCCGACGCCGGAACACCCCTGCTCTCCGATCCCGGCTTCCTGCTGGTGCGGGAGGCGGCGGCGCGCGGCATCCGCGTCGAGTCGATTCCCGGTCCGTCCGCCGTGCTCGCGGCGCTCGTCGTCTCGGGCCTGCCCCCGTATCCGTTCACCTTCGCCGGCTTCCCGCCGCCGAAGCCCGGCCGCCGCCGCCGCTTCTACGAGAACCTGGCCGCCCTCGGCCACACCGTCGTCGTCTTCGAGTCCCCCCACCGCCTGGCCGCGAGCCTCGCCGACGCCATCCAGGCCTTCGGCGCCGACCGCCCCGCGGCCCTCGCCCGCGAGCTCACCAAGCTGCACGAGGAGGTCTTGCGCGGCAAACTGGGCGAGCTGGCGCGACAGTTGGCCGATCGCCAGACCGTCAAGGGTGAGCTCGTGCTGGTCGTTGGCCCCGCCTGAAGTTCTCCCCCGTGTCGATCAGTGGATGCTGCGCAGCTTCCGCTGGACGGCCTCGTCGTCGAGCGCCGTCAGCACCGTCTGGACGGCACGGTCGTGCGCGGACACCTCGCGATCATGCAGGTAGGCGCGCAGGGCCTGGTTGATCGCCACCTGGTAGGGAGGTCCTCCACGGAGGGCCTCGGCCTTGAAGATCGCGATGATGTCTTCGTCCAGGTTGATCGTCACGCGGCGAGTCGGGAGCTTGCCCGTCGCCGCATCGACGACGTGGCGCGCGGGCCCCCACCCCCGCCGGGCCGAGACATCCTGGGGCATCTCGTCGCCAGACCGCTTGCTCGTCGTCCTATCGTCTCCTGCCGTGCTCCGCATATAGATCGCGCTCCCTTCGATTCGTCCGCCTTGCACCGATGATCCGGATCACTGTCTCGCCGTTCGTGTCCCGCTCGGTCGACCATACGACGAGCAGCGCCCCGCGAGGACGACACGCAGACCGCCTCGAAGCAACAAGCGGAGATCGTTCCAACCGACGCTTAGGGACATCCTCGACGCCTCTGCCGACCCTGACGAGTGAGTCGAGACATCGCTCGTATGATACTAGGTGCAAGAAGTTCGGAGGTATGGATGGAGCTGGTCTTCCGTCATTTCTGGATCGCGTTCGTCGTCGTGACCTTCGTGAACGGACAGGGGTGGTGGAACCGAGTACAGAGCCGGATTCGAGCTCAACCCGATCTCGAGCCAGGCTACCGGCGTCTGTATCGCGGGTACCTCTTCTGGACCAACCTGCCCTGGTTAGTCATGGGTTTCGGCATTCTCTCCGGTCAGGTCCCGTCGATGTTCGATTTCCTGAATCCAAGCGGAGGCAATACCTTTGTTGTCGCGTGGTGGGGCCTCCTGGCAGCGCTCCTGTGCCTCGGCACATATTGGATCTTCTTCGGCGGCGGCGCGGAGATGCTCGAGAGGCACCCCGGCGTCTACATGGTGCCGCAATGGTCTGCCTCGAAGCTCCGCCTCTTCTGGCTGGGTGTTGTCGCCTGGAATATCGCGATAGGCGCGTGGCTCTTTCTTGGATTCCCGGGAGCGTCCAGCGAGCCGAGTTCTGCATCGCTCGACGACTCGTGGCTGTGGGCCCTCTTCCCAGTGGTCTTCGTGGGCATGTGGTTGCTCATCTGCTTCCTACTCTCGGCAATGGGTGGGTGGCAGAGACTTGCAGAGCATTACGTGGCGAGTGCTCGTTTCTCCGGCGAGCGCTTCTATTTCTGTTCCGCCCAGATCGGCTACGTCAACTACGGCGGCTGTCTCACACTTGGTGCCAGTCCGGACGGCCTTTACTTGGCCGTTTTCCCTCTCTTTCGAGTCGCTCATCCCCCGCTGGTGATTCCCTGGTCTGACGTCATCGCCCGCGAGAGTCGACGATGGTTCTTTGCGGCCGTCGCGCTCGAGTTCGCCAAGGCGAATGGGATATCGGTCCGTATCTCCCGTCGACTCGCTCAAGTTCTGTTCGATGCCTCCGGGACGCAGGTGCCGGTCCAACCCTCTGTCTAACTCCAGGAAATGCAGCCCGGGGCTCCGAGTACGGCGCACCGACGGGGGCCGAGAAACGGTTTGAAGCGCTCGGCTGGGCCGGGCTCGCGGCGGCGAGGGTCTTTACAGTGAGGCGGTGATCCAGCAGCCGCCGAGGACGTGGGGGCCGTGGTAGAAGACGGCGGCCTGGCCGGGGGCGACGCCGGCCTGGGGTGCGGCGAACTCGATGCGGGCGGTGCCGTTCGCGCGAGGCTCGATGCGGGCGGGGACGCCGGGATGGCGGGAGCGGATGCGGACGGTGGCCTCGATCTGGCCTTGCGGGTCGGAGCCGATCCAGTGGAGGCGCTCGCCGGTGAGGCCCGGCGCCAGCAGCTCTTCGTGGCTGCCGACGACGACCCGGTTCTCGTCGGCGCGGATGCCGATCACGTAGAGGCGCTCGCAGGAGGCCAGCCCCAGGCCGCGGCGCTGGCCCACGGTGTAGCGGTAGTAGGGCTCGCCTTCGCCGAGGGCGTGTCCTGAAGCGTCCTCGAGGACGGCGGCGCCGGCGCCGGTGGAGCGCGAGTAGCGGTCCGGCGCCTCCGCCACCTGCTCCTCGACGAACTCGCGGACGCCGCCGGCGACGAAGCAGAGCTCCATGCTCTCCCCCTTCTCCGCCACCACCAGGCCGGCCTCGCGGGCGACCTGCCGCACCTCGTCCTTGGTCAGCTCGCCGAGCGGGAACCCGCTGGCCGCGAGCTGCTCCTGGGTGAGCTCGAAGAGGTAGTAGCTCTGGTCCTTCTCGGCGTGGCGGGCGGCGTGGAGCTCCAGCCCGTCCTCGCCGCGGACGATGCGGGCGTAGTGGCCGGTGGCCATGCGCGAGGCGCCGAGGGCACGCGCCCGCGCGAGGAAGAGGTCGAACTTGATGAAGGTGTTGCAGCGCGTGCAGGGGACCGGCGTACGGCCGGCCAGGTAGTCCTCGACGAAGGGGTCGACGACATGGCGCCGGAAGTCCTGGTCCAGGCGTAGCGTGTAATGGGGGATGCCGCATTGCGCCGCGACCCGGCGGGCATCGCCGAGGTCGAGGGCGCCGCAGCAACGGCCGTGCGTGCTCTCCTCGGAACGGTCCCAGAGCAGCATGGACAGCCCGACCACCGGCCGCCCCTCGCGGGCCAGCAGCCAGGCCGTGACCGACGAGTCCAGGCCGCCGCTCATGGCGACGGCGGTCAGCTCCGTCATCCCGCCAGCACCTCCCGCGCCTGACGCAGCGCCGCGACCTCGCCGGCCAGCGCGGCGAGCAGGGCGTCGACCTCGTCTTCGCTGTTGGTGGTGCCGAAGCTCACCCGCAGGGAGCCCAGGGCCTCCGACTCCTCCATCCCCATGGCGGCGAGCGTCGGGCTGACCTCCACGGTTCCGGAGCCGCAGGCCGAACCGGTCGACACCGCGAAACCCTTGAGGTCGAGGCGAATCATCAGGTCCTGTCCGACGACCCCCGGGAAGGAGACATGCGACGTGTTCGGCAGCCGAGGCGAGGCGGCGCAGTGCACGATCGCGCCGGGGATCGCTCGCACGCCGCGCTCGAACGGGGCGCGCAGCGCCGTCAGCGCGCGGGCGCGCTCGGGAAGCTCCTCACACGCCAGGCGCGCGGCCTCGCCGAGCCCGACCGCCGCCGCGACGTTGACGGTGCTGGCGCGCCGTTGCCGTTCCTGGCTGCCGCCGACGAGCAGGGGCTCGAACGGGGCGCCGCCGCGGATCCACAGCGCCGCCGCGCCCAGGGGCCCGTGGAACTTGTGGCCGCCGACGACCACGAAATCGGCCCCCAGCTCGCGCACGGACAGCGGCACCTTGCCGGCCGCCTGCACGGCGTCGGTCAGCAGCGACACACCGCGGGCGCGACACCCCGCCGCCGCCTCGGCCACCGGTTGCAGCGTCCCCAGCTCGTTGTTGGCCAGCATGAGGGCGGCGAGCACCGTGTCGTCGCGCAGGGCGGCGAGGAAGCGCTCGACGGCGACCACGCCGTCGGGCCCGGGCGGCACGACCGTGACCTCCATGCCCAGCTCCGCCGCGGCCTCGGCGGCGCGCAGCACCGAAGGATGCTCGAAGGCGGAGATCACGAGGTGCCCGCGAAAGCGCGCCGCCCGGGCCGCAGACCAGACCACGGCGTTGTTGGCCTCGGTCCCCGACGCCGTGAAGACGACTTCCGGCGCCCCGGCCCCGAGGAGCGCCGCGACCTCGCCGCGCGCCTGCTCCACCGCCTCGCGGGCCTCCCGCCCGAAGCCGTGGATCGACGACGGGTTCCCGAAGCGCTCCGTGAGCCACGGCCACATGGCCGCGGCTACTCGCGGATCGAGCGGCGTCGTAGCGTTGTGATCGAAGTAGTACCGCGCCATGACGGCAGCATTCTAATGGTCGTGGCAGCCGCCGCTCGGTGGATTGGCGAAGTTGCGGCACAATGGCCCCGCGTGAGCACTATGCCGAGAACCTTGCGGCCGGGGATTTCGTACCCATGTGCGTGCTCGTGAAGAAACATCTCCTCAGCCTGCTCACCGTCGCGCTCGCGGCGTCGGTCCTGTTCGGCGCCGACAAGAAGGCGGCCGAGATCCCGGCCGACCTGCCGGAGCAGTACCGCAACTGGCTCGAAGAGGTGGCGCTGCTCATCACCGACGAGGAGCTCGCCGCCTTCCTCGAGCTCGAAAAGGACTACCAGCGCGACGCCTTCATCGAGAAGTTCTGGCGCTCCCGCGACCCCTACCCCAACACCGCGCGCAACGAGCTGCGGGAGCGCTGGGAGGGACGGGTGGAGGAAGCGCGGATGCGCTTCGAGAGCCTCACGGATGAGCGCTCCAAGACGCTGCTGCTCAACGGCCCCCCCACGGCGCTGGTCGAGCCGCGTTGCCGCGGCGTCCTGGTGCCGATGGAGATCTGGTTCTACGAGCGCTCCGAACGGGTGCGCGAAACCTTCGCCATCATCTTCTACCAGTACTTCGGCGCCGGGCCCTTCCGCATCTGGCGGCCGCTGGACGGCATCGACGTGCTGGTGCAGCAGGCGTCGGTGGTCGCCGACCCGCGCCAGCCGCTCGCCGCCATCGATTCCTGCATCGACCGCGACGCCATCCTCGGAGCCCTGCGCCTGATCCATAATCGCGGCGAGTTCGACTACGAGCTGCTGCTGTCCAAGGTCCTCAACGCCCAACAGGAGGACGCCGGCGGCGAATGGCTCTCCGGCCTCGCCACCTACTCCACCGAGGTGCCGCCGGGCGCCGCGCAGTTCGACGCCGCGCTCGCCATCCAGTACCCCGGCCGGCATCAGCAGCGCACCCTGGTGCAGGGGGTGATCACGGTGCCCCGCGACAAGGTGGAGGTGACTCGCCTCGGCAAGAGCGCGACCTACGACTTTGCGCTCACCGGGGAGATCCTGCGCGGCGCGGCGCTGTTCGAGAACTTCCGCTACCAGTTCCAGATCCCCGCCGACGAGGTGGCCGGCGGCGACATCCCGCTGGTCTTCGAGCGCGCCCTGCGCCCGGGCGCCTACCGGCTGCTGCTGCGCCTGCAGGCCACGGGGACGGAAGCCTTCTACCGCATCGAGCGGGATCTCGAGGTGCCGGTGATGGAGGGGGAGCCGGAGCCGGTGCCGGCGAGCCCCGAGATGGCCAAGCTGCTGGAGGAGGCGAATCGCGCCATCCTCTCGGGGGACACGACGATCCAGATCGTGCCTCCGCAGGGGGAGCTGCTGACCGGTCCGGTGCGCTTCGACACCCTGGTGACCGGCGCGGGCATCGCGCGGGTGGCGTTCATCCTCGACGGCACGGCGGTGCTGCGCAAGACCGAGCCGCCGTTCAGCGTCGAGCTGGACATGGGCGAGCTGCCGCGTGTCCACGAGCTGGTCGTCGAGGCCTACGACGCCGGGGGCAAGGTGATCGCGCGCGACGAGGCGCTGCTCAACGCCGGCGCCCACCGCTTCGCCGTGCAGCTCCTGGAGCCGCGATCGGGCAGCCAACACGCCTCCAGCGTGCGGGCAGTGGCCAAGGTGACGGTTCCCGAAGGGCGGCGGGTGGAGCGGCTCGAGCTCTATTTCAACGAGACCCGCGTCGCCACCCTGTACCAGCAGCCCTGGGAGCATCCGATCGTGCTGCCGCAGCCGGGGCAGGCGGGGTACGTACGGGCGGTGGCGTACCAACCCGACGGCAACGCGACCGAAGACGTGGCCTTCGTCAACGCCCCCGGGGTGACCGGCCGGGTGGACATCGAGTTCGTGGAGCTGTACGTCTCCGTCGCCGACAGAGAGCGGCGTCCCATACCGGGGCTCACCGTCGACGACTTCCAGATCGTCGAGGACGGGGTGCAGCAGGAGCCCACCCGCTTCGACGTGGTGTCGAACCTGCCCATCCATGCCCTGCTGATGCTCGACACCTCGGCGTCGATGGAGCCCAACCTGGAGATGGCCCAACGGGCCGCCCTCGCCTTCGTCGAGGCGGCGATCGCGCCGCGCGACCGGGCAGCGATCCTCACCTTCAACGACCACCCGCAGCTCGCGGTGCGCTTCACCGACGACCACGAGCTGCTCGCGGCCGGTCTGGCCGGGCTGTACGCCGAGCGCGGCACCGCCCTGTGGGACAGCCTGATCACCTCCCTCTACTATTTCAACGGCATCACCGGGCAGCGCGCCATGATCCTGCTCACCGACGGCAAGGACGAGGGCAGCCGCTTCTCCTTCGACGACGCCCGGGAGTACGCGCGCCGCTCGGGCGTGGCGGTGTACGCGATCGGCCTCGGCTTCGAGCGGGGAGATCGCGAGGCGCGGCGCCTGCTGACGCGCCTCACCGGGGAGACCGGCGGCCGCTTCGTCGCCGTCGACTCGCCCGCCCAGCTGCCCGCGATCTACCGGAGCATCGAGGACGAGCTGCGCTCGCGCTACTACATCGGCTACCAGTCGACGAACACCGGGGGCGGCGACGAGTTCCGCCGCGTCGAGGTGTCGGTGGACGTTGCGGACGCCCAGGCGTCGACGATCCGCGGCTATTACCCGTAGCGCCCATCCCCCCAGGGGTCAGGGGCGAGGGGTCAGGCCTCCCTTAGAATGTCCGCGATGTGATGGAGATGCGGTGTCTCGCCTCCGTGCTCGCCCTGGCCGTTCTCGTGGCGGCGGCAGGCGCCGCCATGAGCGCCCAGGAGCCCGAGCCGGCGCTGCCGCTGTCGCCCGCCGACCGGCAGTGGCTCGAGGAGATCGCGCTGCTGCTGCTGCCCGAGGAGCGCGAGGCCTTCCTCGCCCTCTCGGAGCCCTATCAGCGGCAGGCCTTCCGCGAGCGCTTCTGGCGCATACGGGACCCGCACCCGCAGTCCGGGATCAACGAGCTGCGGGAGGCCTGGCGGGAGCGCCTGGAGATGGCGGACGAGGAGCTGTCCGGCCCCGACGACCCGCGACGGGACCCCCTGCTGCTCACCGGGCCGCCCGGGCGCCGCGTCGAGGTGCACTGCAGCGCCCTGCCCGTTCTCGATCTCTGGTTCTACGCCGGCAGCGAGCGCAGCCCCGGCCCCACGGCGCTGATCTTCCGCCGTGGGGGCCCGGGCGGCTGGACCTGGGAGGAGCGTCCTAGCCTGAGCATGTTGGCCACCGGGACCGAGGGCTTCGGGCGCTCCGACGGCGACCTGCGCCAGCTCGTCGCCGCCACCTGCCCGGACGGGGACGCGGTGCTGGCGGCGTTCGACATAGCGCTCGACCGCGAGGAGTTCATCGAGCGGTTCCGGCCGCGCGTCGACACCGGGTGGGTGGAGGAGTTTCGCGGCCGCCTCACCGAGCTGCCGGAAGGCGCCGCCACCTTCGACGCCGAGGTCACGGTGCGATTCCCGGGCCGCCACGGCCTGCGCACCGTCGTCCAGGCGCTGATCGCGGTCCCCCGGACCGCCCTCGAAGCGGCCGAAAACGCCGACCAGGGCCCCTACTACGACCTCCTCGTGGACGGCGAGGTGGTGCGCGAGGGAGAGCTGTTCGAGCACTTCCGCTACCGCTACTCACTGCCCGCCGGCGCGGCCGAGGAAGGCACGGTTCCGGTGCTGTTCGAGCGCTACCTGCGGCCGGGGTCCTGGCGCCTGGCGATCAAGCTGGAAGACCGCTCGGGGGGGGCTTTCTTCCGCACCGAGCTGCCCGTCGAAGTGCCCGCGCTGCCGGCGCCGGGGCCCGTGGAGACCGGCCTCGGCGAATCGGTCGCGCCTCCGGCCTCGCCGGAAACGGCCGCCGCCGTGCCGGTGGAGCCGTCGGTCCAGCTCCTCCCGGTGCCGCGAGAGCTGGTGACCGGTCCGCTGCGGATCCATGCCGAGGTCGACGGCGAGGAGATCGCGGCGGTGGAGTTCTGGCTCGACGGCAAGCCCGTGCTGCGCAAGACACGACCGCCGTACAGCGTCGAGCTCGACGTCGGCCCGGCGCCGCGATCCCACACCGTGCGCGCCGTGGCGCTCGACGCCGGGCGCTCACCCGTCGCCAGCGACGAGACGGTGATCAACGGCGGCCCCAACCGGCTGGAGGTCCAGCTCCTGGAGCCCCGCGTCGGCGGCAGCTACTCCGACGCGGTGCGGGCGCGGGCGCGCGTCGAGGTGCCGGACGGCGAGGTGCTGGATGCCGTGGAGTTCTACCTGAACGGGCGGCTGATGGGCACGCTGTACCAGCCGCCCTTCGCCCTGCCGCTGCAGCTGCCGCACGGCGAGGAGGTGACCTGGGTACGGGCACGCGCCTGCCTGGTCGGCGGACGCTGCAACGAGGACCTGGTCTTCGTGCAGGCGCCCGAGCACCTGGAGCAGCTCGACGTCCACATGGTGGAGCTGTTCCTCACCGTGCTCGACCGCCGCGGCCACGCCGTCCCCGACCTCGCGGGCGAAGTCTTCCGGGTCCTCGAAGACGGCGTCGAGCAGGAGGTGCGCCGATTCGAGCTGGCCCGCGACCTGGCCAGCTACTCGGTGGTGCTGCTCGACCTCTCCACCTCGATGCTCGAGGAGCTGGCCGACGCCGAGCGCACGGCCCTGGGATTCTTCGAGCACGTGCTTTCGGCCAAGGACCGCTGCGCCGTCATGACCTTCGCCGACGAGCCGAACCTGGCGGTGCCGCTGACCAACGACCTGGAGGTGCTGCGCGGCGGCCTCGCCGGCATCGTCGCCGAGGGGGAGACCGCCCTGTGGGACGGCGTCGTCCATGCCGTGCACTACCTAGGCGGGCTGGAGGGCCGGCGCGCTCTGATCGTGATCAGCGATGGCGAAGACTCGATCAGCCGCTTCGGGTTCGACGAGGCGCTGGAGTACGCGACTCGCTCCCAGGTGACGATCTACCCGATCGTGCTTTCGACCGGCTCGCGCTCGGTCCAGGCGCGCACGGGACTGCAGCAGCTGGCGCGGGCGACTGGAGGCCGCACGTTCGAGATCGACCGCGCCGCCGGTCTGGACAAGATCTACGCCATGATCGAGGAGGAGCTGCACAGCCAGTACCTGCTCGCCTACCAGTCGACGCAGACCGAGGGGACGGAGTTCCGCGAGGTGGAGATCGAGGTGCAGCGGCCCGGCCTCAAGGTGCGCACCGCGCCGGGGTACTACCCCTGAGCCCGCCGCGCCTGGTCCTGGCCTCGGCGTCGCCGCGGCGCCACGACCTGTTGGCCTCCCTGGGCCTCGCTTTCTCCGTGCGGCCGGTGGCGCTCGACGAGATCCCGCTCGACGGCGAGCCGCCGGCCGCCTACGTGGAACGCCTGGCGGCGGCCAAGGCCCGCGCCCAGGGCGCGCCCGGCGAGCTGGTGCTGGCGGCCGACACCGTGGTGGCGCTGGCCGGCGAGCTGCTCGGCAAGCCGGCCGGCCCGGACGAGGCGCGGGCCATGCTGGCGCGGCTGGCCGGCCGCCGGCACGAGGTCTTCACGGGCGTGGCGCTGTATGACTCCGCCGGTGAGCGTCTGGAACGAGCCGTCGAGCGCTCGAGCGTCGAGATCGCGCCGCTCACCGAAGACCGGATCGCCTGGTACGTGGCCACCGGCGAGCCCCTGGACAAGGCCGGCGCCTACGCCATCCAGGGCTTCGGCGCCCTCTTCGTCACCCGCATCGAAGGCAACTACACCAACGTGGTCGGACTGCCCCTACCGACGGTCCACGGGCTCTTCGCCCGCCTCGGCTACGACCTCCGCGACTTCAGCTTCCGACTTTGATGGGCTCGCCCAGGTCCTGGAGCGAGAAGTTGGCCATGATCTGGTGGCCGTTGAAGTCGAGCACCCGCAGGTCCTCGGCCTCCCGCAGATCCGCGGCGATCGAGTCGTACGCGTGGCTGTAGCGCTGCCGCACCGCCTCCAGCTCCACCTCGTAGGCGATGAATTTGTCGATCCCCTTGAAGCGGAGCTTGTCGAGCAGGCGCTCGTCGGTGATCTCCGGATAGGTCGACAGCGCCACGATCGGCCCCGTTCCGGTGAAGATCAGATACGCGCGCGGATCGGCCATGAGACGGCCGCGATTCTAGTACATCCAAGTACAATCCGGGCGTGGTCACCGAGACCGGTGTCGCGCCCGCCGTCGTCCTGGTGCGACCGCAGGAGGACGGGAACCTCGGCGCCGTGGCACGGGCGATGGCCAACATGGGGCTCGAGCGGCTGGTGCTGGTCGCGCCGCAGGCCGATCCCGCGGGGGCCGCGGCCCGGGCGATGGCGGTCGGGGCCCGGCCGCTGCTGGAGGCGGCCGAGGTCGAGGCCTCACTCGCCGAAGCGCTGGCGCCGTTCGCCCGCGTCGTCGGGACGACATCGCAGCGCGATCGCGCCCTGGTGCGGCCCCCGTTGGCCGTGCAAGAGCTCCCCGGAGAGCTGGCCAGCGACCCTGCGGGAACGCCGACGGCGCTGATCTTCGGCCCCGAGGCCTCCGGCCTGACCGCCGACGAGCTGGCTCTCTGCTCGCCGCTGGTCACCATCCCCTGCGCCCCCGCTTTGCCGACGCTGAACCTCGCCCAGGCCGTCCTCCTGGTCGCGTACGAGATCAGGCGAGCGCGCCTACTGGGCGCCGAGCCGGCTATCGAGCGACACGGAGAAGACGTCGACGAAGAGCACCAGCCGGCGCCCCAGGGCGAGATCGAAGGGCTGTTTCGTCAGGTCGAGCCGCTGCTCGCCGTCATCGGCTTCGACCGCGACTCCACCTTCCACGGCGTGCTGCGCGATCTGCGGGCGCTGGCCGGGCGCGGCCGGCCGACCGTCCGCGAGATCCGCATCCTGCGCGGCATCGCCCGCCGCGCCGCCCACGCCCTCGATCGACCCACCCCGCGATAACCGAGGGACCCGGCCACGGCAAAGACGCCGGCGACGTCAGATCGATAGCTGATAGAGTCCGGGTCCGCGCCGCTGGCGCGGCCGATTCCCCGTGAAGCCCCGTGAAGGAGACACCATGAAGCAGGCGATCGCGCCGCTGCATGTCCTCTTCGACCGCAGCCCCGAGATCTTCGCCACCAACCAGCAAGGGGCCTTCAGCTTTCCCCTGACCGTCAACGGGGAACCGTGGCTGGACACCGGCGCCTACGACGAGGTCCGCGTCCTGGTCTCGGTCTGGCACCCGTCCAGCCAGCGCTCGATCGAGCTGGATCGCGCCTACGTCGAGCTCAAGGGCTCGTTCGACCCCCACGACGACCACTGGACCACGCTGGCCGAGATCGAGCCGATGGTGCCTCCCTACGGCGCCGACAGCTTCGACGGCTGGATCGTGCTGCCGATCTTCGCCGCCGGCAGCCGCTTCCTGGTCGCCGGCAGCGGCTTCGAGCCGCGCGCCCGCCTGCAGATCCGCGGTGGCGCCTATTTCGTGTCGTGATGGATCCGCACCTCCAGCTCCTGTCGCGGCTGGCGCAGCGGGACGAGTCGAAGATCGTGCTGCTGGTGCTCGACGGGGTCGGCGACATCGTCACCGAAGAGCAGCCGCGGACGGCCCTGCAGGCGGCCTCCACGCCCAGCCTCGATGCCCTCGCCGCGCGTTCGGCGCTGGGCCGGATCGTGCCCGTGGCCCAGGGCGTGACACCGGGCAGCGGGCCCGGGCACCTGGCGCTCTTCGGCTACGACCCCGCCCGCGCGGAGAACGACATCGGGCGGGGCGTGCTGGAGGCGCTGGGCCTGGGACTCGATCTCCAGCCCGGACAGGTCGCGGCGCGCGGCAACTTCGCCACCGCCGACGGCGAGGGGCGCCTCACCGACCGCCGTGCGGGGCGCATCCCCACCGAGGACAACCGGCGCATCTGCGCCGTGCTCGACGAGCGGCTCCAGGAGCGCGACTTCGACGGCGTCCGCGCCAGGGTCTTCGCCGGCGAGGGGCATCGCTTCGTGCTCCTCTTGACCGGCGACGGCCTGTCGCCCCAGGTCGCCGACACCGATCCGCAGGAGACGGGGGTGCCGTCACTCGCGCCCCGCGCCACCACGAGCGCGGGCGAGCGCACGGCGGCGGCCGTCGCGGCGGTGCTCGCCGTCATCGAGCCCGCCCTGGCGATGGCCGCCGAGCGCTTGCGCGAGGCGCCCGGGAGCAACGCGGCGCGGGCCGCCGCGCCTAAGGCCAATCGGGTGCTCCTGCGCGGCTTCGCGACGCTCCCCCACCTGCCGTCGATGGCGAAGCTCTACAAGCTCCGCTGCGGCGCCTTCGCCGGTTACCCGCTCTACCGCGGCGTCGCCGCCGCCTGCGGCATGGCGGTGGTCCCCTGCGGCAAGCGCTTCGCCGACGCGGTCGAGGCCGCGGCGGCGCGCTGGCAGGACTTCGACTACTTCTTCCTGCACGTCAAGCAGACCGACATGGCCGGCGAAGACGGCGACTTCGAGGCCAAGGTCGCGGTCCTGGAGGAGGTCGACCGCGACCTGCCCCGCCTCACCGAGCTCGCTCCCGACGTCCTCGCCATCACCGGCGACCACTCGACGCCGGCACCGGTGCGCCAGCACAGCTGGCATCCGGTGCCGCTGCTCGTCCACGGCCGGCACTGCTTCATCGATCCGGCCGACCGCTTCGACGAGGTCGCGGCGACCGCCGGGCACCTCGGCACCTTCCCGTCGCGGGACCTGATGGGGCTGCTGCTCGCCAACGCAGGACGGCTGGCGAAATACGGAGCTTGAGAGCCTGCGAGGAACGTCTTGATAAGATATTGGGCTCGAAGCGGGGAGAGCCACCTTCGAGGACGTAGAGAGTCATGGCAGAGACGGCGAAAGCGGAAGAGAACCGGGTAGTCATCAGCCTCAACGAGACCCTCCTCGAGCTGGTGGAGGGTGATATCAC
>JBOGJI010000111.1:0-16795 GCA_050747865.1 Thermoanaerobaculia bacterium
GATCGCTTCGCCGGTGACCGTGATCTCCTCGCGGATGTCCACCTGCTCGAGCGTCACGTTGAGCGGTACCGTTGCCGTCGCGCTGCCGCGCACCTGCTGCGCCACCGGCTGGAAGCCGGCGAGCTCGAAGGTCACGGTGTAGACACCGGGCGGCAGAGGCGGGGAGGCGTAGTTGCCACCGACCTCGGTGATGACGACGCGCGAGCCCTGGAGGTTCGGCGACGCGAACGTCACCGTCACCCCGGGCAGCCCCGCGCCGTCGGTTCCGACGACCTGCCCGGAGATCCGGGTGGTCACCGCGCCCTGGGCCCAGGCGGCCCCGGCGAGGAGCACGGCGAGCGTGCTCAGTGCCAGGGTGGTTCGTATGAAGCGTCCCATGTGGGTTCTCCTTTCGAGAATGTGAGAAGCTCTCGACGTCATCGTCGCGGGCGCCGGTCGCAACACGTTTGCGCATGGCGCTTGCTTCTCCATGACCTGGACAGATGGCAAACGATGTGCCCGCTCACCGAAGCTTGCGTCTCGTGTTGGCGTGCTGGTGCAAGTGATTGAAATGACGCGACTTGCGCTGCGAGAAAGAAGTGGTTGGAAGGCCGGAAGTGGACTCCATTCATTATCTCCAATCCGAACCATTGGGTTTTGAATCACCGACGTGATCTGACGTGAATGGATTGGA
Organism: Thermoanaerobaculia bacterium; assembly: GCA_050747865.1. Taxonomy (GTDB): domain Bacteria; phylum Acidobacteriota; class Thermoanaerobaculia; order Multivoradales; family JAHEKO01; genus JBOGJI01. The sequence goes on from JBOGJI010000111.1 coordinate 674, forward strand.
TCTACGGGGAGATCAAGTCGTGATGAAGCGAGGGGTCGCCGCCGCCATCTTGGGTTGTCTCGCCATGTTCCCGGCGCTCGCCGTGCAGGAGGAGGCGGCACCGCCTCTGGAGACCTTCTTCGGTCGCGTCGACGTCGACGTGGTGGAGGTGACCGTCTGGGTCACCGACAAGGACGGTCAGCCGGTGCGCGGTCTGCAGCGGCAGGACTTCGAGGTCCTCGAGGACGGCAAGCCGGTGGAGATCTCCAACTTCCTCGAGGTGCGCGGGGGCGAGGCCGCGGAGGAAGTGATCGCCGCGGAACCGGCCGAGGAGAGGGAGACGGAGACGGCGACGCCACCGGCCGCGCCGCCGGCGCGCACCGCCGAGCGGCCGCTCTACCTGGCCGTCTACATCGACAACTTCAACATCGCGCCGGCGAACCGCCGCTGGGCCATGCAGGCCATCGAGCGCTTCCTGGTCACACGGCTGCGGCCGGACGACCGCGTCATGCTGGCGACCTACGACCGCGACCTGCATGTCCGCCAGCCCTTCACCACCGACCGTTTCGCAGTCACCGATGCCATCGGCGAGACACTGAGGGTGGTGGCGGAGCAGTCGAGCCGCGATCGCGAGCGGCGTCAGGTGTTGGAGGACATCTTCACCGCCGGCACGCCGGGCGGCGCCCTGTTCGCGGCCGACAGCCATGCCCGCTATGTGGAGCTCGAGGTGCGCCGGGCCATGGACGTGCTGCGGGACGTGGTTCAATCTCTCGCCGGGCTCGAAGGGCGCAAGGCGTTGCTCTACGTCGCCGACGGCCTCCCCGATGTTCCGGCGGAGGATCTCTTCATGGCGGTGGACCAGCGCTTCCAGGATCAGAGCGCACTGCTGCGCGCGCGGCGCTACGACCTGCACTCCCGGTACCAGGAGCTGTTCCGGCGCGCCAATGCCAGCGGCGTGACGCTCTATACCCTGGACGCCAAGGGGCAGCCGGTCGATGCCTCGGCTTCGGCCGAATATTCGGGGGTCCTGCAACACGTGCCCGGGGCCAACGTCAACGTCATCGAGATCACGCGCCAGCAGAACCTGGCGGCGCCGATGCTGGCCCTTGCCGCCGAGACCGGCGGCCGCGCCATCCTGCGCACCAACGCGCTCGACGACGCCCTGGCCGGCGTCGGCCGCGACTTCACCGACTACTACTCGCTCGGCTACCGCCGGGCGCCCAGCGGCGAGCAGCGCTATCACACGATCAAGGTGCGCTTGAAGCGCAAGGGCCTCCAGGTGCGGCACCGGGAGGGCTATCTCGAGAAGGATGCCGACACGCGGTTGCGGGAGGGCACCGAGGCCGCTCTCCAGCACGGCATGGAGGCGAACCCGCTCGGCATCGAGATCCGCTTCCATGAGCCCCAGGGCGGCGAGGGCGGTCAGCTCGATCTGCCGGTGGAGATCCGCATCCCGCTGGACCGGGTGGCCCTGATTCCGCGAGCCGACGCCTACCAGGGGCGGCTGGAGGTCGCGGTCGCGATCCTCGATACCGACGGCCGCTCGACGCCCGTCCTGGTGCAGCCGCCGCTCGACCTCGTCGTCCCGGCGGCGGACTGGCCCGAGGCACAGTCGAAGTACTACACCTACGCGCTGAGCCTGCGGGTGCACGAAGGGCGCCAACGGGTGACCGTGGCGGTGCGCGACGCGCTGGCCAATCAGACCAGCTACCTGAACGAGCCGGTGACACTGCGCCCTCGGGAGACGCCGTCCGCCTCCTGATAGCTTGCCCGCCGTGTCTCGCCGAACCGTCGTCGTCCTGATCATCGTCGCGGTCGCCGCCGTGGCGGCGACATGGCTGTTCATGGCGCGGGCTCCCGATGACGGATCCTCGGCCCGGCGCCTTGACGGAGTTGACCGTGGGCAGAGCGTCACCGCGGCGCGGGACAGCCGGCGCGCGGCCGTCCTCGAGGCCATCCGGGAGCGGTTGCCGGCGAACGAGCGTCGCGTCTTCGTTCTCGGCCTGGACGGTTTCGACTGGGACTACGTCCTGCCCCTGGTCGAGGCGGGCCGGATGCCCAACCTCTCCCGGCTGCTCGCCGCCGGCACCTGGGGAACCATGGAGCCGCCGCGGCCGACGCTGTCGCCGCTGATCTGGACCTCCATGGCCACCGGCGTGACCCCGGACGTCCACGGCATCCTGGACTTCGTGGAGGTCGATCCGGAGAGTGGCCGGGAGGTGCCGGTGACCGGACGCGGGCGCCGGGTACCGGCGCTGTGGAACATCGCCTCGGCGCTGGGCAAGCGGGTCGACGTGGTGGGTTGGTGGGCGACCTGGCCGGCGGAGCGGGTGGCGGGGACCATGGTGTCCGACCGGCTGTACTACACGCTGACGCAGGGGATCGAGCGCGAGGTGCTGCGCGAGGATCCGCCGGCGATGGTCTTGCCGGCGGAGAGCACCCGCAGGTTCGCCGGGATACGGGATCGCGCGGTGCGCGACACGGATTGGGACGTCGTGCGGCGGTTCCTGGACGTGGACGAGGCGGCGTTTCGCGAGGCAGTGGAAGCAGGCCGCGGGATGGAGGATCCGGTCGACGGTTTCCGCCGCATCCTGGCGGCGACGCGCACCTATCTGGGTGCCGGCCTGGAGCTGGCCAAGGGGCAACCCGATCTCCTGATGGTCTACCTCGAGGGAACGGACACCATCGGCCACCTGCTGGCTCGCTACCTGCCGCCGCCGGTAGCCCCGGACACGACGGAGGCCGAGGCCGCCGTATACGCCGCGGCCGTGCCCCCGTACTTCGAGGCCGTCGACCGCTGGATCGGGCGTTATCTGGAGATCCTGCCTTTGTCCGAGGTCAGCTGGGCGGTGATCTCGGACCACGGCTTCAAGTGGGGCGAGGACCGCCCGCGCGAGTCCGGGCACTTCGATGCGGTGACGGCGGCGCTCTGGCACGAGGACGACGCGATCTTCCTGCTCGCCGGCCGCGGCGTCGCCGCCCTGGGCAGGACCGAGGGCCGGGCCACCGTCTACGACGTGACACCGACGCTGGCGGCGTTGCTGGGCCTTCCCCGGGGCGAAGGTTGGCGCGGCGCTCTCCTGCCGGGCGTCGACGCGCCGGATCTGGAGCCTCTCGACTACAGGCGCCTGCTGCCCCCGGCGACCTACCGCTCCGAGGTTTCGGCTCCGGCTCCAGTCGATCAGGAGTTTCTCGATCAGCTCCGCGCCCTGGGCTATCTGGGAGGAGAGGAGGCTACGGCCGCGCCGCCGGCCGGCGAAGATCGGCCCGCCGACGCGGGGACGGGGATCTCCCCCGTCGCCACCCGCGGGGAGCTCAACAACCTCGGGATCATCCACCTGCGCGAAGGTCGCCTCGAGCAGGCGGAGCGCGTCTTCCGGGAGGCGATCCGACGCTTCCCCGACTACGCCGCCCCCTACTACAACCTGCACAACGTCTACATGAAGCAGCAGCGCTACGAAGAGGCCGACCGCTACCTCTGGGAGGCGGTGGCGCGGTCCCCCGTGGACCCCGTCGAGCGGCTCGAGCAGGCGGCGAACGACTACGACGCCGCCGACGAGCTGGAGCGCGCCGTCGTGCTTCTCGACGAGGCGGTGCGCCGGTTCCCCGATGCCGAGGAGCTGTGGGTCCACATCCTCTTCGACCTGGGGCGGCTCGATCGCTGCGCCGAGGGCCGTGCCAAGGGCCGCGCCGCGGTCGAGCACCTGCCGGAGAGCCCGCGCATCCTCACGCTCTACGGCATGGCGGCGGGCTGCGCCGGGGAGAGCGCCGAGGCGCGCCGCATCCTCGAGCGTTCCCTGGCGCTCGATCCCGATCAGCGGACGGCGCGGAACGCACTGTCCAGGCTGCCGTAGGCGCCCTTTCGCGACAGCTCATGTTAGGCTGAATAGTGTGCCGCATAGGCCGGCGAAGTCGCTGGAGGAGACGAGGTTGCGTTCGATAGCCGAGAAGAGTCCCGTTACGGTGCCCTGCCTGCTGGCCCTGGCGTTGTCCTGGGGCTGCAGCGGCGTTGCCTTGCCCGAGTGGACGCAGCACGGGGAGGGGACGGGAGGCGATCAGGGGGGTGCTGCGGAAGCCTCGTCGACGGTCGAGCTCGAGCCGGTCGCCGGAGTCCCCATCACGAGAGAGCCCGAAGGGCCGGCGGCGACGCGACTGATCGCCGTGGCGCTGGAATCCGCCGGCGGCGGCGAGGTCGTGCGCGTGCGCGGGGACGGCGCCTTCCGCTACTCGGCCTTCTCGCTGCACGCTCCCGATCGTTACGTGGTGGACCTGGAGGGCGTGCTGATCGAGGACGGGGCACTGGGCGAGATCCTGGGAGAGGGCCTGATCCTCAAGGTGCGGACCGGGCAGTTCCGCCGCGAGCCCGAGCCTGTCGCGAGAGTGGTGCTCGACCTGGCGGAGGTGGTGGATGTCACCGTGCAGGCTCGCAGCGACGGCCTGGAGATCCGTGTGGGCGGCACGGCCACCGCGCCCGCGCCGGCCGTGGTAGGGAGTCGGCCGGAGAGCCGGCGGCCGGGAGCCGACGATCGTGAGGGAGCGGCCGATTGGCGCATTCTGCCGCTCTACGGCGCCGATGTGCGCGCCTTCGCCATCGCCCCGGACGATCCGGACCGGATCTACCTCGGGACCTCGGGCGGCCAGATCTACCGCTCGGACGACGGCGGGCGCAGCTGGCAAGACGCGGCGGCGGCGCTGCCGTTCCCGGGCTGGGTGGTGTCGGCGCTGCACTTCGATCCCAACCGGCCTGAGCGGCTGTGGATGGCCGGCTGGGGGGTCTTCGGCGGCGGCATCGTGGCCTGGACCGAAGACGGCGGTCACGTCTGGACGGTGCGCCGCGACGGCCTCGAGCGCCAGCAGGTCTATTCCCTGGCCCTGGTGCGGGAGGAGGAGGGCAAGCTCTACGTCGGCACCCGTGACGGGGTCTACGGCTCGACGGACGACGGCGGGACCTGGTCCAAGCTCACGCACTCGCAGCCGCAGATGCAGAAGGTCACCAGCCTGGCGGTGGATCCGCTGAACCGGCAGCGCGTGCTCGCCGGCACCTGGCGTCAGGCCTATCGCACGGACGACGGCGGCGCGACCTGGCAGCGCGTCCCCACGGGGATGGTCGAGGACACCGAGGTGTTCACCCTGATCCCGGTGCCGGGGCGGCCCGGCGAGCTGTGGGCGTCCACCTGCGGCTGGGTCTACAACAGCGTGGGTTTCGGCGAGAGGTGGACGCGCCACAAGGCCTGGGAGTTCGAGCGCCGGCGGGTGCCGGCCTTCGCCGTGCTGTCGGCCGATCACCTGCTCGCCGGGACGGTGCGCGGTATCGAGATGTCGACCGACGGCGGCGCCACCTGGCGCAAGCAGGGGCCGCAGGGCATGGCGATCCTGACCATCGCCCACGACCCCCGGCGGCCCGATCGCATCCTCATCGGCACCGAGGGGGACGGCGTCTGGCGCTCCGACGACCGGGGGCAGAGTTTCGGACCCTCGGGCCGCGGGCTGACCAATCTGCGCGTGCACGACATCGTGCGGGCGGCCGGGGATCTGCTGCTCTCGGTGCGGGACGCGGGGCCGCGCTCGGGCATCTACCGCTCGGACGACGGGGGGCGCAGCTTCATCCGCGAGGGGCAGGGCATGCCCCCGGTGCTCGACCTGACCATCACCGCGGATCGCGTCTATGCCGCCACCGAGCGGGGGCTCTACGAGCGGGCGGGCGGCGAGTGGCGGCGGGTCTCGGAGCTGGAGGAGCGGCGGGTCGAGCGGGTCGAGGCGGGCTCCGGGGGTGTGCTGGCGGTGAGCCGCTCCGGGTTGTTCGTCTCGCGCGGCGGCTTGTTCGCGCCGCTGCCCTACGAGCACGGGCTGCCGCTCTCCGCCGCGGTGACCGGCGACGCGGTGTGGGTCGCCGACGCCGCCGGCCTCTACAGGCTGACCGCGGCCGCGAACGACACGGTGACGCCGCCGTTCTCGCCGGGCAAGTTGCTGGCGCTGGGCCCGGACGTGTTGTGGAGCGGCAAGGACGGGGTCTACCTGCGCTCGGCGTCCGGCTGGCGCCGGCTGGCCGAGGAGCGGGCGATGACGCTGCCGACCGGAGACCGCGAGCGCCCGGTCCTGCTGCTCGAGAAGGGCGGCCGGGCGTCGCTGCTCGACGCCGACGGGCTGGCGGTCACCGAGCTCGAGCTGCCGGTCCCCAACTGGGACGTCAACGCCGTGCTGCTCGAAGGCGACACCCTGTATCTAGGTACAAACGGCCAGGGTCTCTGGAAAGGATCTCTCTGACTACCCGATCCGGCTCAGGATCGTGTACATCGGCAGGTACATGGCGACCACGATGGTGCCGATGACGACTCCCAGGAAAGCGATCAGCAGCGGCTCCAGGAGCTTGGTCAGGCCGGTGACGCCGGTGTCCACCTCGTCTTCGTAGAAGTCGGCGATCTTCGACAGCATCGGATCGAGGGCGCCGGTCTGCTCGCCGACGTGGATCATCTGCACGACCATCGGCGGGAAGGCGCGGGTCTGGGCGAGCGGCGCGGCCAGCGTCCGGCCCTCTTCGACCGCCTTGCGCACCGCCAGGACGGCGTCGTGCACCACGGCGTTGCCGGCGGTGCGGGCGGTGATCTGCAGGCCGTCCAGGATGGGGACGCCCGAGGCGGTGAGGGTGGAGAGGGTGCGGCAGAAGCGCGCCACCGCGATCTTGCGCAGCAGGCCGCCCAGGATCGGGATCTTGAGCAGCAGCCCGTCGAGGGAGCGCGCGCCGCCGCGCGTGCGATGCCAGGCGCGCAGGCCGAGGTAGAGCAGGATCGCCAGCAGGATCGCCGCCAGCCCCAGGCGCCCCACCCATTCGCTGGCGTTGACCACCAGCCGCGTCAGGTACGGCATCTCGGAGCCCAGCCCGGCGAAGAGCTGAGCGAAGACCGGAACCACCTTCCACAGAATGATCCAGACCACCAGGGAGGCAATGGCAAGCACCGCGACCGGGTAGACCAGGGCGGAACGCACCTGATTCTTCAGCCGCACCGTCTTCTCCAGATAGGCCGCCAGTCGTTGCAGGATGATGTCGAGCACGCCCCCGGCCTCGCCCGCCTCGACCATCGAGACGTAGAGGCGGTCGAAGGCCGCCGGGCTCCGGCGCATGGCGCCGGCGAGGGAGGCGCCGGCCTCGACGTCGCCGCGGACCCGGTGGACGATGCCGCGGAACCTCTTGTCGTCTTCCTGCGCCGCCAGGATCTCCAGGCACTGCGCCAGCGGCAGGCCGGCGTCCAGCATGACCGAGAGCTGACGGGTGAACACGGCCAGGCGCTTGGTCTGCACCCGCAGCGGCAGCTGCGCCAGTGCCGGACCGACCACGCGGCTTCGCCGCGCGGTGCCCCGCTTCGCGCGTTGGTGCCCGTCACGGCCCCTGCTGCGTTCGCGGGTGGCGGCGAGATCAGGCATAGCTGGAGCTCCTCATGGCGCCTTCGGCCAAGAATCGCCCGCCGAGAGCCTCGGGGCCGCGGGCGATGATCTCCTGCAGCTCGTCCGGGTAGGACGAGTGCCCCATGGCGACCTGCAGGGAGATCTCGCCCTTGAAGTAGAGCGAGGCGAGCGACTGGTTGAGCGTCTGCATCGCGTGCCGGGCCTGGCCGGTCTGCATGGTGCCGTAGATCTGATGCACTTTGTCCTCGCGGATCAGGTTGCGGATGGCGGAGTTGGGCACCAAGACCTCGACCGCCAGTGCCCGGCCGCCGCTCTCGGCCCGCGGCAGCAGCGACTGGCAGAGGATGCCTTCGAGCACGAAGGAGAGCTGATTGCGCACCTGCCGCTGCTGATGGGGCGGGAAGATGTCGATGACGCGGTTGATGGTCAAGGCCGCCGAGTTGGTGTGCAGGGTGGCGAAGGTCAGGTGCCCGGTCTCGGCGATGCGCAGGGCCGCGCCGACGGTCTCCAGGTCGCGCATCTCGCCGACCAGCACCACGTCCGGGTCCTGGCGCAGGGCGGAGCGCAGGGCGTGGTGGAAGCCGCGGGTATCGAGGCCCACCTCGCGCTGGTTGACGATGCAGCCCTGGTTGTCGTGCAGGTATTCGATCGGATCCTCGACGGTGACGATGTGGCCGTGGCGCTCGCGGTTGACCTTGTCGATCATCGCCGCCAGCGTGGTGGATTTGCCCGATCCGGTGGGGCCGGTCACCAGCACCAGGCCGCGCGGCCGCTCGCAGATCTGCTCGACTACCGGCGGCAGCCCCAGCTCCTGGAGGCTGCGGATGTGGCGCGGGATGAGGCGGAAGGCCGCGGCGAGTGAGCCGCGCTGGTGGTAGACGTTGGCGCGGAAGCGGGCCAGCCCGTCGATGCCGAAGGAGCAGTCGAGCTCCAGCTCCTCTTCGAGCCGCCGCTTCTGCTGCTCGCTCAAGACGGAGTCGGTGAGCCGCCGGATCTGCTCCGGCGTCTGCGGCGGATGGTCGAGCGGCAGCAGGCGGCCGTCGACGCGCACCTGCGGCGGCGCGCCGGCCGTCAGGTGCAGGTCGGACGCTTCTCGCGCCACCATCTCCTCGAGCAGGGCGTTGAGGGTCAAGTCCATGTGAGACCGACGGTCCTCCAGGACCGCCATCGGCATCTTACCGTGCGGTCACATCCCGTAAGGACGGAAATCGTGTTGCGCACCTGTCACAAGCCGATCCTCCCCTGGCCCCTGACCCCTGACCACCGGCCACCCTCCTGCTATCTTCGTCCCTTCATGGACGACGCCACCGCGTTCCACGAAGAGGAGATCCTAGGCAAGGCGTACGACGCGCGGCTGATGCGGCGGCTGCTCGGCTATGTAAAGCCGTACCGCGGCATGGTGGCGCTGGCGGTCGCGCTCATCCTGCTCTCCTCCTTTCTCGAGCTGGTGGGTCCGCTGGCCACCGCGGTGGCGATCGACCTCTACATCGCGCCGGCGGTGGCCCCGGGCGAGGCCACGTCGCGGGCCACCCGCTGGGTGGCGGAGACACTGGCGGCCGCGGGGCTCGAGGTCACGCCCGAGCAGGGCATCCTGGCCGTCTCCGTCGTCTTCCTGTTGAGCCTGGGGCTGGGCTTCTTCGTCCTCTACTGGCAGTCGCTGGTCCTGCAGCTCATGGGCCAATACATCATGCGCGACCTGCGCAACCAGATCTTCGGGCGCCTGCAGCGGCTGCCGGTTCAGTTCTTCGACCGCAATCCCATCGGCCGGCTGGTGACCCGGGTCACCAGCGACGTCGACGCCTTGAACGAGCTGTTCACCGCCGGGCTGGTGTCGATCATCGGCGACATCGTGGTGCTGTTGGGCATCGCCAGCGTGCTCTTCTGGCTCAACTGGCGGCTCGCCCTGGTCAGCTTCGCCATCCTGCCGCTGCTGCTGGTGCTCACCCTGTGGTTCAAGATCCGCGCGCGGCAGACTTTCCGTGAGGTGCGCGTACGCCTGGCGCGCATCAACGCCTTCCTGCAGGAGCACATCGTCGGCATGTCGGTGCTGCAGCTCTTCGGCGCCGAGCGCCGGGCGTTCGACAGCTTCGCCGAGGTCAACGATCGCCACCGCGGGGCGAACATCCGGGCGATCTTCTACTACGCCGTGTATTTCCCGGCGGTGGAGCTGATCACCGCCATCGGCGTCGGTCTCATCCTCTGGTTCGGGGGCGTGCGGGTGATGAGCGGCGTGCTTTCGGTCGGGGCGCTGATCGCCTTCTTCCAGTACGCGCAGCGCTTCTACCGGCCGCTGGCCGACCTGTCCGACAAGTACAACATCCTGCAGGCGGCGATGGCGGCGTCGGAGCGCATCTTCCGGCTGCTCGACGAGCCGACCCGGATCGAGACCGCACCGCGGCCGTACAGCGGCGCCATGGTCGGCGAGGTGGAGTTCGAGGACGTGCGCTTCGGTTACCAGCCGGAGGAGGAGGTGCTGCACGGCGTTTCGCTGCGCGTGCGGCCCGGCGAGATGGTGGCGGTGGTCGGCCACACCGGCGCCGGCAAGTCGACGCTGGCCAACCTGCTGCTGCGCTTCTACGACGTCGACTCAGGAGCGGTGCGGGTGGACGGCGTCGACGTGCGCCAGTGGGATCTGGCCGGCCTGCGCCGCGGGATCGGGCTGGTGCTGCAGGACGTCTTCCTCTTCTCCGGGACGGTGGCGGGCAATATTCGCTTGGGTAGGGGCCGCCTGGGCGAAGACGGCATCGGCGACGATGACCTCGAGGCCGCGGCCGCCGAGGTGCAGGCTCTCGACTTCATCCGCAAGCTGCCCGACGGCTTCGCGGCGCCGGTGCGCGAGCGGGGGGCGGGGCTATCGGTGGGGCAGAAGCAGCTCATCTCGTTTGCCCGCGCCCTCGCCTTCGACCCCCGGATCCTCATCCTCGACGAGGCCACCTCCTCGGTCGACACCGAGACCGAGCAGCTCATCCAGCAGGCACTGGAGCGGCTCCTCGCCGGGCGCACGAGCATCGTCATCGCCCACCGGCTGTCCACCATCCAGCGGGCCGACCGCATCCTGGTCCTCCACAAGGGCTGCCTGCGCGAGGAGGGCACCCACCAGGAGCTGCTCGCCCGCCGCGGTCTCTACTGGAAGCTCTACCAGCTCCAGTACCAGGGCGTCGAACGCGCCACCGCCTGAAGAACGCGCAAGCGATCGTCTTGCAAACCCGCCGGGGCCCGGGCACCGGTTGCCCCCCGCCTGACCCCCGTGAATCCGGACCGTGCGCGGCCCGGCCCATTGAGGAAACCGTGCTCAGTGGGCCTTCAGGGGGGCCAGGTTCCCGAGGAGGGTGAGGAGGTGCTGGGCGCGCTGCGGGGAGTCGGTGCCGGCGGGGTAGCGGTAGACGATGGACAGCAGGCGTTCGGCGCCTGGCGGCACGGCGAGCGCCCACAGCTCCTCGACCCTTCCGCCGCCGGCGTCGTAGCTGCCGCGGGCGGTGTAGACGTGGCCGATCGGTGCCACGATCTCCTGTCGGCCCGACGATGTGCCGCCCGGCCGGCTCTCGAAATACGCCGTGCGCGCGGCCGACTCCTCCACCAGGTTGATGCCCTGCGGCTGCGGCGGACTGAGCTCGAACTCCACGAGCCCGCGCTCGGCGTCGCCGTCGACGGCCAGTTGCAGCGTCTCGCCGTCGTTGCGCAGGACCTCGAACGGTGCCGGCAGCGGCGCGACGACGATGCCGAGCGCGGTGTTCTCGACCTCGTCTCCCGGCCCGCCGCCCGGCTGGCAGCCGGCCAGCACCGGCAACAGGGTCGCGATCAGGACGAGGAGACGGCGTCGGGGCCGCGGGTCGTCGAACATGTCTCTCATGAAGCCTCCGTTTCCGTGGCCGGTTCCGCCGCGGCTTCGCTCAGCACCTTCTCGAACAGCTCGCCGGCGACCTCCAGGAAATCGTGCTCGGTGACTATGCCGACCAGCTTGCGGTCCTCGTTGACCACCGGCAGGCAGGCGATGCCGTGCTTGCGCATCAGGCGGATGGCGTCCAGGGTCGAGGTCTCGGGCGAGCAGGTGATGACCTCGCGCTGCATGATCCGGCGCACCGCGATCGGCTCGCTGGAGCCGAAGGCCATGCCGTCCTGGATCAGACGCAGCAGGCTGCGGTGGGTGACGAGACCGACCAGGTGGTGCTGCGAGTCCTCGACCGGTATGTGTCGCAGGTGCTTCCAGTGCATCAGATGCGCCACCAGGTCGACGAGCTCGTCCTCGTGCACGGTGAACAGGTCCGTGGCCATGATCTGGCTCACCCGCTGGTAGTGCACGTGCCAGCCGCCCGCCTCCTCGAGGCGCGCGAGCTCCCAGGTGTGCACCGGGCGGTCGCTGAGAAGCTGCCGGTCATGGGTGGCGGCGACCAACGCCGCGAGGCGCTCGGCGGGCGTGCCTCCATTCTGCATTTCACCCAAGGAGTCGAGCAGCCACTGCGAGCCGGTTTGGCCGCCTGCCACCCGCTCCTCGATGACACCCAGGTAGCGGTCGACGTCCCCGGTGTCGATCCCCATGTGCTCCAGCCCCTCGCGGGCGAGCGGCAGCAGCTCGCCCTGGATGAGCTCGGCGGCGGGCACGTTTTCCCGACCCGGCCAGCTGAACTGCGCGCCCAGCCCCAGGCGGGCGGCGGCGACGAAATTCTCCTTGGCGGTGCCGAAGTCCATGACCCGGGTGATGTCGCCGTGCTCGTCCAGCACGCCGCGCATGAGGCCAAACCAGAAGGCGGCGTTCGCCATCTCGTCCATGGCGGTCGGCCCCGCGGGCAGGATGCGGTTCTCGATCCGCAGGTGGGGCTTACCCGTAGAGATGCCGTAGCAGGGGCGGTTCCAGCGGTAGACGGTGGAGTTGTGGAGGCGCAACGCCTTCAAGCTGGGCGCGCGGCCCGCCTCGATCGCCGCGAACGGGTCCTCTTCGATCTCGGTGCCGAGGAGCACTCGAAACCGCGCCACGTCCTCGCGGAAGATCTCGGCGGCCGACTCCCGCACCCACTCCTGGCCGAAGCTCACCCGCGCCGCCTGCTCCCGCAGGTGCGCCTTCGGCGACCGCGTGTCCACGGACTGCTGGAACAGGGCGATCCGCGTCTCGCGCCACAGCCGGCGGCCGAACAGCAACGGCGAGTTGGTGGCCGCCGCCAGCACGGGAGCGGCGACGGCCTGGGCGATGTTGTAGCGCCGGGCGAACTCCTCGGGGTCGACCTGGAAGTGCACCTGGAAGCTGGTGTTGCAGGCCTCCACCATCACGTTGTCGTGGGTGATGATCAGCTCGTCGCGGCCGCGGATGCGGAAGTGGTATTCCTCGCCGCGCAGTCGCGTCATCGAGTCGTTGAGCGCGAAGTAGCGCGGGTTCGGTGTCATGTTGTCGAGCGTCAGGTCGGACTTGTCGAGCGTCGGCAAGATGCCGATCAGCAGGACGTGGAGCCCCAGGGGCTCCGCGGCCTCCCGCGCCCGGCCCACGAGCTCCTCGACCTGCCTCTCCATGCGCCGCAGGCTGTCGCCGCCCATGGGCAGCGGATCGAGGTTGCACTCCAGGTTGAACAGCGCCAGCTCGGTGGTGTAGTGCGGATCGTCCAGCGCCTCCAGCACCTCCGTCGAGCGCGGCGCCGGGCGCCAGCGCGGATCGACCAGGAACATCTCCTGCTCGGCGCCGATGCGGCTCACCCCGGTCTCGAAGGCGCCGCGCTCGAGCAGCGTCTCGAAGGCGCGCAGCTCGACGAGCAGCTTCTTGGTGAAGCGCCGCAGCTCCTCCGCGTCTTGCTCCGTGCGTACGTCCTGAGTACCCATGGGAGTCCATAAAGTCTACCAGCGCGCGGGAAGGCGTCGGGACCGGGGACAGGGTTCGTGCGTATCCAGCACTGTTTGTCGATTGGGTGGTGTGTGATCGGAGGGGCGGACCGGGTTTGTCCGTGTCCAGCGGTTGTCGTCGATCGACCCGACGCTTGCCCCCCGCAGTGTCGGCCAAAGGCTTCTCATCGTGCCTCTGGGGGAGAGGTGATCGCGGAGAACCGGTCGATTGCGCGCAGTAGTGGAGGCGAGGGCGTCGCTCGGGCCGGGGGCGTGGGGAAGCGGTAGGCGAGGGCGGTCTCCCTCCCAGGGGTCTTGAGGTCAGCGCAGCCGAATGCGCCTCATAGTAGGAGGTCGGTGAAGCGCGCAGACCGAAAGAGCGAGCGCCCCCTTGGCCTTCCTTGTACAGCGAGCGTGCCCCTGGGAGGGAGACCGCCCTCGCCGGATGCCACCCAGCCCCCGGCCCGAGCGACGCCCTCGCCGGGGGATTGCAGATGCCGGAGACCCAGTGCCCCAGTTGCGGGACGCGGTTGCCCGCGGAGCCGTGGCAGGAGGGGCTGTGTCCCGCCTGTCTGCTCGACCTCGCGCTGTCGCCGATCGAGGAGGACGAGGATCTCACCTTCGACGCGCTGACCGAGGCCGCCACGGCGGGAGCCCTGCTTCCGGGCCGCGTGCTGGGCGGCCGCTACCGGATCCATTCGCTGCTCGGCCGCGGCGGCATGGGGGAGGTCTGGCGCGGCCGTGACCTCAAGCTCCGGGTCGACGTCGCCTTGAAGGCGGTGCGCGAAGACCTGCTGTCCGGCCGCCAGACGCTCGAGACGCTACGCCGTGAGGTGCGCACGGCCCGGGAGGTCGCCTCCCCCAACGTCTGCCGCGTCTTCGATCTGGTCGAGGTCGAGGGCCGCGAGCTGGCGTCGATGGAGTACGTCGACGGTACTACGCTCGCCGAGGTCCTGCGCGAACGGGGTCCGCTCGCCCTCGACGAGGCCCAGGAGATCGCCTCGCAGTTCCTGGCGGGGCTGGCGGCGGTGCACGACGCGGGGCTCGTGCATCGGGACTTGAAGCCCGAGAATCTCATGCTCACCCGGGCGGGGCGGGTGGTGGTGATGGACCTGGGGCTCGCCCGGGGGATGGCCGCGGCGAGGCGGGGCACGATCTCGGGGACGCCCCCCTACATGCCGCCCGAGCAGGCCCGGGGAGGGGCCCTCGACTCCCGCGCCGACGTCTTCGTCGCCGGCGTGGTGCTGGCGGAGATGGTGGACCCGGGCGGCACCGCCCGGGCGGCTTCCCGGCGGCGGCTCTGGCAGGGCCTTCATCAGGATCCCCCGCAGGTCGCGGAGACGCCGTGGGTGCCGGTGATCCGCCGGGGGCCGTCGCGGCGGACCGCGAGGCGCGCTACGCGAGCGCCTTCGAGGTGGCCCGCGCCCTCGAAGAGGTGACTCTTCGTGCGGTGGGCACCGAGGACGCCCGGCCCTACCCCGGCCTGGCCTCCTTCGAGGCGGAGGACGCCGACTACTTCTTCGGCCGCGAGGTGGAGGTCGAGGCCATGTGGCGCAAGCTCCGCCGGCCCGGCCTGCTGGGCCTGATCGGCCCCTCCGGGACCGGCAAGAGCTCGTTCCTGCGCGCCGGCCTGCTGCCGGCCCGGCCCGAGGGGTGGAGCGCCGTCGTCACCGCCCCCGGCAACCGCCCGTTCATGGCGCTCGCCCAGGCGCTCCTGCCGGAGCTCGAGTCCGACCGCGAGGCCCTCCTGCGCTTCGACGAGCCCGACGTCGCAGTGCCGCTGGTGTTCCGCTGGCGGCAGCGCCACGCCCAGGCCCTGGTGGTGGTCGATCAGTTCGAGGAGCTGCTCACCCAGAACCCGGAGACCGTGCAGGAGGCCTAGCCGCAACCTCTCGCACGTGTGCTACCAGTCTTGGCGGGAAACGAACTCACTATCCTTCCCGCGCCGCTGCGCCGGCTGGGCGAGTCTTGACAGTAGACAACCGAGGATTTACACTCGCAAGCGTGATTCGGAGCTTCCGGCACAAGGGACTGTCGGAGCTGTACACGACGGACCGAACGCGGAAGATCCGGCCGGACTTGGTGCAGCGGGTGCGAAAGAGACTGGACGCACTGGATCGCGCCGAAACGCTCGATGACCTGCGGCTGCCCGGCTTCGACTTGCACCCGCTCCACGGGAAGCCGGTCCGCCACAGCATCAAGGTCAACGGACCGTGGCGCGTCACGTTCGAATGGGTAGAAGCCGACGGAGACGCCCACCGCGTCGACCTGGAGCAGTACCACTAGGAGAAGGACCATGGCCGTATACGACGTAACCGGTAAGCGGAAGATGCGCCCCACCCACCCCGGCGCGATCCTGCGCGAGGACGTGCTCCCGGAACTGGGATTGAGCGTGGCCGAGGCCGCCCGGCAGCTCCACGTCTCCCGCCAGATGCTCCACCGCATCCTGGCCGAGAAGGCTTCCATCAGTCCCGAAATGGCGCTACGGCTCGGCCGGTTCTGCGGCAATGGTCCCGGCCTGTGGCTTCGCATGCAGCAGGCATACGACCTGTGGACAGCGGAGCAGAAGCTATCCGGCGAGCTCGAAGCGATACCAGCTCATGTCTGACCTGGCGACCCCCGATCCCGTCGCGCGTGCGCTGGCACTCGCCCAGGTGGACGACGAACCGGACGACGACAAATTCGATCGCCTGTTCTTGACGAACTTGACTTGACGGGCTTGACGCGGTAGACTGGCTCGATGGCGAAGAGCGCTGCGGCCGAGGCGTTTCGGGAGACGCTGGCGGAGCTCGGTATCGACGAGACCGATCCGGAGCTCGGAGACCCGCGCGCGCTGGGCCGGCGAGGGGCTTTGCTCGCCGTGGCTGGCGCGGTCTGGCGCCGCCATCTGGGGCCCCTGCTCAGCACGAAGCAAGTGGCCGAGCTGCTGGGCGTCGGCAC
>JBOGJI010000112.1:0-1972 GCA_050747865.1 Thermoanaerobaculia bacterium
CGTAATGCCGCGACCCGAGCGGCCACCCGTAAGCCGTGTGCGGGAAATCCGCATGCACGGTTTGAAAGGGGGTCTTGACTTCAACCCTCGCCAAACGGCGGGGAGGCAGTAAGGATCTACCAATGCCACGACGCGCCCGATGGGCTGTGGGCCTCGGTCTGCTCTTCGTCGCGCTGGCAACGGTTGCGATTCTCGTTGTCGTCCAGCGCGGCGCGCGCAGATCGCCGCCGCATCTGCGCGCCGACGCCGGAGAGGCGGGCGATCGAGCGACTCTGCTGGGCGACCTGCGCCGTAGCGCTGGCGAGCCGCAGGGCCGGGTGCTCCTGCTCGGTCTCGACGGCCTCGACTGGGACTTCGTCCTGCCATTGGTCGACGCCGGCCACATGCCCAATCTCGCGCATCTGCTCGAGCGAGGGTCCTGGGGGCGGCTGCAGTCCATCTCGCCGATGCTCTCGCCGCTCATCTGGACGACCATCGCCACCGGGGTGAGCCCCGAGGTCCACGGGATCCTCGATTTCGTCGAGCACGAGAGTGGCACGGGCAAGCTGATCCCGGTCACCAGCGGCAGCCGCGAGGTGCCGGCGCTGTGGAACATCGCGTCAGCGCTCGGGAGGCGGGTGGATGTCGTGGGGTGGTGGGGCACCTGGCCGGCGGAGGAGATCCACGGCACGATGGTCACCGACCGTCTCTATTACACGCTGACGGAGCACGGCCAGGAGGCTGAATCGCGGCGGGACATGGCGGGGGTCGTGTCTCCCGCCGAGCGGACAACGACGTTTGCCGAGCTGCGTCGCCGAGCGGTGCGCGAGACGGGTTGGGAGGAGCTGCACGCGTTCATGGACGTCTCGCGCCAGACGTTCGACCGCTCGGTGGCGGCGGCCCGCGGCCTGGCGGACCCGGTGGACGGGTTCCGGCGCATCCTCGCCTCGAGCCGCACATATCTCGAATCCGGGCTCGTGCTGGCCGGCGAGGAGCCCGATCTGCTGATGGTCTATCTCGAGGGCACGGACACGATCGGACACCTGCTGGCGGGCTACATGCCGCCGCCCATCGTCCCCGATGTCGCGGAGCAGCAGGCCGCCGTCTACGCCGCCGCGGTGCCGCACTATTTCGCGCACGTGGACGAGTGGATCGGCCGCTACCTGGAAAGCTGTCCGCTCGAAGAGTGGACCTGGGTCGTGGTCTCGGACCACGGCTTCAAGTGGGGTGCGGACCGGCCGCGAGGGCTCTCGGAGGCCGCCGGCCTGACCGCGGCCACGGGGGCGACGGCGCCTCTCTGGCACAGCGAGGACGGCGTGTTCGTGATCGCCGGCCGCGGGATCCCCGCTCGCGGTCGCGCGCCGGACTCGCGCTCGGTGTACGACGTGACTCCCACAGTGTCCGCGCTGATCGGGCTTCCTCCGGGCTCGGATTGGCGCGGCAGCCCCCTGCCCGGAGTGGGGCGTCCCGCGCTCGCCGCCGTCGACTACGCGACCCTGCTTCTCAGGGAGGATGTCGCGTCTGCGAGCGCGGTCGACAGCGCGGCGAGCGCGGAGGCGCTCGCGCGGCTCGAGGCTCTGGGATATCTCGGCGGCGGCACAGAGGGGGAGGACGCGGAGGTCTCCGCCGCGTCCTCCGATCTGACTCGCAGCGAGCTGAACAACCTGGGTCTCCTGCAGATCGACGAGGGGCGACTGGCAGACGCGGAGGCGACGTTCCGCCGCGCGATCGAGCTGTACCCCGATCATCCGTACACCTACGTGAATCTGAATCTCGCGCTGTTGGAGCAGCGGCGATATGACGAGGCCGACCGCGAGCTCTGGAAGGCGGTAAAGAACTGGGCGGCAGTGGGCGAGGGTTGGCGTGAACCGAGCGCGTTGATCGCGGCAGTGGCGAGAAGCTATCTGGAGCGCGATCTGGCTCCGCGCGCGACCGCGTTGCTGCAGCGTGGGGTCCGTGAGCGACCCCGGGATCTCGCTCTCTGGCTCGAGCT
>JBOGJI010000113.1:0-7148 GCA_050747865.1 Thermoanaerobaculia bacterium
TGCGCTCTGCCTGACTTCATCCCGCCTCCCGTCGTCGTTGATGCCGAAGCTCGGCACCGTCGCGACGGGATCGGACGGGTGGGGATTTATCTGGCCACAGGTGGGGAGTTTCTCGTGGCCGCGGTCATACGCGGAGTCCCTTCGACTGCAGCGAGCTCGCCACTTCAGCTACGACACGGGTGCGGCTCTGGCTCTCGCGGAGGTAATCGTCGCCGCGTCGTGGGAACAGCGCTACCAGGAGGCCCTGGAGCTGCTCAACGAGTTCACGTCGGCCCGGTCTGGGCTCTTCCCAGTCGAGCAGTTCCGCATCCTCCTGGCGGAAGCCAGGATCGCCGAGCGAGTCGGTGACGCTGGGGTGGCAAGCAGAAACGCAGAGCAGGCGCTCGCTCTGCTGGCCAAGAACGAGGCTCGGTTCCCGAGACACCCTGACGTCGGTCTCATCCAAACCGGCGCTGACACCTTCCGAGAGCTGGAACAGCTGGCCGCGTCCTAGCTCAGCTGAGATGAAGGCTGCCCAAGCACCCGCCTCATCGATCTCCGAAATGACCTATTGCGAGTCCATTGCTCGTAGGTAGGCATCCGGATCGTCCCGCAGGCGCGAGCGGATTTCATCCCGCAATTCCGAGGGTGCTTCAACCTGCAGAAGAACCGCGCGCACCGCCCCGGAATGGTCAGCGAGGGCGCGCTCGAGGAGGTCGGCGGCGACGTCACCTTCGGCAACTAGCGTTCCCAGTGCGGCCCGTCGGACCTTGACGTCATCCCACGCCAGCTTCTGGACGTTCCGTGCGTCCTCGTACATCGTGCCGATGATCTTCGAGATGTTGCGGGGCGCGCCGAGGGCCCAAGACCTCGCCGACAGGCGCTCGACCTCTCCGAGCGGCGTAGCGCCGAAATCGACCGCGAACCGCTCGGCTGCCTGCGCGTACAGCTTGCGCGTCGACGCCGCCTTGCGTGGCCATTCCTCGAGCCAGCGCGAGGCAAAGCTCGAGCACGACTCGTTCGTGCGCCGCGCTTCGAGGCGATCGCGGTAACGGCGCTCGGCTTCTTGCGCCGCCCGCTTCGAGTCCCACGGGCCGCCAGGCACCCAGTGCTGCTCGCTTCGAAGCTGGAACTTCGCCACCCAGGCTCGCCCTCGCTTGAACGCACTCATGCCGGATGCTCCTCTTCTCGACCGCCCGGGAATACAAGCAATCGGCCCCGACGGTCCTCGCCGCGCAGGTGAGCCTCGACCTCGCTTAGGCGATAGCGGTTCTGGGAGCCGACGCGCATCGCCGGCAGCCTGAGCCGCTCAATCGTTCGCGTCGAGCACCGCAGACGACGCGCCAGCTCCCGCTTCGTCATCCAGGGCTCCGCTGGCCTCGCCTGTCGTGTCTTGGTCAATCCGGCCACCTACTTGTTAAGTCGCGAACTGCGCCGCCAGTCCAACCGCGAGCTCCGCAACCTCCTGTCCCGTCATCGCCCGCCTCCCCGTGCCTCATGTCCCATCGATCCGGCCATCTACTTGTTAAGGCGCATGAGTCCCCGATCAGTCCAACCCGACTCTCGAACTTCCTCCGCTGTTTACCGCCCGTCAGTCCGCCCGCCCCACCGCTCAACTCCGCTTCCCGGTCCGCATCCGACCCCAGTCACACGCCATTCATGGTGTGGGGGTGGGGTCGGATGCGGACCGCGCCTCGCACGCCCCATGCCCACGCTGACCCCGGCGGACGGCTGGTCCGCAGCGCCGTCCACAGGCGAATCCACGCCTGCGTCCGCTCGTCTCAGCGAACGGCAGCGATTACCGAGACGCCGTCATCGACGTAGGTCGACCGGCGGTCGCGGACCTGCTTTGTTACCAGCTTCGGTGTCCGGTGTGTCGGAGCGATATCGATCGCGAACTCGAGCCCGGTGGCGCGGGAGATCCGGACCAGGGTGTCGACGTCCGGGTTGTGCTCGCCGGACTCGAGCTTCGCCACTCGCGGCTGGCTGACGCCGAGACGCTCAGCGAGCGCACGCTGGGAGAGATCGTTCTGCGAGCGGTAGCGGACGAGCTCGGCCGCCACCTCGCGAGCCAGGGCAAGGCGCTCCCACTCCGCGCGAAAGTCTTCGTCGCGGGTGATCTCCTCGGCTAGAACCTCGCCGTGGGTCTTTAGCTTGCTGATCTGCTTCGTAGCCATATCGAACTTCCTATCGGTCGTCGAGCGATAATACTGGAGTTATCAGACCGACACAAGCCTAGTCGTCGTACTGGGCCGCCCGCTCACCTGCCAGCCGCACCTTGCGGTCGAAGTCGCGCTTCGTTGCGATGGCGAGAATCACGAAGAGATCGCCGAACCGCCCGTACAGCGGCCGGACGGCGGAGCGTCCCTGACGAGGGCGCAGTTCGTAGAGGTCGGCTTCCCCCTTCAGCAATTTCACGTGGGGCGGCGCCAGCTGTGCTCCGAGTCGCCGAAGCTTGTCGACGGCGTTGAACAGGGCCTTGCGCTCATCCTTCCCCTTCACCTGCTCAAGATCCAGTACGGCCTCCGGGTCGTAGACGACCGTGACCGGCGGCGGCTTGGCCTTTCGTGGGGCTGCCATCGCGTCGGAACCTAGAGACAGCCCCGGTCGTCTGAGCCGCCGGCGCGCTGCTACCAGTGGCCGCCCGTGCGACCGCCCTCGCTGCTACCAGCGAGCTACCGATCCGCTCCGGATTCGGTCCAACCGGGCCCGGATCACAAGGCGCGGTGACCGGGTCGAAGTCGCGGATCCGCCAATCCAAGCGACCTGTCGCGCCGCGTCGCGAGCCGTCGGACTCGTTGAACTAGTCGGGGCGACTGGATTTGAACCAGCGACCTTTCGGCCCCCAGCCGAATGCGCTACTAGTGTCCGGGGGTGCCGTGGACTTGCTTTTCGGCATCCCTATGCGGTTTGAGTTGGTCTGACTTGTCCTGAGTTTCGTGCAGATTGGAACCCCGAATGGAACCCTCGGAATGCGCCGCGCGGTGGGTTGCGGGGCGTCGGGAAGAGCTACCCCGGAGGTGAGCAAGTCCGGAGCCGCTACCGCGGCGGCGTTCCAGTCCCCTGGCGGGCTCTTACTACACTCCATAGCAGGTGCCGGCGAGTCGCTTCATCCCGCGAGGCTGGCCGGTCGCGGTGGCGGTCGGCCTGCTCGCGCTGCTCCTGACCCCGACTGCCGCCTTCGGTCACGCCGCCTTTCTCGACTCCCAGCCCGAGCCGGGCCAGCGGCTCGGCAGCGGCCCGGCCGAGATCACGCTTGAGTTCACCGAGCCGCTCAACCGCGGACTCAGCAAGGCGACGGTCGTCAACCTCGACTCCGGCGAGACCGTGTCGGCCGAGGTCGCCGGCGGGGGCGAGAAGGAGCTAGTCCTCCGCCCCGAGGCGCGACTGGGCCGGGCGCCGTACCGAGTCGACTGGCAGACCGTCTCGACCGTCGACGGACACACCCTGGCGGGCGCGTTCAGCTTCGGGGTGAAGACGGCTGCCGTCGGCGTGGAGCACGACCTCGAGCAGAGCCCGCTGGCCCGCGACGGCTGGCTGCGGATCGCCGCCCGCGCGCTGCTCTACGCCTCGCTGTTCTTCTTCGCCGGCGGCGTGCTGACAGCCGCCCTTCTCACCCGCGCCGGGCGGGAGCCCGCCTCCTGGATGCTCCCGGACTCGGCGACGGAGGAAGTCGATGCGGGCGAGCGGGCGCCGCGCCTCTGGCGCCGCACCGTCAACGCCGGCTGGATCGCTGCCTGCGCGGCGGCGCTGGTCGCGATGGTCGAGGGCGCCGACGCCGCCGGCAGTCTGAGCCTTTCGGGCCTGGGCGACTTCCTGCTCTCGAACACCGCCGGCCTCGCCCGGGTGGGGACGGTGGCGGCGCTCGTCGTCGGAGTCCTGCTCGCGGCAGCCCGGATGCGGATCACGGCAGCGGCGGCCGTCGTCCTCGCCTTCCTCACCATCGCCCTCAGCGGCCACGCCAACTCGGCCGACCTGCGCGGCCTCGCCGTCCTCACCGACTGGATCCACCTGGTCGCCGGCGCGATCTGGGTCGGCGGGATCGCGCAGCTAGCCTGGGCCTGGCTGCCGGCGCTCTGGCGACGCAGCACCCGCGTCCGGATGGCGGTGATGGGCTCGGTGCTCGGGCGCTTCGGGCGCCTGGCGCTGCCGGCGTTCCTGGTCGTCGCAGCCAGCGGCTCGATCAACGCGCTGACGCAGCTCGGCCACCTGGAGGCGCTGTGGGAGACGGCTTACGGGCGGGTGCTTGCGATCAAGATCGCGCTGGTGGCGCTGATCGCGCTCGCGAGCTACGGGCATGCCCTGCGGCTGCGGCCGGCGCTGCTGGCCGCGAACCCGCACCCGCCCCGGCGCTCGGAGCAGCGCCACTGGCGCCTGCTCGGAGTAGAGCCATGGCTGGGGCTGGGGGCGATCGTCGTCGTCGCCGCCCTGGTCGCCTTCCCGCTGCCGCCACAGCAGCTCGGCGAGAGCGATGAGGCGGCGGCGGCGGCCTGCGATCCCTGCCCGCAGCCCGAGGCCTTGAACAGGGAGCTGGCGGCAGCCGAGCAGGCCGGGTCGAGCATCGCCGCCTTCTGGCTGCGCCGGCAGGGGAATGAACTGAGCGGGACGTTGCGCCTGCTCGACTACAACGAGAGGCCGGTGGAGGCCGAGGCCGAACTCGAAGGGGCTGTGGAGCCGGAGCCATGCGGGCAGGGCTGCTGGCGCTTCACGCTTCCAGATCCCGGGGCCGAGCTGACGGCGACGATCACCGACGGCGGGCGGGATCACGAGGTGACGGTGCCGAGCCGCTGGGCGAGCGCGCGAAGCCAACGCGCACGCGAGCTCCTCCGCCAGGCCGAGGCCGCGATGCTGGGGCTGAGGACCGTCCGCATGCAGGAGTCGCTGACCAGCGGCATCGGCGGCGTGATCGTCCGCACCGAATACCGCTTCGAGGCGCCGGACCACATGTTCTACCGGACCAACACCGGCACGACCGTGGACGCGATCGGAAAGACCGCCTATCAGTCGCTGAACGGCGGGCCGGTGCGGAAGACCCGCTTCGGAGCCGACGGCTTCCAGCTCGATCAGTTCTTCAGCTGGACCCCCTACGCGAGGACCGTGCGGTGGCTCGGTACGAGTGCGGGCGTGATCCGGATCGCGCTCTTCGACCGGGCGACTCCGCTCTGGTACCGACTTGACATCGACCGGGAGACCAAGCGGATCGTCCGCGAGCGGATGATCACGGGCGGCCACTTCATGACCCGCAGCTACTTCGCGTTCGATCGGCCGCTGCGGTTCCCGAGCAGGTAGGCGCGAGCGCGAGCAGGCTGATCCGGAGCGCTCAGGACCCGAAATCGGAGGGCATCTCGCTGGGCTCGCCGTAGGCGACGACGATTTCCTGCCCGTCCTCGAGCTTGAGGTCGCCGAAGGCAGTCGACGGCTTGCCGTCCACCCATATGCGTACCGTGGCGGCGCCCTCGCTCTGGTGGGGACCGAGCTGGGTTTCAGAGAACGGCACGCCCCAGATCTGGAAGAACTGACCGAGGGTGGGATCGGCCGCGTTCTCGACGTGGATCGTGCCGCTCGTGTCGTGTGTGTGGAGGCCGGCCATCTGCTCCGGTGGCCGCGAGGGATCGATGCCGATGTTCGCAGCCACCTCCATCTGCTCCCCGTTGACGTAGACGGCGAGCTCCGGGTGGATGTGCTCGCCCTGCGAGGCGTCGCTCATCACCGGCACGCCGGCGGCCAGTCGCCGCTCCTCCAGCCCCTCGTAGTGGGTCCCGAACGGTTCGTCCGGGGAGGCGGTCCCGTCCGAGCCCCCTCCCGCGAGGGCGACCGCCACGAGCGCCGCCACCAGCGCCGCGCCGAGCACCCCCGCGGTCGCCAGTCCGACTAGGCGCTTGCGCTTCTCCTCAGCCATCTACTACGCAGCGTAGCAGTATCACTCAGGCCGATAAGCGCCCCGGCACTACGCCGCACTCATGCGCCCGGTCTTGATTTCCGAGGCCAGGCTCAGCGGAACGGCCAGCGCTCACCGCACGGCCGTGCCGACGCGGCGGAGGCGCGCTCGACCCGCGCAGCAACCAAACGACGAATCGCGCGACGCTGCGCGGGCGAATACGGGCCCGAAGGTCCCGGGAACCACAGCCGCGCCCCCAGTCCCGCCGGATCGCACTCGTACCTCGCGGCCATCGGTTCGATCGTACCCGGCCGGGAACTGCGCCTCCGGCCGGAGCCCTAGCGGGTCGGGCGCCGGGCCCCGCCCGAGAACGCCGAAACCGGCTTCCCGGTCTCGGTCGCCGCAACGCCGGCGCGCATCTGCTCCTCGGAGACGACCCCAATCACGTGGCTCACCACTTGACCGGAGGGCGTGATGAAGAAGGTCTCAGGTATTCCTGTCACGCCCCATTCTCTGGCCGTTGCGTTGCTGGGATCGCGGACGTTGAGGTAGGTGTTGTCGAACTCGCGCATGAAGCTCTCCGCGTCGCCGGTGACGTCCTGCATGTTGAGGCCGACGAACAGCACCCCGTCGGGGCCGTAGCGCCGCCAGCTGCTGGCCAGGAGTGGCGCCTCCTCCCGGCAGGGGACGCACCACGACGCCCAGAAGTTGAGCACCACCGGCGTCCCCCGCAGCTCGTCGAGGGCGACCTCGCCGTCGGCGAGGGCCGAAGCGATCTCGCGGCGCAGGCCGGGCGGCAGCTCCCCCTCCTGAAGCACGGCGAGCGCGAAGCCGGGCGCGGACGCCGTCTGCCCCTCGGCGAGGCGCTGGTCGATCGTGTCGTTGGGCGCCTTGATGCTGAGCCCGAAGGCCAGCAGTCCGATCAACCCCAAGACGGCCGCCACGGCGGCCGCGCGCGCGACCCAGGATCGCGCCCGGGGCGCGGCCGCGACGTCCCGCTCGGAGGGTGCGCCCTGCGGGGCTCGTTCTGCTTCGGCGGCTCGTTGGCTCACCTGAACGAGAGCCGACGGCGGATCCAGGCTCGAGAGAGCCAGATCGCGCCGGCGGCCATACCCACCGGCGCGATCACCATCCCCGCCATGCACGCCTCCGCCAGAAGCATCGCGAGGCTGACGCTCTCGCTGTGGGCAAGGGCCGGCACCGTCAGCACGAGGCCGAGCAGCCCGGCGAGGATGACGAGGGAGCCGCCGATCAGTGAGATCGGCAGCTGCCAGCGGGGCTGCCCTCCGAG
>JBOGJI010000114.1:0-6423 GCA_050747865.1 Thermoanaerobaculia bacterium
CGGCAGAGGGCCGCACGCCGCCACCGGGACCCGCGTTCGGCGGCGCCGGCCGCGGGTCGCCGGGCCCCTCGTCGCGGCCGGCGCCGACCCTTCCGGGTGCGCCGCCCGGCGGAGACGGGAAGGGCCAGCCGCCACCACCGGCCGGGCCGCCGGAGTGCCTGCGCTCCGAGCCGCGAGGCTTGCCATCGCCGCCGGGGTCGAAGGGTCCCTTCCCCGGATCCCGGTGCGCGCCCCCGCGCCTCAGGAAGTCAAACGGGTTGCGATCCCCGCTGTCATCGCGACCCTTCGGATCGGATGCCCACCTGAAGGCTCCGTCGAGGGCGTTCCGGCGCTCGTCATGCCCATGACCAGGGTCGCTGCGCTCGCCGGAATCCGGCCCGTCGCCCTCGCCGCCACGTCCCCACCAGCCCCTGCGCTCACCCGTTCGCTCCGAGTCGGAGCGATCGCCTCGCTCGTGCCCCCTTCCCCAGCCCCATCCACCCCAGTGCCATCCTCCGTGTACGTTCCCAGGGCCATGTCCGCTCATGATCGATCCCTCGGTTTCCTGTCGAGTCTCGGGCCGGGCATGCTCTCTATGCTCCCACGAACTGCGACGCCAGGTTCGAGGCTTCCGCGGCGAGGTCCGTGTCGTTGACGACGGCGACGATTTGCTGCAGCTCGCGCGATCCCGCGGCCAGGTAGTCGTCGGTGCCGTCGACCAGCTCGCCCTCGATCGCGGGCACGTCGGGGGCTGTCCCGGCGTTTTTCGCCGCCCTCTCCGCCCTGGCCAGGGCCGCGAGCCACTCCTCGTCGATCTTCTCGATGGGCTCGCCGGCGGTGGAGTTGCCGTACAGATCCGACTGCTGGCCGGCCACCTCCCTGGGGACCTTGCGCAGCTCGCGCCGCGGCAGGCCGAGCAGGACCACGGCGTCGGTCTTGACGCCCTCGGTCTTGACGAGCTGCTTCAGAACCGAGCTGCCGAGGGAATAGCCGACCATCGTGGTGCGCACTCCGCTCGGCAAGAGGAGCCCGGTCACCAGCTCGCGCACTTGCTGCGCCGCTTGTTGCTGCCGCGCCTGCTGAAACTGCGCGGCGTTCAGCTCGGCGCCCGGTGCCAGCGGTGTCCGCAGCCCGAAGTAGGTGACGACCGCGCTTTCTCCCCCGTCTGCGCCCTGAGTCAGGTCGTAGAGTCGCGCGGCCTGATCCGCGACCCGAGGAAGGCCGTCGAGCGAGGTGCCGGTCCCGGGCAGCAAGAACGCGACCCGCCGCGCGGTGTTCAGATCTCCGACGACCTGGGAGATCCCGCCGATGGCGCGTGGCGCATCTTGGCCCCGGCCGCCGCGAGGTAGGCCCTCGGGGAGAACGTATTCGAGAAGCCGGCTTCCTCCCGCCATCAGCCCGGCGAGCTGCGCCGCCCCGCGATCCGCGTCGGGGTCGGCCGTCTCCCGCAGCCGCAGCCAGTCCCGGGCGGCGAGCTGCTCGTTCGCGGCGTAGCGGACGTCGAACGGAGCCCCGGCCAGGCCGCCGATGTCCGGAGCGCGTTCGGCCACGAGCCGCAGCAGCTCGATCCGCGTCAGGCCGTCGAAGAACTGTCGCACCCGAGCGGGGTCCGGCAGCTCCACCAGCAGGTCATCGAACGCCGTGAGCAGGTTCTTCGCGAACGGTAAGCCGCTGCGCGCCTCGACGCCGTCGACCTCGAAGACCGTCGGCGGCAGCGACCGCATCTCCGGCAGCACCCGCGACGGGCGGGTGAGAAACGCGATCTGTTGCTCCGGCGACATCAGGCCCCAAAGCCGCTGCACCTGCTCGCCGGACGCCCCCAGCCCAAGGAATCCGCGGAGCGCTCCATCCACGGAGCGCAAGAAGCCGGGAGGAATCGCGAGCCCGCGCCCCGGCGCTCCCTCGAGCGGCGGCCCGGCGGCCCCGGCAGCCAGCGACACCTCCGGACCCTCTCCAAGCGACGGCTCCTCGGGCGGCCCCGGAAACTCAGCTCGTTCCTCGCCCGGCACGTCCACGGCCGGAGACCGGCGATCCGCCTCCACCGCCCCGCCGGCTTCCGGCTCCCCGCCGACCAGTGACTCACCCGGCTGCCCAGGGATTCCGTTTCGATCCCTACCTGGAACGTCCGTGGACGGGGAAAACGGATCCGCATCCGGCATCCCAAGGAATGCCCACCCTTCGCCGATCGGCAGCTCGACCGGTTGCCCCAGTGTCCCATGTCGCTCCATGCCGGGAACGTCCACGGGCAGGAGTACCGCATCCGCCTCCGTCGTCCCCAGGGAGCTCCGCCCCTCGCCAGTCGGCAGCTCGGTCAGTTGCCCCGCAGCCTCACTTCCTTCCGACTCCAGACCGCGTGCCGGTAGGGACGGCAGTTCCGCGGGCGGGCGCTCGCGAGACGCGTCCGGCAACCCCAGGGCTTCCGGCTCTTCGCCGAATGCTCTGAGCTCGGGCTGCGGCGCGGCTCTCTCTGCCGGACGGCTTCCATGCCGCACCGGCATCTCCAAAGGATCCCGCCCAGACAGCCGTAGCTGCGGGATCTCCCGCAGCGTTACCGCGCTGCGCTCGGCTTGTCCGGGGAGGTCCGCAGGGCGAGCCTCCAGGACCCAGCTCCCGAGCTCCCCGTCGGCCTCCCCCGGCGGTGCCAGCCGCTCGATCTCTTCGCGTGCGATGGAGACTCGCTCGCGCTGCTCCAGGGCTTGCCGGTCCTCCCCCTGAAGGAGCCGTCCGAAATCGTCGGGTACTCCCTCCCCTGGCATCCGGAAGGACTGTTTGCCTTGGGCAGCCCTGCCAGCCGGGGACGCGGCCCCGGCCGTCAGGGACGACAGCTCACGGTGCACGATCAGCCAAGAAATCATGACACGCACCCCGCGCTCCGAGCGCGGTCCCGAACAACCCGCTGGCTTTCGCCCGCAAGTTCAATAATATCAGCTTATGCAACAGACTCAAACTAATCCCTTGCGCCCCGGCGATCTCGCGACCCGCCGGCCGGGTCGACCATCACCTGGCGCCGGGGGGCGCGTAGTAGACTGCCAGAATGAGGCTGCTCGAGGGGTTCGGGCTCTCCCTGCTGGGACTGGTGTCCTCCGTCATCACGATCTACACCTGGGTCATCATCATCCGGGCGCTGATCTCCTGGGTCAGTCCGGATCCCTACAACCCCGTCGTCCAGATCCTGCACAGGCTCACGGAGCCGGTGCTGCGGCCGCTGCGGCGCCTGGTGCCGCCGCACAAGCTCGGGGGGCTCGACCTGTCGCCGCTGATCGCCGTGCTCATCCTGGTGCTGGTCCGCAGCACGCTGGTATACACCTTCCGCGGTCCCGTGCTCCACTAGTCGCGCCGTGACCCTACCGCACGGCACGCGGCGCCTCTTTCCGACCGACGAGGCGGCCTCCGCGGCGGCCCACCCCGACTGGGTGATCGAGCGGGTGCTCGACGAAGGCGACAGCGAAGATGTGGCCTGGCTCTTTCGCACCTTCGGTCGCGCCGATGTCGACACCTGGGTGCGGGCTCGCGGGGGGCGGCGCCTGAGCCTCCGCAGCCGTCGCTTCTGGGAGCGGGTGTTGGGGGCGGCCGCATCGCCATGCCACCCCTTGGCGGAGGCTCTGTGGCCCTATTGACGCCCGACCGTGGGGACGCGTTGACCGCCGAAGCGAGCGCCTGGCTGCGCTGCCTGGCAGGCCAGCCCTGGACAGAGAGCTTCTACCTCGCCGGCTCGGCGGCCCTGGCCCTCTACCTCGGACATCGGCGGGTGGGCAACCTGGATCTGATGAGCGCGTCCGCCCGCCTCGCCAGCCCCGAGCGGCGCGACCTCCTGGCGACGCTCAAGCGGCTCGACCCGCGTTTCGAGGTGGAGACCGCGCAGGACGGCTACCTCTACGGCCGCGGGCACGACGGCGTGGCCCTGAAGCTCTTCCACTACCCGTACCCGCTGATCGCCCCGGCCCAGGCCCACGACGGCGTGGACGTCGCGTCGGCCGCCGATCTGGGAGCCATGAAGCTGGCCGCGCTCATCGCCCGGGCGGCGCGCCGCGACTTCGTGGACCTCTACCTGCTGTGCCGGCGGCTGCCGCTGGCGGCGCTGATCGAGCACGGCGCCGCCAAGTTCAGCCACGTCCGCGACTTCTCCGTGCAGGCGCTCAAGGCCCTGGCCGATCGCGAGCTCGCGCGCGAGGACCCGATGCCGGAGCTGCTCGAGCCGCTGGCCTGGGACGAGGTGGAGCGCTGGGCGGACCGCGCGCTGCGCGACGAGGCGCGGGCTCGCTTCCAGATCCCCGAGACGACATGAGCGACCTGCTGATCCACGGACTCGCCGAGGTCGCCACTCCCCGGGGGGCGACGCCCCGCCGCGGCGCCGACCAGGGGGCCTTCACGCGCCTGCCGGGCGCGGAAGTCCTGTGCCGCGGCGGCCGCATCGCCTTCGTGGGCCCGCGCGAGGAGCGCGTTCGCCTCCATGGAGAGCTGCCCGAGGTCGAGCGCCTCGACGGTCGCGGGGGAACCCTGGTGCCGGGGTTGGTCGACCCGCACACCCACCTGCCCTGGGCCGGCTCGCGCGGCGCCGAGTTCGCGCGCCGCCTCGCCGGCGCCTCCTATCAGCAGATCGCCGCGGAAGGCGGCGGCATCCTGGCCACCGTCCGCTCGACCCGTGAGGCCGGTGAGGAGGAGCTGGTCTCCGCCATGCTCCCACGCATGGACCGGATGCTGGCCTGCGGCACCACCACCGCGGAGGCCAAGAGCGGCTACGGCCTGAACCTCGCCGATGAGCTGAAGCAGCTCCGGGCCATCCGCGCCGCCGACCGGGCCCATGCGCTAGACCTCGTGCCCACGCTGCTGGCCGCCCACGAGATCCCCCCCGAGCACCGCCAGTCGCGCGAGCGTTGGATCGCCGAGATATGCGAGGAGATCACGCCGGCCGTCGCGGAAGCGGGACTGGCCCGGTTCTGCGACGTCTTCTGCGAGCACGGAGTGTTTACCGCCGCCGAGTCACGGCAGGTCCTCGAGGCCGGGGCCCGCCACGGCCTTGCTCCCCGGCTTCACGCCGACGAGTTCCAGGACTCGGGCGGCGCCGAGCTGGCCGCCGAGCTGGGTGCCGCCTCGGCGGATCACCTGATCGCCGTCTCCGATCGCGGCATCGAGGCGCTGGCGCGAGCCGGCGTCACCGCCGTGCTGCTTCCGGGCACCAGCTTCTTCCTGATGCAGCACCACTACGCGCCCGCCCGCCGCCTGCTCGAAGCCGGCGTGCCGGTGGCCCTGGCGACCGACTGCAACCCGGGCTCCTCCAACACGGAGTCCCTGCCCACCATCCTCACCCTGGCCGTCTTCGAGGCCGGCATGTCGATCGCCGAGGCGCTCACCGCCGCCACCCTGAATGCCGCCTGCACGCTCGGCCTGGGGCAAGAGATCGGCTCGATCGAGCCCGGCAAGCGCGCCGACCTCGTTCTCCTCGACGAGCCCGACCTCGACCACCTCGCCTACCACTACGGCGTCAACCCCGTCCACACGGTCGTCAAGAACGGCCGCGTCGTCTGGCGACGCCCGGATCGCGCCCCGTACACCGCGGCTTGAGCCGGGCGACGGTCCCTGGCGCCGCTCGCCACGAGCTTCCCCGACCGTGATCCGCCGTGAGCGCGCAGTGCGGGGAGTCGGGGCAGAGCCACGCCGGGTGCATCCTGATCTGGTCGCTCGACCACAGCCGCTTCTCGGAGATCGTGGCGGGTGTGCGAGGGTTGCTCGAAAGGCGGCCGAGCCAGGATGACTGGCGCGACATCGCGGTCGCGTTATGACCCCGGTTTTCGCGGGTCTACTGGCCGAGGGCCTCGGCGATCTCGCGGAAGCTCTTGAAGGCCCATTCCGGGACGCCGGGGAGCTCGCTCAGCACCTCGAAGCGATGGGTCACCAGGTACTGGACCTGGTCGACGGTCAGGGAGTTGAAGAAGTTGTAGACCCGCTCGGGAGAGGGGCGGCGTGACACGAAGTGGTCGAACAGGCGTAGCAACGCATCGCCGCCGTCGTCGGTGGGGTGGCGGTTGCCGACCAGGTCGAGCAGGGCGACCAGCAGGTTCGGTGAGTCGACGAGCGCCGCGGCGGGATCCATCTGGAGCAGCTCGCGCGCCTCGACGGGAAGCTGCATGAGGATGTACCGGGCGTGCTCGGGAGGGGCTTCGAATCCCAGCGCCTCCTTGACCCATTCGGTGAACCCGCCCACGAGGCGCTGCGGCAGGCGTTCGGCAGTCGTCTCCTCCCCTTCAACGCGCTGCACGCCGCGCGCGGTCTCGCCGCCGGCGAGCACCGGGGCCGCCGGGGTCGCCGAAGGCGGCTGCGCGAGGAGAACCCCGTCGGAGCGGGTTGCGGGAACCGCGACGTAGCCCTGGCTGGCGGCCGGGATCGCGGCGTCGCCGCTCGACGCGGCGGTCGACGGGCCGGCGTCGCTCGCGGCCGGCGCGGTGT
>JBOGJI010000115.1:0-10261 GCA_050747865.1 Thermoanaerobaculia bacterium
AGCTGACCCTGCGGGCGCCGGCGGCCGGGCGCGTAGACGCCCTGCCGTTCGAGCCCGGGGAGCGGCCGCGCGCCGGCGACCCGGTGATCGTGCTCCTTGCCGACGGCGCACCCTACGCGCGGGTCTACGTCCCGGCGGCGGTGCGGCCGCGCGTCGACCTGGGCAGCGCCGCCCGCGTGCACGTGGACGGCTACGCCGAGCCGTTCGCCGGCGAGGTCCGGCGCATCGCCTCCGAGGCCTCGTTCACGCCGTTCTTCGCCCTCACCGAGCGGGACCGCGGCCGCCTGGTCTGGATCGCCGAGATCACGCTTTCCGGCGACCAGGCCCGCCGACTGCCGACCGGCCTGCCGGTGGAGGCCACGTTCCCGGCGCTCGATACCGGCGCGGTGGCGGGCGCGACCGATGCGGAGGCGGCCCCGTGAACGACAGGCTCGCCGTAGAGGCGAAGGGACTGACCCGTCGCTTCGGCGCCCTGACCGCCGTCGACCACGTCGACCTCAGCGTCGAGCAGGGGACGATCTACGGCTTCCTCGGCCCCAACGGCTCGGGCAAGACCACCACCGTGCGCATGCTCTGCGGCCTGCTCACGCCCAGCGAGGGCACGGCGCGGGTGCTGGGGCACGAGGTGCCGGCCGAGGCCGAGGCGCTGCGGCGGCGCGTCGGCTACATGACCCAGCACTTCTCGCTCTACGCCGATCTGACGGCGCGCGAGAACCTGCTCTTCCTCGCCGAGATCTACGGCCTCGACCGGGCGGCTCAGCGGCGGCGGGTCGACGAGCTGCTCGCGGCCTACGACCTGGCCGACCGCGCCCACCAGCGCGCCGGCACCCAGTCGGGAGGCGAGCGCCAGCGTCTGGCGCTCGCCGGCGCGCTCATCCACGACCCGGAGCTGGTCTTCCTGGACGAGCCGACCAGCGCCGTCGACCCCGAGAACCGGCGCGACTTCTGGGCCGCCCTGTTCGAGCTCACCGACCGCGGCGTCACCGTGCTGGTCTCCACCCACTACATGGACGAGGCGGAGCGCTGCCACGGCCTGGCCATCCTCGACCGCGGCAGGCTGGTCGCCTCCGGCGCCCCTCGCGAGCTGATGGACGGCCTGCCGGCGCGCATCGTCGAGATCGACGCCCAGGGGCAACGCGGCGTGCGCCAGTGCCTGGCCGGTGTGCCGGGGATCCTCAGCACCGCCCAGCTCGGCCTCAAGGTGCGGGTCCTGCTCGAGCCGCAGGTGGAGGATCCCGTGGGCCGGATCGAGCGCGCCCTCGCCCAAGGGGGAATCACCGCGGCCGTCGCGGCGGTGCGCCCCAACCTGGAGGACGTCTTCGTCGTCTCCACCCGCGAAGGTGCCGCCGACCGGAGGGCGTCATGAGGGCTTCCCTGGGCCGCATCCGCGCCGTCGCCGTCAAGGAGCTGCGCCAGCTCCGCCGCGACCGGCTCACCCTCGGCATGGTGGTCGGGATCCCGATCCTCCAGCTCCTGCTCTTCGGCTACGCCATCAACACTGACGTGCGCCACCTGCGCGCGGCGGTGGCCGACCAGGCGGGCAGCCAGGCCTCCCGCTGGCTGGTCGCCGACGCCGCCGCCAGCCAGGTGGTCGACGTGGTGGCGCGGGTCGACACGCCCGAGGAGCTGGAGGTCCTGCTGCGCCGCGGCGAGGTCGGGGTGGGGATCCTGCTGCCACCCGACTTCGATCGCCGCCTGCGGGATCCCGGCCGCCCGGCGGGCCAGCTCCTGGTGGACGCCGGCGATCCGACGCTGCTGCAGGCCGCCCGGCCGCTGGCCGATATCCCGCGTCCGGCGGCCGGCGCGGGCGCCGGTACGACGGCGGTAGACGCGGCGGCGACGCTGGCTCTGCGCCCTTTCTACAACCCCGAGCGCCGCTCGGCGGTGCAGATCGTGCCCGGCCTGATCGGCGTCATCCTCACCATGACCATGACCCTGTTCACCGCCGTCGCCATCACCCGCGAGCGCGAGCGCGGCAACCTGGAGCTGCTCATCACCACCCCGATCAAGACCCCGGAGCTGATGGCGGGCAAGATCCTCCCCTACGTGGGCATCGGCCTGATCCAGGCGACGCTCATCCTCTCGGTCGGCTGGCTGCTCTTCCGCGTGCCGGTACGCGGCTCGCTGCTCGACCTGGGCGCCGTATGCCTGGCCTTCATCTGCGCCGCGCTCACCCTGGGCCTGCTCATCTCGACCCTGGCGCAGACCCAGTTCCAGGCCTTCCAGCTCACCTTCTTCAGCTTCCTGCCGCAGATCCTGCTCTCCGGCTTCATGTTCCCGTTCGACGGCATGCCCCGCCCAGCCCAGTGGCTGGCGCAGATCTTCCCCTTGACCCACATGCTGCGCCTGGTGCGCGGCATCCTGCTGCGCGGCGCCCCCACGGCCGAGCTCCTGCCCTCGCTGTGGCCGCTCGGCGTCTTCTTCCTGGTCACCGCCAGCCTCGCCATCGCCCGCTTCCGCAAGCGCCTGGCGTGATCCGGAGCCTTGCGGCCTTCGGGGCCACCTGACCGGGGTGGACCTCGCGGGTGAGCAACTCCTTGCACATGAAAGCAAGTTGCGATAAACTTGCACATGATGACGGTAACCGCTCCCTCCGCCCTCCCGACGACGGCCATGCCGGCCGCAGTCCTCGCCAAAGCGGTCGTTTCGGCCGCGACGCGACTCGGCTTGCGCAATCGGCAAGTGGCGGCCGTCCTGGGTGCCAGTGAGGCCTCCGCGTCCCGGCTCCGTCGCGGCCGTGGCATCGATCCCGCGAGCAAGGAGGGCGAGCTGGCGGCTCTTTTCCTGCGCCTGTACCGCAGCCTCGACGCCCTGGTCGGCGGTGATGACACCCGCGCGCGGGAGTGGCTCCACGCCGCGAACGATCACCTCGGCGGCGTACCCGCGGCTCGCATCCAGCGAGTCGAAGGGTTGGTGGATGTCGTCGTCTATCTGGACGCGATGCGCGGGCGAAGCTGAGATCGGCGCGCTCCGGCTCGCGGCGTGGCGGGCGGCCGAGGCGCAGCATCAGATCTCGACGCGCAAGCTGGTTGACACCCTGGAAGAGCAGGCGATCCTCGACCAGCTGATCGAGGCGGCGAAGCCGCCCGATCCGGCGCATGGCCGCCTGCACGGACTGCTTTCGGCGCCGTTTCGGTACCCACCCCTCCGCCATGGCTCACGTTTCGGGCATCGTCACGAACTAGCCATCTGGTACGGATCGGAGACGCGCCGAACCGCGTTCGCCGAGGTGGCGTATTATCGGCTTGCTTTCCTGGAGGGCACGCACGCCGACCTCGGCACCGTGACGACACGGCTCGTGGCCTTCACCGCGCGCGCACACACTGAACGAGGCGTAGACCTGACGGCGCCGCCCTTTCACGCCTACCGCGCAGCCATCGCCTCGCCGGTGGCCTACGACCAGACCCAGGCGCTCGGAGAGGCCATGCGGGACGCGGGTATCGAGCTGTTCCGCTATCCGTCGGCCCGAGATCCCGAGGGCGGTGTCAACGTCGGCGCCTTCTCTCCGGTGGTGTTCGAAGGTGCGCAACCTCGTGATGTGGAGGCATGGGACTGCACGGCGACCCGCGAGCGCGTCGAGCTGGTGAAGCTCGACTACTTCGAGCGCACCGCTTTCACGTTTCTGCGCGAACTGTTCCTGGTCGACGGAGAGCTGCCGGCGCTGGCGCTGTGAGGTGACCGCCAGCCTCGCCGTCGCCCGCTTCCGCAAGCGCTTGGCGTAGCCGCGGGTCGCAAGCGCTCTAATCTTTTGAAAGCAATGTTGCCAGAAGCGCAAATTGAAAAAATTTGATTGCCGCTGAAACTCTTGACAGCAGCTACAAACTAGTATAGTAGTTTTAAGCAAGCAGTGGCATTCGAGCCGAGGAGGGACGTCATGAGCAGATCGTGGACGCGGTTCCTGCATCGGCCCGCTTGTGGGCAAGCCGGGTCGGATTCTCCTCGCAGGAGCACTCATCCTTGTGCGCGAGCACTACTCGCGTCGGCTCTGGTACTCGGCATCCTCGCCGCAGGGCCGGCCGGTGCCGCGTCCGCGGGCAAACAAGGCCTGTCGCGCGGCAACGTGGTGCCCCAAGGCTGCTCAAGTTCGGACCCCTCTTTCCCCAGCACCGACACGCCGATCGCGATTTCGCCCGACGGCACGCCGGTGATCACCTCGACGCTCAGCGTCAGCGGGGTCGAGGCCTACCTGTGGGACGTCTTCGTCGACACTTCGATCACTCACACCT
The DNA here is from genome assembly GCA_050747865.1 of Thermoanaerobaculia bacterium. GTDB lineage: Bacteria > Acidobacteriota > Thermoanaerobaculia > Multivoradales > JAHEKO01 > JBOGJI01. Next base: position 4,227 of record JBOGJI010000115.1, read on the forward strand.
GGAACGCCGATCTGCAGATCGCCCTGACCTCGCCGGCGGGTACCATCGTCACCCTGACCTCAAACAACGGCAGCTCGAACGACAACGTCTTCAACGGCACCCACTGGAACGACCGCGCCGACCCCGACGGCTTGCCGCCCTACGTCACCAACGACGGCCTGGCCACGGATCACGCCTACGTCAATCTGGTGACCGCTACTCCCCTGGTCGCCGAAGAGGCGCTCTCGGCGTTTCGTGGAGAGGATCCCAACGGCGACTGGGTGATGACCATCGCCGATACGGCCGACCAAGACGGCGGCAGTCTCGATTCCTGGTTCTTGACGCTGGTCGCCCTGAAGGCGGCTCCGGAGGAGGCGACGACCGTGTTCGACAGCACCGACACGCCGATCGACATCTCTCCTGAGGGCACGCCGGTCATCACCTCGACGCTCAGCGTCAGCGGCCTTCTCGATTTTCTGGGTGACGTCGACGTCCACACCGAGATCACCCACACCTGGAATGCCGACCTCCAGATCGCCGTGACGTCACCGGTCGGCACCGTGGCCACCCTCACCTCCAACAACGGCGGCTCCAACGACAACGTCTTCAACGGCACCACCTGGGACGACGACGCCGGCGACATCAACCCGCCGGGACCGGTGACCGACAACGTCTTCGAGAATCTGGTCGTCGAGACTCCCCTGGTGCCGGAGGAGGCGCTGGGCGCCTTCGTCGGCGAGGATCCGAACGGCAACTGGGTGATGACCATCGCCGATACGGCCGCCGAAGACGGCGGCAGCCTGGCCTCGTGGTCGCTCGAGCTCACGACCGCTCGCTGCCCGACGGGAGAGCTCGAGCCGGAGGCGCTCGAGGTCGACGCCGTGCCGGTCACTTCGGACGGCAACGGAGTGTTCGAGGCCGGCGAGCAGGTCGAGGTGGCGCCGGCGTGGCGCAACGGCGACTCGATCGCCCACACCGCCACGGGCAGCGCCTCCAACTTCGACGGACCTGGCGGGCCGGTCTACAACCTGCTGGACGACGCCGCCGCGTACGGTACCGTCGCGTCCGGCGACGTGGCGAGCTGCCAGGACAGCGGAGACTGCTACGCGATGGAGATCGACGGCGCCCGGCCAGCCACCCACTGGGATGCGGCTTTCGACGAGGCCCTGTCGACGGGGAGCGGCTGGACCTGGGCGCTGCATGTCGGCGACAGCTTCACCGACGTGCCGCGGACGAGTGTGTTCTACCGGTTCATTGAGACGCTGTTGCACCACTCGGTGAGCGCCGAGCCGGCGTTGGCGATGCGGGATCTGCGCGTGGTGGGGTGCACGGAGACGGAGTACTGTCCGGCGGATCCGACCGCGCGGGAGCAGGTGGCGGTGCTCTTGCTGAAGGCGCTGGAGGGGAGCAGCTACGAGCCGCCGGCGTGCATGGACGGCGGGGAGCTGTTCACCGACGTGCCGTTCGACAGCCCGTTCTGCCCCTGGATCGAGGATCTGGCGGGCCGTGGTGTGACGGCGGGCTGCGGCGGCGGCAACTACTGCGCGGATGACTCGGTGACACGGGCGCAGGCGGCGGTGTTCTTGCTGAAGACGCTGGAAGGCTCGCAGTACGTGCCGCCGGCGTGCAGCGGAGTCTTCGCCGACGTGCCGTGCCCATCGCTGTTCGCCAACTGGGTGGAGGATCTGGCGGGGCGGGGCATCACGGCGGGTTGCGGAGGGGGCAACTACTGCCCGGCCGGCCCGGTGACCCGCGACCAGATCGCAGTCTTCCTCACCAAGACCTTCGGCCTGCTGCTGTACGGGCCGTAGTCCTTTACGACCGCGCACCTCCGGGCGCGAGCGGGAACTTGACAGCCGCCGACACGGCTGAGTAGCGTTCGGCCATTCGCCGTATCAAGGATTCGAGATCGCATTCCGGTAATGCAGTGAACTCATCGTGCCGCGGTCGGCCAACCAGCGCCGCCGCAGCGTGGCTTGCCGTCATGGTCGCGGGGGCGGCCCTCATCACAGCGGGTTGCAGAGGGCAGGGAGGGTCCGAGGCTGGGGCACCGGCGGCACGGGCTCCTGAGTCCAGCGCTGGTCCGTACTTCCTGAATCGCGCCGCAGAGACCGGACTCGACTTCCGGCATTTCAATGGCGCCACCGGCCGCCTGTACATGGCCGAGGTGATGGGCGCCGGGGCCGCGCTGTTCGACTACGACGGAGACGGCGACCTCGACGTCTACCTGGTGCAGGGGGAGATGCTCGGCGGCGAGCCTTACGCCGACGCGCTGTTCCCGCTCCCCGCAGCACCCCCGGCCGGCGGCCGGCTGTTCCGCAATCTGCTGGCCGAAACAGGCGATCTGCGCTTCGAGGACGTCACCGAGGAGGCCGGTCTGACCGCCACTGGCTACGGCATGGGTGCGGCGATCGGCGACATCGACAACGACGGTCACCCCGACCTCTACGTCACCTACCTCGGTGGCAACCACCTTTGGCGCAACAACGGCGACGGCACGTTCACCGACATCACCGCCACCGCCGGGACCGACGATTCGCGATGGAGCACCAGCGCCTCGTTCGTCGACTACGACCGCGACGGCTGGCTCGACCTCTACGTCGCCAACTATGTCGACTTCACCCCGGAACGCCACAAGGAGTGCTACGCCGCCTCGAGCGCGCTGGACTACTGCGGCCCGCTCTCCTACTCGCCCTACCCCGATCGGCTGCTGCGCAACCGCGGCGACGGCACCTTTGAGGACGTCTCGGTGGCGTCGCGAATCGCCGCCACCTCCGGTCCCGGCCTCGGCGTGGTGGCGGCCGATTTCGACCGCGACGGATGGCCCGACATCTACGTCGCCAACGACGACGCCCCAAACTACCTGTGGCGCAACCAGGGAGACGGCACGTTCGCGGACGACGCCCTGCTCGCCGGCGCCGCCCTCAACCAGGCCGGCGAGGCGGAGGCCAGCATGGGAGTGGACGCCGGGGACTTCGACGGCGACGACGACCTCTTCATGACCCACATCGACGAGGAGACCAACACTCTCTACCGCAACAACGGCGGCGGCCTGTTCGAGGATTGGACGGCAGTCAGCGGCCTGGGCCCGCCGAGCCACGGCATGACCGGCTTCGGCACCGCCTGGTTCGACGCCGACAACGACGGCCTTCTCGACCTGCTGGTGGTCAACGGCCACGTGCGGATCGACCCGCTCCAGGCGGCCGCCGGCGACCCCTATCCCCTGCGTCAGACCGACCAGTTCTTCCACAACGCTGGGGACCGCTTCGCGGACGCCACCGCGCGTGCGGGCCCCCATTTCGCCGAGCCGGCGGTCGGCCGCGGCGCCGCCTTCGGCGACCTCGACAACGACGGCGACACCGACGTGCTCGTCACCCGCAACAACGGCCCGGTGCGCCTGCTGCTCAACCAGGTCGGCGCCGAGCGTCGCTGGGTCGGGCTGCGGTTGCTCCTGGCCGAAGGTGGCCGAGACGCCTACGGCGCGAGGGTGGCGCTCAGCCTCGCCGACGGCCGCACCCTGTGGCGCCGGGCGCGCGCCGACGGCAGCTACCTGGTGAGCAACGACCCGCGGGTGCTCATCGGCCTGGGGGACGCCGGCAAGCCGGCGAAGATCACCGTCCACTGGCCGGACGCTCGAGTGGAGTCCTGGCCCGCCAGCGCGGCACCAGTGGGGCGCTATACCACGCTGGTCCAGGGCACGGGGCGGAAACGGAATGCGCCCCGGGAGGGCCGTGGTGCGCCCGCACGGGCGCCCGCCGGAAGCGGAGCGGCGTCGCAGTGAGCCCCCTGCGTCGGCGCCGCCGGTCGTTCTTCCGTGTGTCGATCGCCCTCCTCCTGGCGGCTGCCTGCGGCCCGGCGGGCGAGGACGGCGCGACCCTGGTCGAGGTGCCCGCACCCGACCTCTCGGAGCTCGAGCCGACGGTCGCCGCGCAGCTCTCAGCCGCCGCCACTGAGCTCGCCACGGCCATCGTCGAGGGGGATCCCGACGCACTCGGCCGCCGTTACGGCGAACTGGGCATGCTCTACCTCGCCTACGGGATCCACCAGCCGGCGGCCACCTGCTTCGACAACGCCGCCCGTCTTGCCCCCGGCGAAGCGCGCTGGCCCTACTACCGTGGCCAGGCGTTGCGCAGGTTCGGCGATCCCGACCACGCGATCGCCGCCTTCCGCCGCGCCCTCGAGCTGGCCCCCGATAATCGCCCGGCGACCGTGGCGCTCGGCCGGCTGCTGATCGAGGCTGACCGCCTTGCCGAAGCCGCCGCCCTGTTCGACGCCGCGCTCGATGGCGCCGGCGACGACCCCTCGCTGCACGCCGGCCGTGGCCGGGTGGCGCTCGCCGCGCGGGAGCTCCCGCTCGCCGTGCACCATCTCGAGCGCGCGCTCGCCATCGCCCCGCAGGCCACGGAGCTGCACTACCCGCTCGCTCTGGCCTACCGCGGGATGGGCGACCCCGAGCGCGCCCAGGCGCAGCTCGCCCACCACGGCACCGGGGAGGCGCCGCTCGAAGACCCCTGGATGAACGAGATCGCAGCCCTCGCGCGCGGCCAGCGGGTGCATCAGAACCGCGGCAACGAGGCGCTCTTGCGAGGGGACTTCGAGACCGCGGTTGCGGAGCTCCGCCGGGCGGTGGCCGCCGGCCCTGAGAGCGCCGTTGCCCGCGTCAACCTGGCATCGGCACTGGCACGTGCAGGAGACGTCGCCGCCGCGCGCGCCGAGCTGGAGCAGGCACTACGGCTCGACCCCGACTTCCCCCTGGCACACTTCAATGTCGGCGTCCTGCTGGCGCAGGAGGGCCGTGACGCCGAGGCAGTGCCGCACTACCGCCGCGCCGTCGCCCTCGAACCCGGCTACCGGGACGCCCATTTCAATCTCGGCAACGCGCTGCGCCGCCTCGGCCGCCCGGCCGAGGCCGAGGCCAGCTTGCGACGGGCGATCGAGCTCGAACCGGGCAGCGGCCCGGCGCGCTACGCCCACGCCCTGACCCTGATCGATCTCGAGCGCTGGCGGGAGGCCCGCATCGCCCTCGACGAGGCGCACCGGCTGCTTCCCGGCGACCGCTACCTGGCAAACCTCCTCGCCCGGCTGCTCGCCGCCGCGCCCGACCCGACGGTGCGCGACGGCCGGCGCGCGCTCGCCCTCACGGAGCGCCTGGTCGCGACCGAGCGCGACGTGTTGCACGTCGAGGCGCTGGGCAAGGCGCTGGCCGAGGTCGGCCGTTTCGAAGAGGCCGTGCGCTGGCAGGAGGACGCCCTCGCGGCCGCCCGGAGGGCGGGCCAGCCCGCCCTGGAATCCCGACTCGCCGCCGACCTCGACCGCTACCGCCGTGGTGTGCCATCCCGCAGGCCCTGACCGCCAGGCCGAAGACCGCCACCAGCCAGTGGGTCGACTTCCTCTTACCGACCCCCGTGGGGCGCCCTATGCCGACTCCAGCTCTTGCCGGATGCGCTCTACGAGGCTACGGGCGGCCTCCAGATCCTCGCGGGCGCCGGCCTCGTCGACGATGAACGCCTGGGCGTAGTCGGCCTCTTGGCGGAACTTCTGCAGCTTGGCCAGGAGGCGCGAGGTCGAGGCATCGTAGCGAGCGGTCCTGACGAAGTGGATGTTCCACAGGTGAAGCACGCCGCCGTGCGTGCGCGGCTCCAGGCCCTCGGCATACAGGCGGGCGCGCACGGCGTGGAAGACCGCGAAATAGGTGCGGGCCGCCGCGATACGGAGAAGGCCGAGCTGCATGAGTTGCTCGGTGGCCCGCAGCTCCTCTTCGGCGAGCCGCAGCTCCTCCGCGGCCGCCTCGCGCCGCCCCTCCGAAGTCACAGGCGCACCCCGTCTCGCTCGATGTCCATCACCAGCGGACGCTCCTGCCGGCGCCAGCGTTCCCAGGTCTCGCGGTCGAAAATCGTGGGAGAGATGTGGAGGTCGAGGGGGAGCCCCACGTCGGTGGCGAGGTCGATCACCTCGCCGCGGGTGCGCCTGTCGACCTGCTCCAGGACGACGGCCACGTCCACGTCGGAGTCCTCATGGGCCTGCGCTCGCGCGAACGACCCGAACAGCCGCACGTC